>NZ_JAMOIE010000068.1 GCF_024448935.1 Stutzerimonas stutzeri
TCTGCTTCCCTTCTGCGGAAGCCACGCGAAAAGCGGCCTTAGGGCCGCTTTTTTTTGGTTGTGCGCCAGGCATGGCGCACCAATAAAAAACCCGCTGCAGACTCGGCAGCGGGTTTCGTGTGGCGCAGTAGCGGTTCGTCGATCAACCTTCGATTAATTGACGAAGCACAAAGTGCAGAATGCCGCCGGCCTTGTAGTACTGCACTTCGTTGAGCGTATCGATACGGCACAGGATCTGGAAGCTGTCGCGTGAACCGTCGGCGCGCTCGATGTCGACGCTCAGCAGTTGGCGGGGCTTGATGTCCGCGCTCAGACCGCGGATCGATAGTTTTTCGTTACCGGTCAGGCCCAGTGTTTGCCGGGTCTGGTCGCCTACGAACTGCAACGCCAGTACACCCATGCCGATCAGGTTCGACCGATGGATACGCTCGAAGCTTTCAGCAATAACGGCTTTGACGCCCAGCAGGGTGGTGCCTTTGGCAGCCCAGTCGCGGCTGGAACCGGTGCCGTACTCCTTGCCGGCGATGACCACCAGCGGCACGCCTTCAGCCTGGTAGCGCATGGCGGCGTCATAAATCGACATGCGCTCCCCGTTGGGTTGGTACAGCGTGTTACCGCCTTCCTCGCCGCCGAGCATCTCGTTCTTGATGCGGATGTTGGCGAAGGTGCCGCGCATCATCACTTCATGGTTGCCGCGGCGGGAACCATAGGAGTTGAAGTCCTCCGGTTGCACGCCCAGCTCCTGAAGATAAACACCGGCCGGAGAGCTGGCTTTGATATTGCCTGCCGGGGAAATGTGGTCAGTGGTGATGGAATCGCCGAACAGGGCCAGGATCCGTGCATTCTCGACGTCCGCAGGCGGCGTCAGGGGTTGCCCGATGTCTTCGAAGAACGGCGGGTTCTGCACGTAGCTGGAGCTGTCGTTCCAGGTGTAGGTGTCGCCTTCGGTGAAGGCAATGGATTGCCAATGTTCGTCGCCGCTGAATACGTCGGCATACCGGGTGCGGAACATCTGGCCATCGATCTTGCTGACCGCTTCGTTCACCTCGGCGCTGGTCGGCCAGATGTCCTTGAGATAGACCGGCTGACTCTGTTCGTCGTAGCCGAGCGGCTCCTTGTCCAGGTTGATCCGGGTCGTCCCTGCCAGGGCGAAAGCGACCACCAGCGGCGGCGATGCCAGCCAGTTGGCCTTGACCAAGGGGTGCACGCGCCCTTCGAAGTTGCGGTTGCCGGACAGCACCGAGGAAACGATCAGGTCGTTGTCGGTGATGGCCTGGCTGATGGCCTCGGGCAGCGGTCCGGAGTTGCCGATGCAGGTGGTGCAACCGTAGCCGACGAGATTGAAGCCAAGCTGGTCGAGGTAGGTGGTCAACCCAGCACGTTCAAGGTAATCGGTGACCACCTTGGAGCCTGGGGCAAGCGAGGACTTAACCCATGGCGCTCGCTGCAAGCCACGCTCCAGCGCTTTCTTCGCCACTAGGCCTGCGGCCATCAGCACGTTCGGATTGGAGGTGTTGGTGCAAGAGGTAATGGCTGCAATGACCACAGCGCCATGCTTGAGGCCGTATTCTTCGCCGGTAACCGGGAACGATGCGTCGATCTGCTGCGTCTTGCCGCTGGTTTCCAGGAGCAGATCGAAATTTGCACCGATGTCGCCGAGCGTTACCCTGTCCTGCGGACGCTTCGGGCCGGCGAGGGAGGGCTGAACCTGACTGAGATCCAGCGCCAGGGTGGCGGTGAAGACCGGGTCCGGCGAGCTGCTGTCGCGCCACATGCCCTGCGCTTTGCTATAGGCCTCGACCAGGGCGATACGGTCCTCGTCACGCCCGGTCAGGCGCAGGTAGTCGATGGTGATCTGGTCGACCGGGAAGAAGCCGCAGGTGGCACCATATTCCGGCGCCATGTTGCCGATCGTCGCGCGGTCGGCGAGCGGAAGGTGGTCCAGGCCTGGACCGAAGAACTCGACGAACTTGCCCACGACACCGTGCTTGCGCAGGATCTGCGTCACGGTCAGCACCAGATCGGTGGCCGTCACGCCTTCGTTGAGCTTGCCGGTCAGGCGCATGCCGATCACTTCCGGGATCAGCATCGAGACCGGTTGGCCGAGCATCGCCGCTTCCGCCTCGATGCCGCCCACGCCCCAGCCCAGGACGCCAAGGCCGTTGATCATGGTGGTGTGTGAGTCAGTGCCGACCAGCGTGTCAGGGTAGGCGATGGTTTCGCCGTGCTCTTCCTTGGTCCAGACGACTTGGCCCAGATATTCCAAGTTCACTTGGTGACAGATGCCGGTGCCCGGCGGTACCACGCGGAAATTGTCGAAGGCCTGCTGACCCCAGCGCAGGAACTCGTAGCGCTCACTGTTGCGCTGCATCTCGATATCGACGTTCTGCCCGAACGCCTTGTCGGTACCGAAGCGGTCGACCATCACCGAGTGGTCGATTACCAGATCCACCGGCAACAGCGGGTTGATCCGCTGTGGGTCGGCACCGGCCCGCGAAACCGCATCTCGCATGGCTGTCAGATCGACCACGGCGGGCACGCCGGTAAAGTCCTGCATCAATACACGGGCCGGGCGGTACTGGATCTCTCGTTCGGAGGTATGCGTTTTAAGCCACACTGCCAGCGAGTTGAAGTCATCGGCGCGAACCGTGACGTCATCTTCCCAACGCAGCAGGTTTTCCAGCAGCACCTTGAGCGAGGTCGGCAAACGGCTGATGTCGCCGAGTTGCTTCGCCGCTTCGGGGAGGCTGTAGTAATGGTAGGTTTTGCCGTTCACGTCGAGGCTGCGACGGCAATTCAGGCTGTCCAGGGATGGCATTGGTCTCTCCTTATGCCCGCACGGACGGGCTGATTGAGTCGGGAGCGTTCATTAGAACCTAGCCCCTGGCGAAAGGGTTCGCCACGAAACTGGCCGCCAATCGAAATGGCGAAGCGTACGAGAGTCGGGCCGCGACAGCGTGTTCGCAGCGGCCTAAAGGCGCTGCTTGCCGGGCGCAAACGACTCCTGCAACTGTACACTGGACCGAACCAGTAAGCCCGTGGTTCCCCACTCGGCTATCATGTGCGGCTTTTGTCGTAGGGGGTGCTGGTGCCGATGCGCCTTGCGCCGCTTGTAGGATTCGTACCATGAATACATTGCTGCTGCATTGCCGCCCCGGTTTCGAGAACGAGGTGTGCGCCGAGATCAGCGATCAGGCCGCTCGCCTCGAGGTGGCCGGCTATGCCAAGGCCAAAGCCGACGGTGCCTGTGCCGAGTTCATCTGCAACGACGCAGCAGGACCAGAGCGGATGATGCGTGGTGCGCGGTTCGCTCGGCTTATATTTCCCCGGCAGTGGGCGCGCGGCGAATGGCTGGCGCTGCCGGAAACCGACCGGATCGGTGTGTTGCTCGAACGCCTCAAAACAATGCCGGTGTGCAGCAGCCTGTGGCTGGAAGTGGTGGACACCAATGATGGCAAGGCGCTTTCCAACTTCTGCCGAAAATTTGAGGGCCCGTTGCGTAAGGCGCTGGAAAAGGCCGGCAGATTGAAGGAGGGCGGTCAGGGGCCGCGCCTGTTGCTTACGTTCAAGAGTGGTCGTGAGGTCTTTGTTGGCCTGGCCGAGGCGGACAACAGCGCCATGTGGCCGATGGGTATCCCGCGGCTGAAATTCCCCCGCCAGGCGCCGAGTCGTTCGACGTTGAAACTCGAGGAGGCCTGGCACCATTTCATTCCTCGCGATCAGTGGGATGAGCGCTTGGCCCCAGGCATGACAGCCGTTGACCTCGGCGCCTCCCCGGGCGGCTGGACCTGGCAGCTGGTCAACCGGGAAATCGAGGTAATGGCGGTGGACAACGGGCCAATGAACGAAGAGCTCCTCGAGTCCGGTCTGGTCGGCCATTACCGTGCTGATGGCTTTGCCTTCCGCCCCAAACGCCCTGTTGATTGGATGGTTTGCGACATCGTCGAGAAGCCCGCAAAGAATGCCGCACTGCTCGAAACCTGGATCGGCGAAGGCTTGTGCCGCGAGGCCGTGGTCAACCTGAAGCTTCCGATGAAGCAGCGCTACGCCGAGGTGAAGCGGCTCTTGGAACGCATCGCCGACGGGCTTGCCGAACGAGGGGTGAGGGCGAGCATCGGCTGCAAGCAGCTATACCATGACCGCGAGGAAGTGACGTGCCATCTGCGTCGGTTGTAAACCCTGCCGCCTGCTTCTGGCGCGACAATAGCGACCTGTTTTCTGGAGCCCCTGATGTCTCGAACTACCGAACTGTCTGCTGATGCGCTGCTCGATGCCAGCGGCCTCAACTGCCCTGAGCCGGTCATGATGCTGCACAACAAGGTGCGCGATCTGCCTGCGGGCGACGTCTTGAAAGTCATTGCGACCGATCCATCAACCCAGCGCGATATTCCCAAGTTTTGCGTGTTTCTGGGCCACGAGCTGGTCGACCAGCAGGCTGACGACGGCACGTATCTGTACTGGATACGCAAGAAGCTCGACTGAACGCCGCGCACCTTACGGGCGCCTCATCAGACGCAGGGAGGCAGAAACACCAGCTGCATGCCGACGAATACCGTCGCCAACGCCGCGATGAAGTGAATCCCGGATGACACCTTGAGCACGAAAATCTGCCGATCATTGAGGTCGCAGGGTTCGTGTGCCAGCTTCCAGGTCCGGCGCCCTAGCCACAGCAGCAGCACAATCACCAGCACCGTGAACAGGCCGAAGCTTGCGTTCAGCCAGTTGAATACGCCCTGGCTGGGGTCCGGTGGTGCGATGCCGCAGGCCACCGCGTGCGAGCCGTACATGGCGGCAAACCAGAGGCTCCAGATGGTCAGCCCAAACGGAATCTGAATGGGGTGGAAGACGGACGTGCGGTTGTACTTCATCAGGCACCTCCCCACGCATTCGGGAACAGGACAATCGCGGCATACGCGCTCCAGACCACGCCGAGGTTGTAGTACCAGAGCTGCTCGACGACCACCACTTCATAGGGCGCCTTGTCGCCGACGTAGCCGTACATCACCCGCAAGGTCTGCAGCAGCGTGAGAATCGTCGCCAGCCCGCAATGAATCAGGCCGTAGGCCAGTATCACGAAGACCACCGCGTCGTGCGCCGTCTCGGTCACCTTCAGGTTCGCCGTCAGCAGCAGCCACAGCAACATGACCCACTGCACGGCGCCTATCGCCGTGATGGCGCCGAGGTTGAGCATCAACCGTCCGCCGCTTCCCCGCCGCAGCCGGCCGGGCACGAGTCGCATCCACAGCGTCCCGATCGTCAGCAGCACGGCGCTTGCGAGCATCAGCCAGCCGTTCAGGCCGGAATGCTCCGGTACCATCCATTCGGGTGAGACTGTCCACAGGTAGAACCAGCCGAACAGCAACGACAAGTAAAGGGTGCCGTTGGCCAGCAGGGTGACGCCCATTCCCCAGAGGCCGGGTCCGTCAAAGGTCCGCGAATGCAGCGGTGGCTCGCCAGGTTGCGTTTGCGCATCGGGCGCGGCGGCGGGGTGGGCGCCGTTCTCCCAGGACCAGCGCAACAGCACGCTCAACGTGGCGACCGTAGCGATCAGCGCGACCCAGTAGAACTTGTTCAGCAGGCTCAGGCAGAGCACCGCCAGAAACACCGACGCCACGAATGGCCACCAGCTGTTGCCCGGCAAATGAATGACTTCGCGGGCTTTGCCGCTCAGCGGATCCGAGCCCCAGGTTTCACGCCGGCCATGGTCGATGGACTTCAAGGCATGCTCGCCGCGGGCGATGCTGTGGGGCAGGTCGGGGTCTTTCCATAGCGGATGACGGTCGGTGACGTCCGGCAAGCTGACGAAGTTGTATGGGCTCGGCGGCAGGCACGTGGCCCACTCCAGGGTGTCGGCATTCCAGGGGTTGGTTTTTGCCGGTTGACCGAAGCGGAAGTGCAGCACGATATCCAGCAAAATGGTGCCGATGCCGATGGCCATGATAAAGCTGCCGATCGAGGAAATCAGGTTGGGCAGGTCCCAGCCCAGACCGGTGTCGTAGGTATAGACCCGTCGCGGCATGCCGATCAGGCCGGTCCAGTGCATGATCAGGAATGTGGTGTTGAAGCCGATGAACACCAGCCAGAAGCCCCAGCGGCCCAGACGCAGCGAGGGCATACGGCCGGAGAAGTGCGGCAGCCAATAGTAGAGCCCGGCCATCAACGGAAAGAACATCCCGCCCACCAGCACGTAATGCATGTGCGCGACGATGAAGTGGGTGTCATGCACCTGCCAGTCGAAGGGCACCAGCGCCACCATCACCCCGGTCAGGCCGCCACAGACGAACACGATCAGGAAGCCCACCAGCCAGAGCATCGGCACGTGATAGACCGGTTTACCCAGCCATAATGTCGCGATCCAGGCAAAAATCTGTACCCCTGTGGGTATGGCCACGAGCATGCTCGCCGCGGAGAAGAACCCCAGCGCCAATGCCGGAATGCCGACGGTGAACATGTGATGCACCCACAACCCGAAACTCAGGAAGCCGGTGGTCAGCACGCCGAGCACCACCCAGCGATACCCCACCAGTGGTCGCTGACAAAACACCGGTAGCAGGGTCGAGACGATGCCGGCCCCGGGCAAGAAGATGATGTACACCTCCGGATGGCCGAACAGCCAGAACAGGTGTTGCCAGAGCACCGGGTCGCCGCCCTTGGACGGATCGAAGAAGGGCAGGCCGGCAGCCCGTTCCAGCTCCAGCAGAATGCTGCCCAGGATCAGTGGCGGGAAGCCGAACACGATCATCAACGCCATGACCAGGATGTACCAGGCGTACAGCGGCATCTTGTGCAGCGCCATGCCATTGGTACGCGTGCGCAGGATCGAGACCACCAGCTCGACACCGGCACTGACTGCAGAGATCTCCACGAAGGTGATGCCGAGCAGCCAGAAGTCCGAGTTGACGCCCGGCATGTGGGCCGAGCTCGACAGCGGCGTATACATGAACCAGCCCGCTTTTGGCGCGACGCCGAGAAACACGCTGGACAACAGGATGATGCCGCCGAACAGGTAGCAGAAGTAGCCGAGTGACGAAAGACGCGGAAAGATCAGGTCTCGAGCGCCGATCATCTTCGGGATCAGGTAGACCGCCAGGCCCTCCATCATCGGCACGGCGAAGAGGAACATCATCACCGAGCCGTGCATGGTGAAGACCTGGTTGTAAACCTCCGGCTCCATCAGCACATACCCGGGCAGGGCCAGTTGTGTGCGGATGAGCATCGCCATCAGCCCGCCAATCAAAAAGAACACGGCGCCGGTGACCAGAAAACGCAGGCCGATGGTGGTGTGGTTGACAATGGTCAGCGCGCGCCAGCCGCGTGGGTTGCCCCAGACTTCGTTGAACTGGTCGTGCAGTTGATCCGGATCCGTGCTGGGTTTGCGGCTTTGGTCGAATCGAGTCATGGAGCGAGCGTCTCCAGCCAGTCGGCAATCTGATCGAGGGTTTGCGGCGGAACGCCGTCATGCGCGGGCATGCCGTTGCCGAATTTGAGCGTCTTGTGTTCACCTAGCCACTGACGCAATCCGTCATGGTCGTTGTCGATCACGCCGGCGCCGAGGCTTGGCCGCGTGGCAAGGTCCGAGAGGTCCGGGGCGCGACTGCCGTTGGTGATCCCCGCGACACGGTGGCACTGACCACAGCGCTCATCGAATACCTGGCCGGCTTCGCCCGGTGCGCGTTGGGTAAAAGAGAGGTTCTCCCGCGCTGCGATCCAGTTATCGAAACCGCCTTCGTCCAATGCTTCGACATGCAGCTTCATATGGGCGTGTTGCAAGCCGCAGAATTCCGAGCACTGACCGTGGAAGACGCCGGTATGACCCGCCTGCAGGCGAATGACGTTGGTGCGACCCGGGATCATGTCCATTTTGCCGCCGAGTCGCGGAATCCAGAACGAATGGATGACGTCGGCGCTGGTGACGTTGACGTCTATCAGCCGCCCTGCCGGGATGATCAGCTGGTTCGCGGTGGTCACGCCGCTGTCCGGGTAGTGCACCTCCCACCACCATTGGTGACCGGTGACTTCAATCTTCAACGGCTGCTGACCCTCGACCGGCAACGGCATCATGCTGCGCCCGGTGGGGATGCCGAAGATCAGCAGAACAACGATGCTCAGACTCGGCAGCACGATGCCACCGCCAATGACCCAGCGTCGGTTGATCCTCAACGCCTGTTCTTTGCTGGTCTCCCGCGGCTTGCGTGCCAGTGCATGGATCCAGATGGCGCTGACGGCGACCAGCACCAGCGTGGCGAAGGCAAACATGCCCCACCAGACATGAGCGATCTGGCGCGCCATGTGGCTGGCTGGGTTGAGCGATGACAGCGGACCGCCGCAGGCAGCCAATAAAGGAACTGCCAGCGCCAGCGTGGTCCATTTCATGAGGTTGCCGGCTCGTCTTGCACGGCGGCCAACTCCCGAGAAAAGCTGCCGGAGCGTCGAATGGCCCGATACAGAGATTCCATCCACAGCCGCGCTGCGATAGCCGGCCACCCGCTGCACCCGATGCTGATCCACTTTCCAGTTGCCGCGCTGACCGGCTTGCTGCCGGTCGATCTCGCCCACCTCTGGACCCTTGACGATTTCTGGTGGCGTGCCGGTTTGTGGCTGTCCGGTGTGGGTGCACTGGGTGGCTGGGTCGCCAGCATTTTCGGACTGATCGATCTGGTGACCGTGCGCGAGATCCGCCAGAAGATCACGGCGTGGTGTCATGCGATCCTCGCCGTGATGATGCTGTCGCTGGCTTCGCTGAATTGGCTGCTGCGTTACCAGAACGATGCCCAGAGCATGCAGCTCTGGGCGCTGTACCTGTCGGCGATCACTGCCGTGCTGATTTCCCTCGCGGCCTATCTCGGCGGTCGGCTGGTTTATGAGCACGCTGTCGGGGTCGATCTGGAGAAGGTCTGATCCAGCCACGGGCGGAAAATGGGATCGTTCGGTCATGGGCATCTTCGAGTTGATCGAGCGGTTCGGGGCATGGGCTAGAAAGGCTTCGCCAGCACTAGCCAAAGCGTCGCGGTGATAAACGTTGCGGCAACTGCGCCAAGAAAACGACAACGAATGCTGACGCTCTGCTCGGGCGCCCGCTCAACATGCAGCACCAACACGCCACACAGTGCGTGGCAGAGCACCATCCCGGCCACGGCGCTGAGCTTGACGATCAGCCAGCCGGCGACCAGGCCCTGGTTCAGGAACAGGGCTGTGCCCGAGCCGATGGCGACCAGGGCGGCCGGCGTTCCGATCAGGTTGAAGACCATGCGTGTCAGATGGGCATGGTCACGGTAGAAGATCGGGTCACTGCGTCGAGTGCCTGCGGCTATCAGCGCCGGCAGGTAGAGCAGGGTGCCGCACCAGCAGAGCAAGCCCGCGAAGTGCACCAGTTTGAGCAAGGGCATGCAGGTCTCCGTCCAGCCCGCGGCAAGTCAGAAGTTGTGACAACCTCGTGCCGGAGCGGTTCGGAGCCAATGCCTGGCGTCTGGTTTGAGGCTTTAGTCGACACTGCCCGCTTCAGTCGGCTTCAGGGTCATGCGCGGTCTGGATGTTCTCGTCCTGCAGTGACTTGCGACTGAACAGTTGTGTGCCGCAGCGGCTACAGAACGACGCGTTGGGTTCATGGCTGAGCTTTTCACAGCTCGGGCAGCGGTAGTGAAGACTGTCTTCACGCATGGCTGTCGCCAGTTCCGCAGTGAAAATGCCCGTTGGGACGGCGATGATCGAGTAACCGGTGATCATCACCAATGTAGCCAGTGCCTTTCCCAGAGGGGTGAGGGGCACGATGTCGCCGAAGCCAACCGTAGTGAGGGTCACGACCGCCCAGTAGATGCTCATCGGAATGCTGGTAAAGCCGTTGGCAGGCCCTTCTATCACGTACATTAGCGTGCCGTAGATCAACACCAGGGTGGTGACGCTAAGCAGGAACACGATAATTTTCTGCTTGCTGCCCCTTAGCGCTACCAGCAGAAAATTGGCCTGGCTCAGGTATTGCGTCAGCTTGAGCACGCGGAACACCCGAAGCATCCGGATTGCGCGAACCACAAGCAGGTACTGGGCATCAGGCAGCAGCAAAGCGATGAATGCTGGCAGCACCGAGAGCAGGTCGATCGCACCGTAGAAGCTGAAGATGTACTTGCGTGGCTCTGGGTGGGTATAGATGCGCAGCAGGTATTCGATGGCGAATACGGCCGTGAAGAACCACTCGAGGCCCGCCAGCAGCGGCCCGTATGCTTCTCGGTAGGCCGCAACGCTGTCGAACATTACAACCACTAGGCTGGCCAAGATGAATACCAGCAGCCAGGTGTCGAATCGCTTGCCGGCCGACGTGTTGGTAAAAAAAAATGATGACGTAGAGGCGCTTGCGCCAGCCCATCGATCGGAGGGCTTCGTTATCCATCTGCTCAGGCTCCCGGTTCGGCAAAGACTTGGATTATTGTCGACTAGGACTCGCGCATTCAAAGCATCGTTGCGAACGTATCGCCACGGCCGCCATCGAAACGGTTTGCAGGCGCTATTGCAGAGTACGCTTGCCTGGTGACTGAGGGCTCTGCTCTGCACTGTCCGAAGCTCACCGTCTGGCGAGCTGGCTTTGCCTCGGATCACTTTCAGGCATAGTCTTGCACCAAGCGCATCAACCCGCTGGAGAGCGAAATGCAAGATTCAAAGTTGGTCGATCCGTTCGGCCGACGCATCACTTACTTGAGGTTGTCGGTCACCGACCGGTGCGATTTCCGTTGCACCTATTGCATGAGCGAGGACATGGTCTTCGCTCCGCGCGCTCAGATCCTCACGCTGGAAGAGCTCTACGCGGTAGCAGATGCGTTCATCAGCCTGGGCGTCAAACGGATCCGTGTGACCGGTGGCGAGCCGCTGGTGCGCAAGGGATTGCCGAGCCTGCTGAGTCGTCTGGGTGCCCGTGAAGAGCTGGAAGATCTGTCGATCACGACCAACGGCTCGCAACTGTCGACCCTCGCGCCCGTGCTTCGTGATGCGGGCGTCAAACGTCTGAATATCAGTCTGGATTCGCTCAAGCGTGAACGTTTCGCTGAACTCACGCGCCGCGACATGCTTGCGCAGGTGATCGCCGGCATCGATGCTGCTCGCAGTGCCGGATTCGACCGAATCAAGCTCAACAGCGTGATCCAGAAAGGCCGTAACGACGACGAAGTCCTGGATCTGGTGAATTTCGCCATCGGGCGCGGGCTGGATATCAGCTTTATCGAGGAAATGCCGCTGGGCAACGTCTCCAGCCATGAGCGCGAGATTACTTTCTGCTCCAGCGAGGACGTGCGCGAGCGTATCGAAGCCGGCCACCAGCTGGTACGAAGCAGCCACACCACCGGAGGCCCGTCACGCTATTGGCAAGTCGCCGGAAGCGATACCCAGGTGGGCTTCATTTCGCCTCATAGCAATAACTTCTGTGGCAGTTGCAACCGGGTACGCGTCACCGCCGAAGGCAAGCTGGTGCTCTGCCTCGGCCACGAAGGGGCACTGGATCTCAAGACCTTGATGCGTCGCTACCCCGGCGACAGTGAGCGGCTGCGCCAGGCGTTGGTCGATGCGCTGCAGCTCAAACCTGAGAAACATGAATTCCGCACGGACGAGCAGGTCCAGGTGGTGCGCTTCATGAGCATGACGGGCGGTTGAGCCGCAGTCGCAAGCTTCAAGCTTCAGTAGGGTGGGCTTCAGCCCACCAACAATGAAGGATAAGGCGGCCTGAAGCGAAGCGTTGCTCGACCCAGCCTTACAGCCGTCTCAACTGCGGGTCGGCAGGAATGGGTGATGGGCCGCGGTGGATGAGAAAAGCGTCATCCACCCTACGAGTGGTCCGGGCATCAAGCCCACCCGTCCTGGCGGTAGGCTCGAGATAGCTGCACTGCTGCGCAGGATGCGGTAAAAGCGGCGTGATAGACTCCGCGGCTTTATGCCAGCATCCACTCGACTTCAGGACTTCTTCCGATGTTCACGGCGACTCTGCTTGTACATCACGCCGACCGCCACGGATAGGCCTCAATGCGTCTGAAAAGCATCAAGCTTGCCGGCTTCAAATCCTTTGTCGATCCCACCACGGTGAGCTTCCCGAGCAACATGGCGGCGGTGGTCGGCCCCAATGGTTGCGGAAAGTCCAACATCATCGATGCCGTGCGCTGGGTGATGGGCGAAAGCTCGGCGAAGAACCTGCGCGGTGAGTCGATGACGGACGTCATCTTCAACGGCTCGAATACCCGCAAGCCAGTGACCCAGGCCAGCATCGAACTGATCTTCGATAACTCGGACGGCACGTTGCCGGGCGAATACGCGGCGTTCACAGAAATCTCCATCCGCCGGCGGGTCACGCGTGACGCTCAGAACACTTACTTTCTCAACGGTGTGAAATGTCGTCGGCGCGACATCACCGACATCTTCCTGGGTACCGGTCTGGGGCCGCGCAGCTATTCGATCATCGAGCAAGGCATGATCTCCAAGCTGATCGAGGCCAAGCCGGAAGACCTGCGTAACTTCATCGAAGAGGCGGCCGGCATCTCCAAATACAAGGAGCGCCGCCGCGAAACCGAAAACCGTATCCGCCGCACACATGAAAACCTGGCTCGCCTGACCGATCTGCGTGACGAGCTGGAACGTCAGTTGGAGCGCTTGCATCGTCAGGCGCAGTCGGCGGAGAAATATCAGGAGTACAAAGCCGAGGAGCGCCAGCTGAAGGCCCAGCTGTCGGCGTTGCGCTGGCAGGCGTTGAACGAACAGGTGGGCCAACGCGAGCAAGTGATCGGCGATCAGGAGGTCAGTTTCGAGGCGTTGATAGCCGAGCAGCGCAACGCCGATGCCAGCATCGAGCGCTTGCGCGACGGCCACCATGACCTGTCGGAGCGTTTCAATCTGGTCCAGGGCCGCTTCTATTCCGTCGGCGGCGATATCGCCCGGGTCGAGCAGAGCATTCAGCATGGTCAACAGCGCTTGCGCCAGCTGCAGGACGATCTGCGCGAAGCCGAGCGAGCCCGGCTGGAAACTGAATACCACCTGGGGCATGACCGCACCGTGCTCGCCACGCTTGGCGAAGAGTTGGCCATGCTCGAGCCGGAGCAGGAAATTGCAGGCGCGACGGCCGAAGAATCTGCCGCCCAGCTCGAAGAAGCCGAGGCGGCAATGCAGCTCTGGCAGGAACAGTGGGAGCGGTTCAACCAGCAGAGCGCCGAGCCGCGCCGGGTGGCGGAAGTCCAGCAGTCGCGCATCCAGCAGCTGGAACAAAGCCTAGAGCGCCTGGCAGAACGTCAGCGGCGCCTGGAGGACGAACGCGCCTCGCTCGCCGGCGATCCGGAGGACGCCGCAGTGACCGAGATAGGAGAGCAGCTGGCCATTGGCGAGCTGAGTCTGGAAGCGCTATCCACGGCGCAGGAACAAACCGAGCAACAGCTCGAGCTGCTCCGCGAGCACCTGCAGCAGGCGAGTCGAACCGAGCAGGAAGCGCTGGGGCAGTTGCAGCGTATGGGTGGCCGTATTGCTTCGCTTGAGGCCCTGCAGCAGGCTGCCATGGACCCGGGCAAAGGCGTTTCCGACTGGCTGCATGGGCGAGGGCTCGACCAGCGGCCGCGTCTGGCCGAAGGGCTTCGCGTAGAGCCGGGCTGGGAGCTGGCGGTCGAGACCGTGCTGGGCGCGGATCTGCAAGCGGTGCTGCTGGACAGCTTCGACGACTTGGACCTGAACGGCTTTGAGCAGGGCGATCTGCGTCTGGTCAGCGCCACGCAGCGCGCCGGTGCAATCAGCGCAAGCCTGTTGGATAAGGTCGAGTCCGTCATGGACCTCTCGCCTTGGCTCGGCCGGGTGCGCACTGCGGGCGACCTCGATCAGGCGTTGGCGGCACGTGGCTCACTCGGCGAGGGCGACAGCCTGATCAGTCCTGATGGCTACTGGATTGGTCGACACTTTCTAAGAATCAGGCGGGCTGGAGAGGCCGAGTCCGGAGTGCTGGCGCGCAGCCAGGAACTGGCGCGGTTGCAGGCCGAACGTGATGAGTGCGAGGCGAGTCTTGAGCAGTTGACGGAGCAACTCGGGCAGCTGCGCGAGGCACAACGCGAACAGGAGGAGCGCCGGGAACAGCAGCGCCGTCAGCATCAGGATCTGTCTCGTCAGCAAGGCGAATTGAACGCACGCCTGTCGGCCAGCCAGGCCAGGCTGGAACAGCTGAGCTTGCGCTGCCGCCGGCTGGACGAAGAGCTCGTCGAGCTTTCCGGGCAGCGCGCGTTGGAAATCGAGCAACTGGGCGAGTCGCGCCTGCATCTGCAAGATGCGCTCGACGCGATGGCCGCCGATACCGAACAGCGCGAGTCACTGTTGGCAAGCCGTGACGGCATTCGCGAGCAGTTGGACCGGGTTCGCCAGGACGCGCGACAGCACAAGGACCATGCGCATCAACTGGCCGTCCGAATCGGTTCGCTAAGGGCCCAGCATGATTCGATCCGCCAAGCGCTTGAGCGTCTTGAGCAGCAATTCGAGCGTGCGGTCGAACGCCGCGAACAACTGAGCTTGAATCTGGAGGAGGGCGAGGCGCCTCTGGAAGAGCTGCGCATCAAGCTCGAGGAGCTGCTGGAGCGGCGCGTGGGCGTTGAAGGCGCGCTCAAGCTGGCACGCTTGGCCCTCGAAGATGCTGATCGCGAATTGCGCGACGCCGAGAAGCGCCGAACCCAGGCCGAGCAGCAGGCACAGTTGCTGCGGGGCCAGCTGGAGCAGCAGCGGATGGACTGGCAGGCCCTTAGCGTTCGGCGCAAGACGGTACAGGACCAGTTGCACGAGGAGGGCTTCGATCTGCATGGCGTACTGGCGACGTTGCCCGCCGAGGCCGGCGAGACCGAGTGGGACCTCGAACTCGAGCGTCTGGGTGCCCGCATCCAGCGCCTCGGGCCGATCAACCTCGCGGCGATCGATGAATATCAGCAGCAATCGGAACGTAAACGTTACCTCGATGCACAGAACGACGACCTTGCCGAAGCGCTGGATACGTTGGAAAACGTCATTCGCAAGATCGACAAGGAAACCCGCAATCGCTTCAAGGACACATTTGATCAGATCAATAGCGGTCTGCAGGCGCTTTTCCCAAAGGTTTTCGGTGGCGGCAACGCTTATCTGGAACTTACCGGGGAAGATTTACTCGATACCGGGGTGGCGATCATGGCGCGACCACCCGGGAAGAAGAACAGCACCATTCACCTGCTGTCAGGCGGTGAGAAGGCACTGACGGCGCTGGCATTGGTGTTTGCGATCTTTCAGCTCAACCCGGCACCGTTCTGCATGCTGGACGAAGTGGACGCGCCTTTGGATGACGCTAACGTCGGGCGCTATGCGCGTCTGGTCAAGGAAATGTCGGAAAAGGTGCAGTTCATCTACATCACGCACAACAAGATCGCGATGGAAATGGCCGACCAGCTGATGGGAGTCACCATGCACGAGCCGGGTTGTTCAAGGCTGGTCGCGGTTGATGTGGAGCAGGCCGTGGCACTGGTGGAGGCGTGAGGGCGCTCGGTTTAAAGCGCAGTGGAAGGTGCTCATCGACCGATAAAAGAGCCGTGCCGGGCGGTGCAAATCTACCATTCGTCGTGATAGTTTAGAGCGCAATTTTACGATGCGCAGAGGAGCCTGTTCAGCGGCTGTGAATCTGCGTCTTTATCATCGATTTCAGGGGTTCAAGCATTAATGGATATCGGTCTGCGCGAGTGGCTGATCGTCATCGGCATCATTGTCATCGCCGGCATTTTTTTTGACGGCTGGCGGCGGATGCGTGGTAGCAAGGGCAAGTTGAAATTCAAGCTGGACAGCCATATCGCGAGTAATCTTCCCGCTGAAGACGAGTCGAACGAGCTGTTGGGCCCGCCGCGTGTCGTGCGTCGCAACAACGAGCCCTCACTGGACGAAACCGATCTTCCCTCGATGAGCGCACGTGAGACCGGCAAGCGTCGCAGCGCAGAACCACGCCAAGGCGACCTGCATTTTTCCAGCGATGATGCTCCGGTCCCTACGCTGCTTGACCCGGTAGCGGATGATGGAAAAAAGCTCAGCGAGCCCGATGAGGACCTGCCTCCGATAGAGGAAGTGCTGGTTATCAATGTGATTTCTCGCGATACGCATGGCTTCCGTGGCCCCGCACTGCTGCAGAACATCCTCGAAAGCGGCTTGCGCTTTGGCGAGATGGACATCTTCCATCGCCACGAGAGCATGGCGGGTAACGGTGAAGTGCTGTTTTCCATGGCTAATGCGGTCAAGCCTGGAACCTTCGATCTGGACGACATTGACCATTTCACTACGCCGGCGGTGAGCTTCTTCCTGGGTCTGCCCGGTCCGCGCCATCCGAAACAGGCTTTCGATGTCATGGTCGCCGCCGCTCGGAAGTTGTCGCAGGAGCTGAACGGCGAGCTCAAGGATGATCAGCGCAGCGTGCTGACGGCTCAGACCATCGAGCACTATCGCCAACGCATCGCCGATTACGAACGCAGGCAGATGACGACCAAGCGTTGAACCCAAAAAACCGCTCTACGAGCGGTTTTGTGCACAAGCCACTTGCGACCTGTTGCCTATGCCACATAGGCCCCACAAGCTGGGCATCAGCCCTCCCGCCCGATGCCCCATGCCGTCAGGCAAACAGGTTAAAATCCTGCGCAGAACATCAACTTAAGGCCGCCCGGCGCGCTGCTTCCCGTCGGTCCAGCCTGCTGCTATGGCCCACCTACCATGACGTCCGCCCAGACCGCCGCAGAACGCATTGCCGAACTGCGCAGCGAAATCGACGCCCACAACTACCGGTACTACGTGCTCGACGAGCCCAGCGTTCCCGACGCTGAATATGACCGCCTGTTCAATGAACTCAAAGCACTCGAAGCCGAGCATCCTGAGCTGGTCAGCCCGGACTCGCCTACCCAGCGCGTCGGCGGCGCGGCATTGGCGGCCTTCGGCCAGGTCCGCCATGAGATACCAATGCTCAGCCTGGGCAATGCATTCGAAGAACAGGACCTGATCGACTTCGATCGTCGCGCCCGTGAAGGCCTGGGCCTGCCTTCAGGCGACCTGTTCGGCGCTGGCGTCGAGCTGGAATACTGCTGCGAGCCGAAGCTCGACGGCCTGGCCGTAAGCCTGCTCTACGAAAACGGCAAGCTGGTGCGTGGTGCGACTCGCGGTGACGGCAGCACCGGTGAGGACATCAGCGCAAACGTACGCACAGTGCGCAATGTTCCGCTGAAGCTCCACGGCACCGGCTGGCCCGCGGTGCTGGAAGTACGTGGCGAGATCTACATGCCCAAGGCAGGCTTCGAGGCGTTGAATGCACGCCAGCTGGAGGCGGGTAACAAGCCGTTTGCCAACCCGCGAAACGCCGCCGCAGGCAGCCTGCGCCAGCTGGATTCGAAGATAACCGCCAACCGCCCTCTGGAGTTCTGTGCCTATGGCATCGGCCGCAGCGACGGCGATTTGCCTGATACCCATATCGGCATCCTCGAGGCGCTCAAGGGCTGGGGCTTGCCGATCAGCCGAGAGCTCAAGTTGGTCAAAGGCGTGCAGCAATGCCGCGACTACTACCAGGCCATTGGGGCGAAGCGCGACGCGCTGCCTTATGAAATCGACGGCGTGGTGTTCAAGGTCAACTCGACGGCTCAGCAACGCGAGCTGGGCTTTCGTGCTCGCGAGCCACGTTGGGCGATCGCGCACAAGTTTCCGGCACGCGAGGAAGTGACCGAACTGCTCGATGTGGAATTCCAGGTTGGGCGCACTGGCGCCATCACGCCGGTTGCGCGGCTGCGGCCGGTACAGGTCGCCGGCGTGACGGTATCCAATGCCACATTGCACAACATGGATGAGGTCGCCCGACTGGGTGTCATGATCGGCGATACGGTGATCGTGCGGCGCGCCGGTGATGTCATTCCGCAGATCCTCGGGGTCATTCCGGAGCGCCGGCCCGACAGTGCGCGTGCCGTGCATGTGCCGGAGCATTGTCCTGTTTGCGGCTCAGCCGTCGAACGCACCCAGCTGATCAAACGCAGCAAGGGGCGGGAATCGGTAAGTGAAGGTTCGATCTATCGTTGCGTTGGCCGTCTGGCCTGTCAGGCTCAGCTCAAGCAGGCGATCATCCATTTCGTCTCCCGCCGGGCCATGGACATCGATGGCCTGGGTGACAAGATAGTCGAGCAGTTGGTCGATGCAGGGCTGGTCAGTTCGCCGGCGGATCTCTATTGCCTGAGCTTCGAGCAAGTTTTGGCATTGGAGGGCTTCGCCGAGGTTTCCAGCCGCAATCTGCTCAAGTCGATCGATGCCAGCCGCACGCCGTCCCTGGCGCGCTTCGTCTTTGCCCTGGGTATCCCGGACGTTGGCGAAGGCACTGCGAAATTGCTGGCGCGGGCCTTGGGGTCGCTGGATCGCATCAGTCGAGCATTGCCCGATGTGCTGGTCTATCTGCCGGATATCGGCCTGGAGGTCGCCCACGAAATTCACAGCTTCTTCGATGATGACCATAACCAGTCCGTCATTGCGCAGTTGCGCGCGCGCGGTGTGCAACTGCAGGAGGAGGGCGACGTGCATCCGGAGTTCGCAGCTTGCGCGACGCTGGCCGGGTTGCTCGACAAGCTGAATATCCCCTTTATCGCCACCACCGGCGCCCAACGTCTTGCCGATCGTTTCGGCAGTCTGCAAAACATTATCGAAGCCGACTGGCTGGACTTGCGTCAGGTTGAACGGCTCAACGAAAAGGCGGCCCGCGCATTGCGCGACTATTTCGACGACCCGGCAAACGCTGCGCGCGCCCGTGCCATCGAAGCCCAGTTGAAGGAATTCGGCATGCATTGGGAGAGCGAAAGAAAGGCCGCGGATGGCTTGCCGCTGGCCGGCCAGACCTGGGTGCTGACGGGCACGCTGGAAAGCATGAGCCGGGACGACGCCAAGGCAAGGCTGGAAGCCTTGGGCGCAAAGGTTTCCGGCTCAGTCTCGGCGAAGACAAGTGTCGTGGTGGCTGGGCCGGGCGCCGGCTCCAAGTTGGCCAAAGCCAACGAACTGGGGCTGGAAGTGGATGACGAAGCGTCGTTCCTGAAGCGCCTTGCCAGCCTCGAAAGCTAGCTGTAAATCGGTGCGCGGCTGGGTCCTGCATGGAGGTCCCACTACCTGGCCATGGAAGCGAAGGTTGCCCGGGTTGCCAGCGGGGCGCCATTTGTTGACTGATTTACCTGCCCGGTGAAGCGCGCAAAGCAGCGCTGACTAGGCCTTGCGCGGTCACTGGCCGCGGTATTCGCAGCCACTGGTGCAGGTTTCATGGACGCGTATCCGCGAGAGCTCCGGTAATAACGGTTTCAGCTCGTTCCAGATCCATATCGCGAGATTTTCGCTGGTCGGGTTGTCGAGGCCCGGCAGGTCGTTCAGATAGCGATGGTCGAGCCGCTCGTAGATGGGCTTGAAGACCTGCTTGATTTCGCTGAAATCGCGAATCCAGCCCGTCTGGGCGTTCACCTCGCCCGCGAGATAGATCGCGACTCGGAACGAGTGCCCGTGCAAACGGCCACACTTGTGCCCCTCGGGTACGTGGGGCAAGCGGTGGGCGGACTCGAAGGTGAACTCTTTGAATATTTCCACTGGTGCATCCGGATAAGGCGAAAGGCTGCATTCTACTGCTTTGTACTTGCCTGTCGTCGCTGGACAGCAGCCTGCCGGGTGCAACTTTACCACTGCTTGCGCGACGCTTTTGATCCTCCCTCGAGCTTGGGGCATAGTGCCCGGCTTTTTATCGGGGTTCGCCGCTTTCGGGAGTTGGAATGAATGCAGTGGTAGCGGCAGTCGGCATCATGCTGATTCTCTTGGTCTGTGCAGGGTCCATAGTGGTGGTGGCGTTGATTGCGGGCGCTCTTGCTGACGGCGTTTTGGGCGGGTCGGATTCGACCCTTGGCCCAACCGCCGGGTTGAATGCTGATGGCCAGCACAATCATATCTGGGACACCGGGGTGCCGGCCTTCCTGCATTACAACCTGCCACTACTTGCATTCGGCTGGATTGCCGCAATGACGCTCTAACGCTTCCCGGGTGCCGCACGCGCCGTTGTTGCAATGGCGCGTTCACTCCATCACTATCAGCACTCCTGGCGACAATAGCTGACTAACGGATACAACCGCAGCGATAGGATGCATTCGTGAAATCAACCCTTGAGCAGAAAGTCTTTCTTGCTCTGTTGTTCGTCGTGAGCATTGCCTTCGGCTGGATCCTTTATCCGTTTTACGGGGCGGTATTTTGGGCGGTCATTCTGGCAATCATCTTTTCGCCGCTGCAACGCCGCTTGCAGCGCCATATGGGGCATCGGCGAAACCTGACAGCGATCATCACCTTATTGGTTAGCCTGATCGTTGCGGTGCTCCCGGTGATTGTGATTACCGGTCTTCTGGTCCAGGAAGGCTCGTCACTCTACCAACAGATGGAAAGTGGTGAGCTTGACGTCGGCCAGTTCGTGGGTGGGGTGAAAGCGATGCTGCCGGACTCGCTGCAGCAGCAGTTGCAACGCTTCGGTTTTGGCAATCTGGATCAGTTGCGTGAACGCCTTGCCAGTGGCGCCTTGCAGGGCAGCCAGTACCTTGCGACCAAGGCGTTCAGTTTCGGGCAGGGCACTTTCCAGTTCTTCGTCAGCTTTTTCGTGATGCTGTATTTGCTGTTCTTCTTCATCCGGGACGGGCGCGATCTGGTTGTGAAAATCCGCCGCGCGCTGCCGCTGAGCGATAACCAGAAACGCAGGCTGTTCAGCAAGTTCACCCGGGTGGTTCGCGCCACCGTCAAAGGCAACATCGTGGTAGCGGTTACCCAGGGATTTCTCGGCGGAGTGATCTTCGCGATTCTTGGGATACCGGCAGCGTTGCTCTGGGGCGTGCTGATGGCGTTTCTATCCTTGCTGCCGGCAATCGGTGCCGGGCTGATATGGGCGCCGGTCGCGATCTACTTCCTGGTACAGGGCATGGTCATCCAGAGCGTGATCCTGACGCTTTACGGCATTCTGGTGATTGGCCTCGTAGACAACTTCCTCAGGCCGATCCTGGTGGGTAAGGACACCAAGATGCCTGACTATCTGGTGCTGATCTCGACCTTGGGCGGTCTCGCCCTGTTTGGCCTGAATGGCTTCGTCATAGGGCCGCTGATTGCCGCCTTGTTCATGTCATCCTGGGCTTTGTTCATCAGCCCTGACGCTGCAGCCGAGTAGGCGTCCGGGCGGAGCCGGACGCCGCGCTTGGGCTAGAGAATACGCCCGCCATCGTCACGCGTGATGATCACCGTCGCCGAACGCGGCCTGCGACCTGGGCCGTCGGGCCAGGTGCTGGTGTATTCCGTTGGCGTTGATCCTTCCCCCGGATGCTGGATGTTCACAAACAGCGTGCGGAAGTCCGGAGTAGCGGTGATACCGGTCACCTCGGCTCCCTGGGGTCCGACCAGGAAGCGCTTGGTTTCGCCGCTCTTCGGGTCTGATACCAGCATCTGGTTGTTGCCGAAGGGGCCGCTTCCGAGCTGACTTCCGCTCATGTCGGTCTGGATCCAGAGTCGTCCCTCGTCGTCGAACCAAAGCCCGTCCGGGCTCGCCATGATGTTTTCGTCAGTCAGTGGCCGACCGCGCGGATCCCGGCTGTCACTCTGTGGCCCGGCGAGCAAATACAGATCCCACTGGAACTGCGTGCCGATCTGATTCTTGCCAAGCTCACGCCAACGGATGATGTGTCCGGTGGGGTTCGGCGCGCGAGGGTTGGCTGCGTCGGTTTCCTGCCGCGAGCTGTTGTTGGTAAGCGTGAAATACACCTCACCGGTGTCGGGATGAACGGCGCCCCACTCCGGGCGGTCCATTTTGGTCGCGCCAACGATGTCCGCTGCCAGACGAGTATTGATCAGTACCTCGCCCTGGTCGGCAAAGCTGACGTTTGCTGCAGCGCAAGCCCGCTGGAAGGCTGCGTCTTCGATATCCAACGCCAGCCAGTCGCCGCTGCCGTCCGGGTTGAAGCGCGCGACATATAGAGTGCCATCGTCGAGTAGCCGGCCGTCGCTGCGCTGCGGGCGGTACTTGTCGCGACTGATGTACTTGTAAATGTATTCGTTCTGCGAATCGTCGCCGGAGTAGCAGACGAGCGGCCAGCCCGGTTTGGGCGGTGCAAACACCAAGCCTTCGTGACCAAAGCGGCCCAGTGCAGTGTGCTTGACCGGAGTGGAGTCCGGGTCGAAGGGATCGATTTCGACAATCCAGCCAAACGTATTCGGCTCGTTGCGATAGTCGGCTCGCGCGTCTGCGGCTGTCGCGGTCGCATCGAAACGCTCGAATTCGTCGCCGCGAACGGTCTCCCAGCCGTAACGCCCGCTCGAAGGAAGGCCGTAGCGCTCCAGGTGGCGAGGCAATTCAGCGTCTCGCGTTGCGAAATAGCCTGCCCAGTTTTCTTCGCACGTCAGGTAGGTGCCCCATGGGGTGTAGCCATTCGAGCAGTTGTTCAGCGTGCCGCGGGTCGACGTACCGCTCGGGCTGTAGCGGGTTTTCATCAGCTCATGGCCACGAGCCGGGCCTTCGATATGCATCGGTGTCGCGCCCGTTATGCGGCGGTTGCGAGCGGATGGCAGTACCGACCAGTCTCCCTGAGGGCCACGGCGTACCTCGACGACCGAAACACCGTGCGCGTTGATTTCCTTGCGCACTTCATCGGCATCCACGCGTTTGCCATTGACCACCGTTGGGCCGTTGGGATGCAGCAGCGGGGCATCAATGTACTCGTGATTCAGTACGAGCAGACCGTGATCACTTTTACGGCTCTTGAAGCGCGCGTCCATCGGGAAGAAATGCATGCCGTCGTGATGCATGCCGGTCTGCTGAGCCTGGTCTTCGGCGCTGTTGCTGGCGTCTTCCAGAAAGGCGGGGTAGCCACCGCAGATTGGCGTGCCCCACGGAATGAACGCCTTGGCGGAAAAACCGGCGGGCACGGTGATGGTGTCGGCGCGGGTTACCGGCACTGGGCCAAAGGGAAGGCGATTACGGCGCTGGAAGGGCTGACCGCTTCCGATCTTGGCCGGTTCGGCTGCTCCAGCCATCGAAGGCAGGCCGCCCAGAAAGGCAAGCGCACCGAACGCTGCTCCGCTCGCCACGACCTTGCGGCGGCCCTGGTTGATGACATCCTGGATGTGAGGGTTGGCGGAATGGTTACTCGGCAGTTCATCGCCGTTGCCGAACAGTAGGTTTTGATTATCGTCAGTCACGGTGCAACTCCATAGCTAATCGACGGGACTGTGACGTTATGCTGAGGTTGCGACAGCTTAATGACAGGTTAATAGCTGCCGACAAGCGGCTCGCTTGTTTGGTGCCATGATACGAGACGTCGAGGCAACGCCGCCCCGGGGGCGGCGCAACAGCTTCAGAGCCAGCCTTTCTCCTTATAGAAACGCTCGGCCCCTTCATGCAATGGTGCGGTGAGGCCGACGCGAATCATGTCCTTGGCGTCCAGATCGGCAAACGCCGGATGCAAGCGCTTGAAGCGGTCGAGATTGTCAAAAACGGCCTTGACCAGCTGATAGACGATTTCGGGATCGGTTTTCGAGGTGGTAGCTAGCACGGCCTTACCACCAATGGACGGCACCGCCGAATCAACGTCCGGGTACATTCCGGCCGGTATTTGCGCCACGGTGTAGTAGTTAGCGTCCTGCAAAAACCTGTCGATTTCCGGACCGGAAACGGGAATCAATTTCGCACTGACGTTGGTGAGCGCTTCCTGAATCGCGCCACTGGGATGACCGACCACGTAGGTGATGGCGTCGAGGTTGTTATCGCCGAGAGCTGATGCCATCTCCGCGGGTTTGAGTTCACCGGCCAGGGCGAAGTCGGCGTTGGTCCAGCCCTTGGCCTTCATCACTTCGTCGAAGGTGTCACGGCTACCAGAGCCGGGCACACCGATGTTCACCCGCTTGCCCTTGAGGTCATCGAACGACTCGATACCACTATCGCTTCGGGCGACCACGGTGAGAATCTCGGTCTGCAATGAGAATACGGCCCGCAGTTCTTCGATGGGACCGCCCTTGTCGAAAGGGGCGAGGCCGTTCAGGGCTTTATGTTGATGATCGGACTGAATGAAGCCGAATTCATATTCGCCGTTTTGCAGTGACATGATGTTGGTCACACTACCGGCGGTAGACGGCGCGTTGCACTTGATCGCCGGCTGCACCTCGGCGCGGTTGAGAAAACGACACACCGACTGGCCTGCCGTGTAGTAGACGCCGGTCTGGCCGCCGGTACCGATAGTGACGAAACGCTCCTGGGTCATGCCGGTGTTCGCTCCCAGGGAACCCGCAAGCACGCAGCCGAGCAAACCGATACGGATCTTCTGGTTCATGGTGAGTCCCTCTCATGTTTTTTGTTGGTTGGGTTTGCCACCGTATCGTCCGTGACGACACGTCATTATCTCAGCGACCGCCATGGAGCATGAACCGGCCCTGGTCGATCAGGCGCTGGCGGCGATCACCATGATTTCTACGAGCACATCTGACGAGGCGAGGCGGGCTTCAACGGTCGCTCGTGCCGGCGCGCATCCGGCCGGCAGCCATTCGCTCCACACTGCATTCATCGCTGCGAAGTCGGCTTCGATGTCCGTCAGCCAGATCTGCGCACTGAGGATTCTTGAGCGATCGGAACCGGCCTCGGCAAGCAGTTTGTCTATCTTCGCCAGCACCTGTCGGGTCTGGCCATCTGCGTTCTCGCTGCGGTCATCGGGTACTTGGCCAGCCAGAAAGACCAGGTCGGCGAAGGTGACGGCGGCGGACATGCGTTCATTACTGCCGATACGTTGCAAAGTCATGTGGATTCCTCTTGGGTGACATAGTCAGGAAGCAAGGGTGAGGCCGTCCAGCGCAACGGCGGGACGTCGATTGTCAATCAGGTCGCAAAGCAGGTCGGCGCTGCCACAGGCCAGGGTGAAACCGAGGCTGCCATGACCCACGTTGAGCCAGAGATTATCGATTGCAGCGGCACCGAGCAGCGGCGTTCCCTCCGGGGTCGCTGGACGCAACCCCGCCCATTGGGCCGCCGTACGATAGTCTCCCGCGGCGGGAAAGGTTTCGCTGGCCAGGCGCTGCAACATGGCGATCCGGCCTTGATCGAGACTGGCGTCCCAGCCACCGATATCGACCATCGCGGCCACCCGCAGCTGGTCCCCCAAGCGCGCATATACCACCTTGTTGTCGTAATCGGTCACGTTGGTTTCCGGAACGCCGATGTGACTGCTCAACGGCAGCGTCAAGCTGTAGCCCTTGAGTGGATAAATCGGTAATTCGATTCCCAACGGCCGCAACAACGCGACGCTGGCGGTGCCGGCGGCGATTACCAGGTGGTCCAGGTCCAGTCGCGTGTCGCCGACATTCAACGAGCGAATTCGGCCGTTCTCCTGGTGCAGCGCAGCGACTTCCTGCCCGCAGTGCAAGCGAAAGTTCGGTGATCGTTCCAGCCGCTCGAGGAGGCGTCGGCAGAACAAGAGGCAGTCGGCGACCTCGTCGCCAGGCGAATAGATGCCGCCGTGCAGCTCACCAGACAAGGGCAACAGCGCCGGCTCGATTTCGATGCAACGCGGGCCGTTGAGCACCAGTTGACCCGCGCTCGCATCGAGCCCGGCAGCTGCCTTTTCGAAACCGGCTCGGTTGCGATAGATCACCAGCTTGCCGTTGGCGCGCCAGCCGAAGTCACTGAGGCCGTCTTCTTCCCGCCAGCTGCGCAGCACTTGCTGGCTGTGTAGGGCGAGGCGTAGCAAGTGCTGCGCGTTACGCCGATTGGTGGAGTGCCGGCAGGCGAGCAGAAAGCGCAAACACCAGCGCCACTGCTGCCTGCTGATTTTCGGCCGGAACCGCAGAGGCGCATCGTTGCCGCGCAACATCCAGCCCAGCGCCTGCATGGGAACACCTGCATCGGCCAGCGGTGATACGTAGCGATAGCTGAGCTGGCCGCCGTTGGCGAAGCTGGTCTCCAACGCCACCTGATCACGCTTTTCGATCAGCTCGACCTGATGTCCCTGGCGCACTAGTGCGTAGGCCGTAGTCAGCCCAATCACACCGCCACCGATTATCGCGATTCGCATCCTGCCGCTCCCAGACGTTTGATGACAGCAGCCTAGAAGCAACAGGAGCGAAGCGGCCAATGAAAGGATGGAGGTAACCCATAACCCGAAGTTATGGTTATGCTTCGACAGTCAGATCAGAGCATTGCGCATGCGCCTTCGCCACATCGAACTGTTCCAGGCCATCCTGCAGACCGGCAGCCTGACCGCCGCCGCGCAGTTGCTGCACATCTCGCAGCCTGCGGCGAGCAAGATTCTCAAGCATGCCGAGCAGCAGCTCGGTTTTGCGCTGTTCAGCCGGGTGCGGGGCAAGCTTCAACCAACCGCCGAAGCGCGGATCCTGCAGCAGGAAACCGAGCGGCTCGCCGCCGATCTGCAGAATCTCCGGCGGCTGGCCGGCAACCTCGGTCGGGGCGAGGAGCGCGCGTTGCGGCTGATCTGCACGCCCGCATTGGCGCAGGCGCTGGTGCCCGAGGCGCTGCGCCACTGGCGTACGCGATTCGCCAATACGCAATGCCATCTGGCAACCCAGCACACCGCAGAAATCACCCAGGCCTTGTTATTGCGCGAGGCCGATCTAGGGCTGACCTTGCAGGCGGTGGAGCATCCGGGTTTGAGCAGCCAGCTCCTCGCGCAGGGACAGATGATGGTGATTGCCCCGGTCGGCTGGTGGTCAGATGAAACGCTTTCGCATCCCTTTCGGCTGGAGCAACTGGCCGACGCCCCGCTGATCGGTCTGGATACGCATGATGCGCTCGGCGGCCTGCTGCGCGGCCATCTGGAAGCGCTCGATCCGCCGCCGCGCATCGATACCTGGGTACAGACGTACCAACTGGCACGCACGCTGGTGGCCGCCGGGCAAGGGTTGGCGCTGGTCGATCCGCTGACTGCGCAGGCAGGGGACGGGCAGCGGGTGCAGGCACGCCCCCTGGAACCGCTGATCCCCGTACCGCTCTATGCGCTGGTAAGAGCCCAGGAATCGCCGTCCGCCGCGCAGCTTGAGCTGCTTGAGCAGGTACGCAAGCAAGCCAATAGCCTGATGGGCGATCAGCTCCGAGCGTAGTCATCGGCTGA
>NZ_JAMOIE010000069.1 GCF_024448935.1 Stutzerimonas stutzeri
CGAATCAGTGTGGTGGAGGGCGCCGAAAAGCTGTCAAGTTCGGACTGCCTTTTCTTGAAGCTTGGAGCTTGAGGCTTGCCGCTGGTACAGCTGCCTTACCTCCAGCCGGCGCGGTCCATCAGCATGATCGCTTCAGCCTGACGCTTGCCGGCAACTTCGACCGGGATAGTGTCCGCCTTGAAATCACCCCAAGCAGAGACCTCAGCCGAAGATTTCACCTCGGGGTTCGCCGGAAATTCCATGTTGATATCGGCAAAGATGCTTTGCGCTTCGGGGGTGGTCATCCACTCGACCAGCTTGCGTGCAGCCTCGGGGTGCGGCGCATGCTTGGTCAGGCCGATGCCCGACAGGTTGACGTGTACACCGCGGCCATCCTGATTCGGCCAGAAAAGCTTGGCTTTCAGATCCGGGTTCTGCGCATGCAAGCGGCCGAAGTAGTAGGTGTTGACGATACCTGCATCACACTGACCGGCATCGATTGCCTGAATCAACGCGGTGTCGTCGGCGAACACGTCTGTAGCAAGGTTATTGACCCAACCCTTGATGATTTCTTCGGTCTTCTCGGCGCCATGGGTTTCGATCAGGGTAGCGGTCAGGGACTGGTTATAAACCTTCTTGCTGGTCCGCAGGCACAGACGGCCTTCCCAGTTCTTGTCGGCCAGGGCTTCGTAGGTCGTCAGCTCACCCTCTTCCACACGCTCGGGTGAATAAACGATGGTCCGCGCCCGCAGCGACAAACCCGTCCAGCCATCAGTAGAGGAGCGGTACTGCGAAGGGATGTTGGCGTTAACTACCGCCGAGTTCATCGGCTGCAGGATCCCCATCTGCTCGGCTTGCCAGAGGTTGCCAGCATCTACCGTCAGGAGCAGATCCGCCGGCGTGTTTTCGCCTTCGGCCTTGATGCGGGCCATCAGCGGCGCTTCCTTGTCCGTGATGAACTTGACGTCGACGCCGGACTTGGCCGTGTAGGCATCGAAGACCGGCTTGATCAGCTCATCGATCCGCGAAGAGTAGACCACTACTTCCTCGGCAGCCTGTACAGCACTCGACAGCGCGGTGAGCGCGAGAACGGCGAGTAAACCTTTGCTTGCCTGCATGGATCAGCCTCTCATGATTTGTTCAGAGACTGAATAATAGTGAATGTCATTTACTTTCTCAACACGACAATTCGCGCATCATCAGCGGCGGGTCCGTAACCGATCAGAGCCTAGCCAGCTCCGGCATATCTCCGCTCAAACCCAGTGCTTGGCGAACGAACAGCGCCTTGGCTGCGGGCAGAGTCTGAACACCTTTCAGCCCGGCATTGCGCAACCAGCGCAGCGGCAGTGGGTCGGCCTGGAACAAGCGCTCGAACCCCTCCATTGCCGCCATCATGGCCAGGTTATGGGGCATCCGGCGCCGCTCGAAACGCCCCAACACCCGCGGGTCACCCAGCCGAACACCACGCGATACCGCGCCCTGGATCACTTCTGCAAGCACCGCTGCGTCGAGCAACCCAAGGTTGACGCCCTGCCCGGCCAACGGATGAAGGGTGTGAGCAGCGTCGCCAATCAATGCCAACCCGGGCTGTACGTAACGCTTTGCATGGCGTTGGCGCAGCGGGATGCATAAGCGCGGATCGGCCTCGGCTATCTCACCCAAGCGATATTCGAAGGCGCGACCAAGCGCCCGACAGAACGCATCATCGTCCAGCGCCATCAGCCGCTGCGCCTCGGGCTCCGTGACAGACCAGACGATGGAGCACCAATGGGTGTCACCCTCCCGTTGCAAGGGCAGGAACGCCAGCGGTCCTTCGTCGGTGAAACGCTGCCACGCAGCCTGCTGGTGCGGCTCAACACAGCGCACGCTGGTGACTATGGCGTGATGCAGATAATCCCACTCGCGGGTTTCGCAGCCGGCCAGTTGGCGGACCGTAGAGTTGGCACCGTCGGCAGCGACTATCAGCCCGGCGCTCAGCTGCTGACCGTCATCCGTCGTCAGCGTCCAACCGTTATCGTTCTGCTGCAGCTGCTCAAGACGCGCGTTGCCCTTGAGCGCCACCGAACCACGGCTCTTCAGCGCCTCCAGCAGAGCATCCTGCACGACACGATTCTCGACGATGTGACCCAGTACATCGGCATGCACCGCGGCGGCGGAGAAATCGATATGGCCAGTGCCGGAGCCGTCCCACACGTGCATGTCCAGATAGGGACTAGCGCGTCGACCGACAATCCCCCGCCAGGCGCCCACACGCTGGAGAATCCGCTGACTGGCAGCCGACAGGGCACTGACGCGAGGCTCGAAGGAGTCCGAGGATTTGAACGGCTGCACTTCCAGCGGGCCGCCGTCGACCAGTTTGATGGTGAGGCCGGAGTCCTGCAGGGCCAGGGCCAAGGTACTGCCAACCATCCCAGCGCCAACGATGATGAGGTCCGCTTGCATTGCTGCTCTCTCCTGTTCGCCTAGCCTGCAAATGTGGTAGGTCCGCTCGACTGCGTTAACGCTCGCTCGGGCAGCGTGCCTTACGGTTCAGCGTGGCAGTTACCGGTCCCGCATAGACGGAGCATTCAACGCGCCCCTAACGTTCGCGTACGCCCAGTCCCATTGCCTGTCTCGCGAACCAGGCTTTGGCGGGGGGCAGCAGATCCAGCCCCAGCAACCCAAGATTTCGCCCGGCAATGGAAAGGCGACCCGAATCACCGAACAGCTGGGTCAGTTGATCGGAAAAACCCACCGTGACGCGCTGGTCCGAACGCTGCTTGCGATGATAAGCCTGCAAAACGCTCAGGTCGCCCGGCGGCGCCGAACTGCTCAAGAGCGCGACCGCAAGGGCCTCGGTGTCACGGAGGGACAGGTTGTAACCCTGCCCGGCGACAGGGTGCAAGCTGTGCGCAGCATTACCCAGCACGACCAGCCCAGAGCGAACCTGCTCTTCAGCTTCGATCAGCACAAGCGGATAGAGGTGCCGCGCGCCAACCTGCTGGAAACCGCCAAGCCGATAGCCGAACGCCTGCTGAAGCTCTTCGAGGAACTCCGCTTCAGGGATCGCGGCAAGACGCGCTGCATCCCGTTCCGGCCGAGTCCAGACCAGAGCGCAGCGGTTATCCGGCAGCGGCAGCAACGCCATCGGCCCCTCATCGGTGAAGCGCTCGAACGCGCGACCGCCGTGCGCCATACCGGGCGTAACATTGGCGATCAGCGCCGTCTGCCCATAGGGCGATTGCTTGATCCTGATGCCGAGCTGCTCACGCAGGCCTGAGCGACCACCATCGGCCAGAACCGCGAGATGACAGTCGAGCGTCTGACTGTCAGTCAATGTCAGCTGATAGCCGCCCGGCACGGCTCGCATCTGCTCGACTTCAGCAGGGCAATGGCGAACCACTATGTCGTCATCGAGGGCCTGCCAGAGACAACGGCCGATCCAGGCGTTTTCCACCACATAACCCAGCGCCGGCACACGCTGACTACTGGCGTCGAGCCTGGTGACACCTGCACGTCCGCGGTCGGATACATGGATATCGGTGATTGGCTCTGCACGTTCGGCGATCTGATCCCATATACCCAGGCGCTGGTAGATAAGCCGAGTCCCGTAGGACAACGCGGTAGAACGCGCGTCATAGCTGGGCTGGTAGTGGTTGTCCGGCTCGAACGGCTCGATCAGCTCGATCGTCCAGCCGCGCTGTTTCGCTCCACTTTGCACCGCCAACGCCAAACTCGCACCAACCAGCCCGCCTCCGATGATCGCCAAGGTTGCCATCTACGCGACCTCGGCGGAAACCACCATCAGGGCCTCGATCTCGTCAACGGTCTTAGGCACACCGCCAGTAAGAATTTCGCAACCGTTGGGGGTCACCACCACATCATCTTCGATGCGCACGCCGATGCCACGCCACTTCTTCGCCACGTCCTGATTGTCAGCCGCGATATAGATGCCCGGCTCGACGGTCATCGCCATGCCGGGCTCCAGAACGCGCCAATCGCCGCCGACCTTGTAATCACCGACATCATGCACGTCCATGCCCAGCCAGTGGCCGGCGCGGTGCATGTAGAAGGTTTTGTAGGCTTCGGCGGCAATCAGCTCATCGACGTCACCCTGAAGCAATCCCAGCTCGACCAATCCGGCGGTGATTACCCGAACGGTCGCCTCGTGGGCCTCGTTCCAATGCCTGCCGGGCGCGATATGCTTGAAGGCTTCTTCGTTGGCAGCCAGCACCAGCTCATAAATAGCTTTCTGCTCGGGCGAAAAGCGGCCGCTGACCGGAAAGGTGCGGGTGATGTCGCTGGCGTAGCAGTCGATTTCACAGCCGGCGTCGATCAGCACCAGGTCGCCATCCTTCAGCTGCGCATCGTTCTCGCGGTAGTGCAAGATGCAAGCGTTCTTTCCGGCCGCGACGATGGAACCGTAGGCCGGCATCTTCGCTCCGCCTTTGCGGAACTGGTAATCCAGCTCGGCTTCCAGGTGGTATTCGTGGAGTCCGGCACGGCTGGCCTGCATGGCACGGATGTGGGCGCGCGCGGAGATCTCCGCAGCGTGCTTCATCACCTTTATTTCGTCCGCCGACTTGTACAGGCGCAGGTGGTGCAGCAGATGGTCGAGGACGACGAATTCGTTCGGCGGCTGCGCCCCTTGACGGGCTTTGGAACGGATGGTGTTGATCCACTCCATCAAGCGATGATCGAATTCCGGGTTGCTGCCGATCGCGTAGTAGACGCGTGAACGTCCTTCGATCAGACCGGGAAGGATGTCGTCTATATTGCCGATGGAGAAGGCATCATCAGCGCCGTAGTCCGACATGGCGCCATCCTGACCCGCGCGTAGACCATCCCATAACTCGCGAGCCGGATCGCGCTCCCGGCAGAACAGCACATACTCGCCGTGCGCTCGACCCGGGATCAGCGCAATCACTGCCTCGGGCTCGGGAAATCCGGAGAGATATTGAAAATCACTGTCCTGACGGTAGATGTGTTCGACGTCGCGGTTGCGAATGTACATCGGCGCGGCCGGCAGGATGGCGATGCTGTTAGGCTCCATCTCAGCCATCAGCGCCTTGCGCCGACGGGCATATTCGGACTTGGGGATACGGGTCATGGACGAGTGGTCCTCAATGCAGGGAGGGCTTGGGCGCCGGCGGTACCGGCTTGGCGCACTCAGTGAATAACAGCAGGGGCGCAACGCGCAGGTATTCCGTGACCTCCATGTAGTCGTTCTCGCCACCTTCGGACTCGTCCAGCGAGTCCTGGATCTGCGCGATGGCCGCCAGATCCTGCAGCACTTCTATCGCTTCGCCGCTCAGCGCACGATCGCCGGCGACCAGACCGAACCCGGTCAGGAAGCTCTGGCACCACTGACCCAGGGCCAGCGCACGCTCGGTCAGCGATGCTTCATCGCTCGGCAGCAGCAGGACGATGGCAATGTCATCGCCGGCGAGCTCGCCCTTGACCATCTCCTGCAGTCCGATAAGCGCTTGGCGCACCGGCTCGTCAGGTTCAGCGCCAAGCAGCTCGACAGCATCGCTCAGCCAGGTTTCGGCATCGAAACCAGCGCCGGCGCAGCTGCGCCCGAGCAACAGTCCGTGCAGCTCGGCGGGGGTGACGGGTTGGGCACTGCTGGCCAACAATGTAGCGAAAGCAGCGTAAGGCGAGTTCTGAATGGGCATTGGCAGCTAGGCGCGCAGAGGCGCTAATGTCTAGAATGAAGGCCTGTATCCTAGCATCGGCATACGAGCCAAGACCATCGAAGCCGGCCCACCCAGCGCTCGCGCCATTGACCCGGGAATCCCATGGAAGACGCCGACCTGCAATTGCTGACTGCCAAGCTGGAGCAGCTGATTCAGCGCACCGAGCAACTCAAGGCGCAGAATCGACTGCTGCGCCAGGCTGAGCAGGCGTGGCGCGAGGAGCGCGCTCATCTGATCGAAAAGAACCAAATGGCCCGCGCGAAGGTCGAATCAATGATTTCGCGCCTGAAAGCTCTGGAGCAGGACTCATGACCCAGCCGAACACCGTTACCGTGCACATCATGGACAAGGAATATTGCATCTCCTGCCCACCCGAAGAACGCAGCAATCTCGAAGACGCCGCCCATTACCTGGACCGCAAGATGCGTGAGATCCGCAGCAGCGGCAAAGTCATCGGCGCTGATCGCGTGGCAGTCATGGCAGCGCTGAACATCACCCACGAGCTGCTGCACAAGCATGACCGACTGGACGCCGAAGCCAACAGCGCACGGGAGCACGTACGTTCCCTGCTGGAGCGAGTCGACAGCGCACTGGCCGCCGATCCAAACCCGACCGGCAACTGATGAACGGCAGCCAGATTGCGTTATAATCCTGTTCACTCCCTGGCATGTTCGCCAGTCGGCGATGACCCTCTCCCGATAAGCAACACCATGGAGGCTACACGTAGTGCCGGTGTGCATGTCCGCCTGACGGAAAGCCTTAAGGTACTCTGTAGTCGCCACCTTGAACTCTCGGGTTCAAGGGCCTACGCGGGCAGCGGCATGCTGGGGAGCCTCATTTCATGATCGTAGCCGAAGGCCTTTCTCGCCCGGCGCTGCGACGCCAGTTGCGCCAAGCGCGGCGCCAGCTTTCCCCGACTCAACAACGTCGGGCAGCACGAAATCTCTACCGACAACTGGCCCAGCACCCGATCTTTCGCCGGGCTCGCCACATCGCCCTGTATCTGCCAAATGATGGCGAGATCGACCCACGCCCGCTGCTGCGAGAAGCACAACGACGGGGCAAAGCGACCTACCTACCCGTGCTAAACGCCTGGCCGCGGACACGCATGGTGTTTCAGCGAATCATGCCCAACGAGCATCTGAAGCCAAATCGCTTTGGCATTCCCGAGCCCGCGTTTCGCCAGACAAGGCAACGACGTATCTGGACGCTCGATCTGGTGCTGATGCCCTTGGTGGGGTTCGACGAAAGCGGCGGGCGCCTGGGCATGGGCGGCGGCTTTTACGATCGCAGCCTTGCGTATCGCGACAGGCGCAAAAATGGTCACAAACCGACACTATTAGGGCTGGCTCACGACTGTCAAAAGGTCGATAGACTCCCTTTGGCCAGCTGGGATGTTCCCCTCCAGGCCACGGTGACCGATGACGGCTGGTATGCGAAGGAAGGCAGGAAGAAGTAAGGCAGGAAATCGGGAGCATTCGAGCGCATGTAGCAGGCCGCATCCGTGCGGCGAATCAGCTCAGCGCTGAAGTTGTTGCGAGTGACTGATCGGAACCGCAGAAGAGGCGTCGTCCGGTCGCTCCCACAATCCCTGGGTATAACCTGTCGTCACCACGCCGAGACCGAAAATCAGCACCAGGACCCAAAGAATATCTGGCTTACGTTTCATAGTTTTTCGCCTCCCCCTGCTAGGCGAATGATCGTCTGTCGAGTCAGTATCGTTTTGGTTTTTCAGACTCGACACCGCCAACCTCAAGCGCGGCATTCTCCGCCATGACTCGGCCCAGCGCAAACCGGCGTTGCGACCGATTGTCGGGGACTTCGCGTTCGAGAACCCTTCCAAACAATCTTCAGGATGCAAAGATCATGCCGTACTGGCTGATGAAATCGGAACCGGATGAGTTTTCCATTCAATACCTGGGGAAACTCGGCAGAAGTCGCTGGGATGGCGTGCGCAATTACCAGGCGCGGAACTTCATGCGGCAGATGGCCGAAGGCGATAGCTTCTTCTTCTACCACTCCAGCTGCGCCACCCCCGGGATAGCCGGAATCGGCCGCATTGCAAGTGCCGCCTACCCGGACCCGACGGCAACGGACCCCGACAGCCCCTATTACGACCCCCGAACCGATGACGCGACTAACACCTGGAGCGCGGTCGATGTCGAATTCGTCGAGCGCTTTGAATCCGTAATCACACTGCCTCGACTGAAAGCAGAGCCGGCGCTCGCGCAAATGCGCCTGGTGCAGAGCGGCAGCCGGCTTTCCGTGATGCCCGTCAGCGAGCACCAATGGCACGCCATACTGGCCATGCGCTGAGCCAACCTTGCGTTAGCCGAACCAGCTCACTGGACGATCAGATTGTTGAACAACAGATCGTCCACCAGAGGCTGGCCTTCTTCCTGGGAGAGGACCCCCTGCACCTGCTTGAGCGCCTCCTGCCGCAGAGCCTCCTTGGCCTCGACCGTGCCGATACTGGCATCGGTTTGCTGCGAGAACAGGGCCACCAGCTGATTGCGAATCAGCGGCTCGTGATGTTTCACCTTCGCTTCCGCCTCGGCCCCGCTGACGCGCAGGGCAATATCGGCCTTGTAATACTTCAGCCGACCTTCTGAACCGTAGTTACCAACCAGCGCAGGCACGAGGGCGTAATAGCTGGTTTTTTTTGCAGCAGCGTCGGTTTCGGACGTTTCGGCAACAACCGGCAGAGCCATAACCAGAGCGAACAGCAGAAAGAAAATGCGCTTCACAAGACAACTCCAAAGGTTACGGTTCCCAGCATAACCAGTGTCGAGCACGGACCCAAGCCCGGCCTTATATACTGCCATCAGGACAGACCATGCTTGTTGCGCCGGGCGATCAGGCTCCTAGACTGACCGAAGCGCAAAAGCGGCCTTAGCCTCATTTCCAACAACTAAAGGTGACCCGATGAAAGCTGTCCTGTGCAAAGAATTTGGCCCGGCCGAAAACCTCGTAGTCGAAGACGTCGACGGCCCGCAGATCAAAAAGGGCGAAGTGCTGCTCGACGTACATGCAGCCGGCGTCAACTTTCCGGATACCTTGATGATCGAAGGGAAATACCAGTTCAAACCGCCCTTCCCGTTCTCCCCCGGTGGTGAAGCAGCAGGCGTCGTTGCCGCAGTGGGCGAAAAGGTTACCCATCTGAAGGTCGGTGACCGGGTGATGGGGCTGACCGGCTGGGGCAGCTTTGCCGAACAGGTTGCGGTGCCTGGGGACAGCGTGTTGCCGATTCCACCAACGATGGATTTCGATACGGCTGCGGCGTTCAGCATGACCTACGGCACTTCGATGCACGCCCTGAAACAACGCGCCAACCTGCAGCCGGGTGAGACCTTGCTGGTGCTTGGCGCCTCCGGCGGCGTTGGTCTGGCTGCAGTGGAAATAGGCAAAGCCATGGGTGCGAAAGTGATCGCCGCAGCCTCTACAGCTGAAAAGCTTGAGGTTGCCAAACAGGCCGGCGCCGATGAGCTGATCAACTACACCGATACCAGCCTCAAGGAGCGCCTGAAGGAACTGACTGCAGGTCAGGGCGTAGACGTGATCTACGACCCGGTCGGTGGCCAGCTGTTCGAAGAAGCGTTCCGCAGCATTGCCTGGAACGGCCGCATGCTGGTGGTCGGTTTCGCCGCTGGAGATATCCCGTCCCTGCCCGCCAACCTGCCACTGCTCAAGGGCGCCGCCCTGATAGGGGTTTTCTGGGGCAGCTTCGCGCGACGCCAGCCGCACGACAACGCAGCCAACTTCAAGCAGCTATTCGCCTGGCATGCCGAGGGCAAACTGAAACCTCTGGTATCGCAGACCTTCGCGCTTGAAAAGACGGCTGACGCAATCAATACACTGGCCCAGCGCAGAGCGGTCGGCAAGCTGGTCGTGAAGGTACGCTAATGCAAGCTGCAAGCTGCAAGCTGCAAGCTGCAAGCTGCAAGCTGCAAGCTGCAAGCCAGTTTAGTGTCGGGGCCTTCGCTGAAAGAACACCCAGCTTTTTCGTGCTCCGTGCTTACTTGAAGCTTGTTGCTTGCCGCAGCCTTTATCAGTGAGCAGTGGCCGGCGTTTCGCCGCCTTGTTGCATGCGCGCCATTTCCTGAGCGTAGAGCGCATCGAAGTTCACTGGTGCCAGCATCAAAGCCGGGAAGGAACCGCGCGTGACGAGGCTGTCGAGCGCTTCCCGAGCGTAGGGGAACAGAATGTTCGGGCAGAACGCGCCAAGCGTATGGCTCATGGCCTGCGCTTCGAGGCCCTTGATCAGGAAGATACCGGCCTGCTGCACTTCAGCAATGAAGGCGACTTCCTCACCGGTCTTGACCGTTACGGAAAGGGTCAGCACCACCTCATGGAAATCACCTTCCAGCGACTTCTGCTTGGTGTTCAGGTCCAGTGCAACGCTCGGATTCCATTCCTGGCGGAAGATTTCCGGACTTTTCGGGGCTTCGAAAGAGAGGTCACGGACATAGATCCGCTGCAGGGAAAACTGCGCGCCAGGCTCTTCCTGACCTGCGGCGGCACCATTGTTTGCTTGTTCAGTCATGTGAAGCCTTCTTGTTGTGCATGTCGAGTTTGAGTCGCGCCGCCCGTAGCGGGATTTCATCCGCTACCGACAGGCCGTTTTATTGGAGTCACGCCTGAAGCATCGCGTCCAGGCGGCCAGCCCGCTCCAACGCGTGCAGCTCGTCGCAGCCACCGACGTGTTCGTCACCAATCCAAATCTGCGGGACAGATGTCCGCCCAGCCTTTGCCGCCATTTCCGAGCGCAACGCAGGCTTGCCGTCGACGGGGATTTCCTCGTAGCTGACGCCCTTGCGATCAAGCAGGCTCTTGGCCCTGATGCAAAACGGGCACCAGGCGGTGGTGTACATGACGACTTTGGACATAATTATTTAACCACTGGCAGATTTTCGCCGCGCCAGCTGGCAATCCCTCCGGACAGCTTCGCGGCAGTGAAGCCTGCCTTCTGCAGCTCACGGCAGGCCGTTCCGGCGTGCTGGCCCATGGCGTCGACGACCACGATGGTCTTGCCCTTGTGCTTTTCCAGCTCGCCCAGTCGGCTGACCAGCTTCTCGTGGGGAATGTTCAATGAGTCGACAATATGGCCGGCGTCGAACTCCTTCTTCGCGCGCACGTCCAACACCACGCCTTCGTCGCGGTTGACCAGGCCAGTCAGCTCGCGGTTGCTCAGGCTCTTGCCGCCCTTGCGTGCCTCGGTGATCGCGAGAAGCACCAGCAGCACCAAGAAGATACTGACAAGAACATAGTTGTTAGAGACAAATTCAATCAGGTTAGCGACCATCTAAAGGGTACCCGGGGGATAAAATGCGGGCCAGTATACACAGCCCCTCCACCAGGCTGAACCCTGCGAATCGTGACGCCCAACCGGCCAACTATTAGACTGGCCGCCTTTTTTTCGCGACCCCGTGCAAGGAGCAAGACACATGCCCGCCGCGCCCAAACCCCTGGTATTGGTCATTCTCGACGGCTTCGGACACAGCGACAGTCCCGAATTCAATGCCATCCACGCCGCCAACAAACCCGTCTATGACCGTCTGTTGGCCAGCCAACCGCACGGACTGATCTCTGGCAGCGGCATGGATGTGGGTCTGCCGGACGGGCAGATGGGCAATTCCGAAGTGGGCCACATGAACCTGGGCGCGGGCCGCGTGGTGTACCAGGACTTCACGAAGGTCACCAAATCCATCCGCGACGGCGAGTTCTTCGAGAACCCCACCATCTGCACCGCCGTCGATAAGGCAGTGGGTGCAGGCAAGGCCGTGCATATCCTCGGCCTGCTTTCCGACGGAGGCGTTCACAGCCACCAGGATCATCTGGTTGCCATGGCTGAGCTGGCTGCCAGGCGCGGCGCCGAACACATCTACCTGCACGCCTTTCTTGACGGCCGCGACACGCCGCCGAAGAGCGCACAGCACTCCATCGAACTGATGCAAGCCACCTTTACCCGTCTGGGCAAAGGGCGCATTGCCAGCCTGATTGGCCGCTACTTCGCCATGGATCGTGACAACCGCTGGGACCGGGTCGAGCAGGCGTACAGCCTGATTGTCGACGGAAAAGCTGAGCACCACGCCGACTATGCAGTTGACGGGCTGATCGCCGCCTACGAGCGAGGCGAGAGCGACGAGTTCGTCAAGGCCACCACCATTGGCGAGCCGGTCCGTGTCGAGGACGGCGATGCCGTGGTATTCATGAACTTCCGCGCCGACCGTGCACGTGAACTGACGCGCTGTTTTGTCGAACCTGGCTTCAGCGAATTCAAGCGCGCCCGGGTACCGCAACTGGCTGGTTTCGTCATGCTGACGCAGTACGCTGCAAGCATCCCCGCACCCTCGGCTTTCGCTCCCGAAGCCCTCACCAACGTGCTCGGCGAATACCTCGCCAACAACGGCAAAACCCAACTGCGCATTGCCGAGACCGAGAAGTACGCCCACGTCACCTTCTTCTTTTCCGGCGGTCGTGAGGAGCCGTTTCCCGGCGAGGAACGCATCCTCATTCCATCGCCACAGGTCGCCACCTACGACATGCAGCCAGAAATGAGCGCGCCCGAAGTGACTGATCGCATCGTCGAGGCCATCGAGAACCAGCGTTACGACGTGATCATCGTCAACTACGCCAACGGCGACATGGTCGGCCATACTGGCGTGTTCGACGCTGCGGTCAAGGCCGTGGAATGCCTGGACATCTGTGTCGGACGGATCGTTGAAGCGCTGGAAAGGGTCGGAGGCGAAGCGTTGATCACCGCCGATCACGGCAACGTCGAGCTGATGGAGGACGTCATGACCGGCCAGGCGCACACCGCCCATACTTGCGAGCCGGTTCCCTTCATCTATGTTGGCAAGCGTAACCTGACCATCCGCGAAGGCGGCGTGCTCGCCGATGTCGCACCGACCATGCTGACGCTGCTGGGCATGCCGGTACCGGCGGAAATGACCGGCCGCTCACTTGTCGAACTGAGCTGATAGCTGCAAGCTGCAAGCTGCAAGCAAGTCAGTGGGGCGGCTGCCGCCCAGATGCCGTCACGCTTTTTGTTTTTTACTTGAAGCTTGTGGCTTGAAGCTTGCCGCTGCTTTTTTAGGCATACTACGGCAGTCGTTGAACTCACGGTTACGCCCTCTCATGCCCCGTATTCTTCTTGTAGTAGCGCTTGTTTGTCTGCTTGGCCCAGCCATGGCCGACGAGCGCGCCGATGCGCGCAAGCAGATCGAAGCGGCGCGCCAGGACGTCGCGGAATTGCAGAAGCTGCTCAAGCAGATCGAACAGGAAAAATCCGCGGTCCAGAAGCAACTGCAGACTACCGAAAGCGAGATGGGCCAGCTGGAAAAACAGGTTGACGCTTTGCAGCAGGAAATCGATCGCAGCGAAGCCGAGCTCGAACGCCTCAACGACCAGAAAGCCACGCTTGAAGGTGCGCGCCTCGAACAACAGCGCCTGATTGGCATTCAGGCGCGCGCGGCTTATCAGAGCGGCCGCAAGGAATACCTCAAGCTGCTGCTCAACCAGCAGAACCCGGAAAAGTTCAGCCGTACGCTGACCTACTATGACTATCTCAGCAAAGCCCGCTTCGAGCAGCTCGAAAGCTTTAACGAGACGCTACGCCAACTGGCCGGCGTAGAAGCCGGCATTCAGAAGCAGCAGGCAATATTAGCCGAACAGCAGGACGGCCTCAGACAACGACGCGAGCAACTGGCCGAAGTCCGCAAGGAGCGCCAGGTAACGCTGGCCAAACTTGATAAAGACTTGTCCGGCCGCGACCAGAAGCTCAAAGCGCGCAAGCAGGAGCAGGCGCAGCTGGAGCGGGTGCTCAAGACCATCGAAGAAACCCTTGCTCGCCAGGCGCGTGAAGCCGAGCAGGCGCGTCAACGCAGGTTGGCCGAGGCCCGCGAAGAGCAGGCACGCCAGCAACAGGCCGGCCGCACCCCATCAGCATCGGCCGGCCCGATTGTCTCAAGCGCTGGCGGGAATGCTGGCGGCCCCTTCGCCAAGGCCAAGGGCAAGCTGCCCTGGCCGGTGGACGGAAGATTGGTGGCACGCTATGGCACTCCCCGCGGTGGCGACGCTCGAACCAAGTGGGACGGCGTGCTGATCGGCGCCGACATTGGTACCCAGGTCCGAGCCGTGCACGGGGGCCGGGTGGTATTCGCTGATTGGCTGCGTGGCGCCGGTCTGTTGGTGATCCTCGATCATGGCAATGGTTATCTGAGCCTTTATGGGCACAACCAGAGCCTGCTGCGTGATGCAGGTGACATCGTCAAGGCGGGCGATCCGATCGCCACCGTAGGAACCAGTGGCGGGCAAGAAGCAGCCGCACTGTATTTCGCCATTCGCCAACAGGGTCGCCCGAGCGATCCGGCACAATGGTGTCGTGCGCAGGGATAAGCCGAGCCGGCTGTTAGCGCGCCCCTCACAACTGGAGTCAAACATGCTGCACCTGTGCCGTTTCGCCCAACCCTCCACCCTGGCCTTGGCCCTCATGCTAGGGACGTACGGTAGCGCCTGGGCGCAGCAATCGCCCGCAGAGATCGCGCCAGAACCACTCCAGCTGAACGCTGCGAGCCAAAAAGCGCCGCTGCCGCTGGAGGAGCTGAGGACCTTTGCCGAAGTGCTGGACCGGATCAAGGCCGCATACGTGGAGCCGGTCGACGACAAGACACTTCTGGAAAATGCCATCAAGGGCATGCTCAGCAACCTCGATCCCCATTCCGCCTACCTCGAACCTGATGCCTTTGCCGAACTGCAGGAGAGCACCAGCGGTGAGTTCGGCGGCCTGGGTATCGAAGTCGGGATCGAAGACGGATTCATCAAGGTGGTATCGCCAATCGACGATACCCCAGCCTCCAAGGCCGGCATCGAGGCTGGCGATCTGATCGTCAAGATCGACGGCAAGCCGACCAAGGGCATGTCCATGATGGATGCGGTTGGCATGATGCGCGGCAAGCCAGGCAGCGATATATCGCTGTCATTGGTTCGTGAGGGCAGCAAACCTTTCACCGTCAAGCTCACCCGTGCGGTGATCAAGGTCAACAGCGTCAAGAGTCAGCTGCTTGAGCCCGGCTATGGCTACCTGCGCGTAACGCAATTTCAGATCAATACCGGCGAGGAAGTCGCTAAGGCCTTGGCGAGCTTGCGCAAGGAAAATGGCAACAAGCTCAACGGACTGGTGCTCGACCTGCGCAACAATCCCGGCGGGGTGCTCCAGGCTGCAGTGGAAGTGTCCGACCATTTCCTGACTGGTGGCTTGATCGTTTACACCAAGGGCCGCATCGCCAACTCTGAGCTGCGCTTCACCGCAGACGCGGCCGATGCCAGCGAAGGCGTTTCGCTGGTCGTGCTGATCAACGGAGGTAGCGCCTCGGCGTCGGAAATCGTGGCCGGCGCCTTGCAGGATCAGAAGCGTGGTGTGGTCATGGGGACCGACAGCTTCGGAAAAGGCTCGGTGCAGACGGTACTTCCACTGAACAACGACCGTGCCCTCAAGCTCACCACCGCGCTCTATTACACACCCAACGGACGCTCGATTCAGGCACAGGGAATCGAGCCGGATATCCGCGTCACCCGGGCCAAACTGACGCGCGAACAAGCTGCCGAAGGCATTCGCGAGGCCGACCTGGCCGGGCACCTCGGCAATGGCAACGGCGGCGCGGAACGTCCTACTACGGCACCGATCGTCAGCGACTCTCCTCGCCCTCAGGATGAGGACTATCAACTCGGTCAGGCACTGAATCTGCTCAAGGGCTTGAACCTCATCCGCGGCCAGTAGCGGATGCCTTGGGTTCTGGCTCTGTTAGTAGGGGTCCTGGTCCCGCTGTCGGCAATTGGCGGGGCTACGACTGACGACGGTAAAACAGGCACAGCAGATCACCTGGCAACCGTCTCGCGAATGCCGAAGCTGGCACTGGTAATCGATGACCTTGGGCAGAACGCGGCGCGGGACGCACGCGTTCTGGCCCTGCCCGGCCCAGTGGCCATGGCGATTCTGCCGGATACCCGGAACGCCACGGACTTGGCCGAGCGGGCCAAAGCTGCAGGCAAGACCGTCATGTTGCATCTGCCCATGGCCCCCGCTGGCGGGCCTTACGCCTGGCAACCGCAGCTTCCTTCAGCCGAGCTTGACCGTCGACTGACCAGCGCCCTGGCAAAAGTGCCCCATGCCAGTGGCGTGAACAATCACATGGGCAGCCAGATGACCGACCGGCAGCGGCCCATGGCGTCGCTCATGCGGCAGCTGCAAGAGCGCCACCTGTTCTTTCTCGACAGCCGTACCAATGCGGCAACCGTTGCAGCCGCGACCGCACAACGCATTGGCTTGGCAAGCCTGTCGCGTGACATCTTTCTCGATGACGACCCCGGCCCCGAGGCCGCTGCCATACAATTTCGGGCAGCCGTACAACTGGCCCGCGAACAGGGTTCAGTTGTGCTGATCGGTCATCCGCACCCTGCCACACTTGCCCTGCTGGAGCGCGAACTGCCGAAGCTGGAAGCGCAGGGTATCGATTGGGTGGACATCGGTCAGATGATCGCCACCCGGGGCAACCGCGCCATGGTCGCCCATGGCGCCAACGGCCTGTATCGATAAGTCATCAGAGATAACGGCGCATGATGGCGTCGATAGCGCCGTCGCTCTTCATCTCGTTCAGCGCTTTCTGCAACCGCGTAACGACTTCATCCGACGTCTGCCTGTTCAGCGCAAGGAAAAGCTGCGCGTCGTTAAAGCGCAACACCGTGGTCAGCCCGCTTACGCCTTCCTGTTTGGCCAGATACGGCCCGACTGGGTCGGTTGTCGCCCATAGGTCTATCTGCCCCTTGAGCAGCTTGCTGATGTTTTCCTGGTCGCGCAGTGAATTGATCGGCTCGAAACCCTTGCTTTCCAGATGCTGGCTAACCGCATCGTTCTTGTATGCACCGATCCGGTACTGCTGCGCCTGGTCGAGCGAACTCAGCCGCATCGGGCTACCGGCCGGGGCCAGCAGTACCCACCCGGTACTGGCCAGCGGGCCGACCCACTTGAACAGTGGTTCACGCTCGGGTGTGTAGGTGGTGGAGAACAGCCCCTGGTCCGGGTGTTGCTGCGCCTGGTTGTAGATGCGCTCCCAGGGAAAACGCAGCGTCAGGCTGTAGGCGATCCCGGCACGCTTGAACATCTCGCGCACGATCTCGGCGTTGATCCCGCTGATGTTGCGGTCTGCCGCGTAGTTCTTGCCGGCCGCCGCCATGTTGAAAGGCGGGAAATTTTCGGTCAGCAGCACCATTTTGTAGTCATCGGGCAGTTCTGCCCTGGCCGAGGCGACCATCAACAGCAACAGCCCGGCCACTAGAATTGGTCTCATCGCTCCCTCTCCGTATGCAAACATCCAGGCGACACAGCGTTGACAACTGCCTAGCAGAGTCCATGCGTGTGTCGCACCTTCATGAAGTTTGGCAACTTATGAACCAGGCGCCGTGTAGCTATTCTCACGATGTGACGCGCCGCACAAACGATCGAGCCAATTTGCCATCAGCCACTGCTACGCAGCGCGCAAAATTCGTGCCGCCTACCGCCAGGTTATAGGGCGGGAAGTTCTCGGTGAGCAGGTTGATCGGTTCCGGCGCGGACTGTGCGGCAGAAGTGATCAGCGACAAGCTGGCGGCCAGCGTCAACAGCGTGTTCTTGAACATGGCGTAGTTCCTTGATGCGGCAGCCGCGGTATGTGGCGGCTGTGTCCTTGTATGATTTTAACTGCAGCTCTGAGCACAGTCCGCGACGCGCCGGTTCAGCGCATCACGATGCCGCAGCTGGCCATGTACGCCTTGGCTTCCGGCACGCTGTACTCGCCGAAATGGAAGATGCTTGCGGCTAGCACCGCATCGGCCTTGCCTTGCAGAACCCCATCAGCCAGATGTTGGAGATTGCCGACCCCACCGGAGGCGATTACCGGAACATGCACCGCTTCGCTGATGGCACGGGTGACGCCCAGGTCATAGCCGTTCTTGACGCCGTCCTGATCCATGCTGGTCAGGAGGATTTCACCGGCGCCCAGCGCTTCCATCTTCTGCGCCCAGAGCACCGCGTCCAGCCCGGTCGGCTTGCGGCCGCCATGGGTGAAGATTTCCCAACGTGGCGTTTCGCCCGGTTCAGAAACCCGCTTGGCATCGATGGCGACGACGATGCACTGCGAACCGAAGCGATCGGCCGCCTCGCCGACGAACTCCGGGGTGAAGACCGCAGCGGTGTTGATCGACACCTTGTCGGCGCCAGCATTGAGCAGGTTACGGATGTCCTGCACGCTGCGCACGCCGCCGCCCACGGTCAGCGGGATGAACACCTGGCTGGCCATCCGCTCCACGGTGTGCAGTGTGGTGTCGCGGTTGTCGACGCTTGCCGTGATGTCGAGAAAGGTGATCTCGTCAGCGCCCTGCTCGTCGTAGCGGCGGGCGATTTCCACCGGATCACCGGCGTCACGGATGTTCTCGAACTGAACGCCCTTGACCACGCGGCCATTGTCCACGTCGAGGCAGGGAATGATGCGTTTGGCGAGGGCCATGCTGGCCTCCTGATAAAAACCGCTGGAGGCTGAAGGCTCGGGGCTGGACGAAAAGGCAGCTCGCCAATCGTCCAGCCTCCGGCCTCCAGCGCCTTTATTCGACTTTCAGCTTCAGATTACACAACGCCTGCGCTTCGGCCACATCGAGTGTACCCTCGTAGATCGCCCGACCGGTAATGGCGCCGACGATCCCGGGCGTGTTGGTATCGAGCAGCTTCTGAATATCACCGAGGTTGTGGATGCCACCGGACGCGATCACCGGGATGCGGCTGGCATTGGCCAGCGCCACCGTGGCCTCGACGTTGCAGCCCTGCATCATGCCGTCCTTGGCGATGTCGGTGTAGACGATCGCCGAGACGCCATCGGCCTCGAAGCGGCGCGCCAGATCGACCGCCTGCACGCTGGAAACTTCTGCCCAGCCATCGGTAGCGACGAAGCCATCCTTCGCATCCAGGCCGACAATCACCTTGCCCGGAAAGGCACGGCAGGCTTCCCCGACGAACTCGGGCTGCTTGACCGCCTTGGTACCGATGATCACGTAGCTGACGCCGGCGCGAACGTAATGCTCGATGGTTTCCAGCGAGCGGATGCCACCGCCGATCTGGATAGGCAGGTCTGGGTAGCGCTTGGCGATGGCGGTGACCACATCGCCATTGACCGGCTGACCCTCGAAGGCACCGTTGAGGTCGACCAGGTGCAGACGGCGGCAACCGGCCCCGATCCATTTGGCGGCCATGGCCACCGGGTCATCGGAGAACACCGTGGCGTCGTCCATCAGCCCTTGACGCAGACGCACGCAGGCGCCGTCTTTAAGATCGATCGCGGGAATAATCAGCATACTTTTTCCTTCGTCAAAGAGCGGCAAGCTGCAAGCTGCAAGCTGCAAGCATGCGTATCTGTTTCTCTTGCAGCTTGGGGCTTGAAGCTTTCAGCTGCTTTTTTCGAGCGCCCACAAGTCGCTCTCGATGCTCTCGAACCTTTCTTTCAGGTGCGTCTGCACGTCGAAGATCGCCTTGTTGTAATACAGCGGAGCTATTTCACGAGCGACCAGATCGAGCACTTCCTGCGCCTCGAACGAGCCGAGCTCCAGTTCGAAGCGATCTTTCAGAAAGCGCTTGATGATCTGCTGCGCAGCCTGCTCCTGAGCGGTGTCCAGCGTCAGGACCGGTGCCTTGAGCTTCGCCCGGCTCATTACCAGCGGCCATCCCAGGCGGCAAAATTCTGCAGCAGCTGCAGGCCATGGGTGTGGCTTTTCTCGGGATGGAACTGCACCGCGAAGCGCGAACCATCGGCCAGCGCGGCGGCGAAGTCCTTGCCGTAATGACCGCGACCGACCACCTGCCGCGGATTGCCAGCCTCGATGTAATAGCTGTGCACGAAATAGAAGCGGCCATCGGTGGGAATATTGTGCCAAAGCGGATGGCTGACTGCCTGCTCCACCTCGTTCCAGCCCATATGCGGCACTTTCAGTCGCTCGCCATTCTCTTCCAGATCCTTACCGAAGAAGCGAACCTGGCCGGGAAAAAGGCCGATGCAGTCGACGCCGCCGTTTTCCTCGCTGCGCTCCATCAGTGCCTGCATGCCCACGCAGATACCGAGGAACGGCCGATCGACACTGACTTCCCGAACCAGCTCGTCGAAGCCCAGGCGGCGGATCTCCGCCATGCAATCGCGAATCGCACCCACACCCGGAAAGACCACACGATCAGCCTCTCGGATCACCTGCGCATCGCTGGTGATCAGTACCCGCCCGGCACCGACGTGCTCGAGCGCCTTGGCAACCGAATGCAGGTTGCCCATGCCGTAATCGATGACTGCAACGGTCTGCATTACAGGCAACCCTTGGTCGACGGCATCTGCCCAGCCATGCGCTCGTCCAGCGTCACTGCCATGCGCAGCGCGCGGCCGAAGGCCTTGAACACGGTTTCGATCTGATGATGGGTGTTGTGCCCGCGCAGATTGTCGATGTGCAGAGTGACCAAGGCGTGGTTGACGAAGCCCTGGAAGAATTCCTGGAACAGATCGACATCGAAGCCGCCGACAGCGGCACGCGTATAAGGGACATGCATCTGCAAGCCCGGACGCCCGGAAAAATCGATGACGACACGCGACAAGGCTTCGTCCAGCGGCACGTAGGAATGCCCGTAGCGGGTCATCCCTTTCTTGTCGCCGACGGCCTTGGCAAAGGCCTGGCCGAGGGTGATGCCGACGTCTTCCACGGTGTGGTGATCGTCGATATGCAGATCGCCCTGGCATTCGATGTCCAGATCAATCAGGCCGTGGCGGGCGATCTGGTCGAGCATGTGCTCGAGAAATGGCACGCCGATGGCGAAGCGGCTCTTACCGGTGCCGTCCAGGTTGATGGTGGCCTTGACCTGGGTTTCCAGGGTGTTGCGCTCTACGCAAGCCGTACGTTCGGACATCAACAGCTCCGCTGATCGTTGGGGCGAAAAATGAGCCGCATTATAGGCCCAAACCCACCCTCGTCGATACGCGCCCAATGGCCAGGCTACTGCAAACAGTCGCCGGCAGCGCTGTCGTGCGCCGGTAAGCCGGCACGGTTATGCTGCGGACATCCAAATCAGCAGCGCAGGTCAACATGCCCGTATCAGTTGAAGCCGTAACCGAGCCCAGCCAGCAAGACCGCACCGATCTGCTGAAAATTTTTGCCGATGCACCGAGCTGGCTACTGGCGCCCCACGCAGACGCCGCAGCATTGATCGAGGCGGGACTGGCCGATCGCAGCCTTATCGCCGGTCGCTTTAACGACCGCCTGCTCGGCGCCGCCCTGCTGCAGCGCGACGGGCACCACTGGTGCCTCTCGCATCTGTGCGTGCGCAAGATCACCCGCCGTCGCGGCGTCGGTAGGCGCATCCTCGAAGAGAGCCAGCGCCTGGCGCGGGAAGTCGGAAAAGATTTGCGTCTGGCGGCACCGGCGGATCATCTGGAAGCTCAAGCATTGGCCGCGCGGGCGCATCTGCCGCTGGATCCCATCTAGCGATCAATCAGCGTTTCGTCGCGAAGCCGCGCTCGACACGGTGCCAGTGCCACCGGCGCGGGTAGGAACCCAGGCGCCGCTAGCCACTCCAACGCCAGTCACGGCAAACAGCCATGACACCCGGCGCTATACTCGCTGCTTTTGAATACCAAACACAAAGGACCTGTCCATGAAATCGCTCGGCAAGATCCTGGGCCTGGTAATCCTCGGGTTGCTGCTCCTTATCGTCGCACTGGGCTTTGCCCTCACGCATCTGTTCGATCCCAACGACTATAAAGACGAGATCGGTGCACTTGCCCGCGAAAAGGCCGGGCTCGAACTGGACATCGCCGGCGACATCGGCTGGAGCCTGTTTCCCTGGCTGGGCCTGGAATTGCACGACACCACCCTGGCCAGCGTGCAAACACCCGAACAACCCTTCGCCGACCTGCGCATGCTAGGGCTGTCGGTCCGGGTACTGCCGTTGCTGAGCCGCGAAGTGCAGATGAGCGACATCACCCTCAACGGACTCGATCTGACGCTCAACCGCGACGAGAAGGGCCGCGGCAACTGGGAAGGTGTAGGCCAACCGGCCACCCGCGAGACGCCACCCGATACAGCAGCGCAACCGGCCGAGCCCTCCACCGACGAACAGCCGTCCGACAACACCCGGCGTCCACTGCGATTGGACATCGACAGCCTGACCATCAGCGATGCACGGGTGACCTACCATGATGCACAAAGCGGGCAGCAGTTCAGCGCCGAAGGCATCGAGCTGACCACCGGGGCCATTCGCGAAGCCACTTCGATTCCGCTCAAGCTCAACGCCTTTTTCGGCAGCAACAAGCCGGTGATGCGCGCTCGCACCGAATTGCAGGGCGCGTTGCGCTTCGATACCAAATTGCAGCGCTATCAGCTGGAGGACCTGCGCTTGAGCGGCGAGGCCTCCGGCGAGCCATTACAGGGCAAGACCCTCTCCTTCAGCGCTCAGGGGCAACTGCTGGCCGATCTGGTCGCTGACATTGCCGAGTGGACCAGCCTCAAGTTCACTGCCAACCAGCTACGCGGTCTTGGCGAGCTGAAAGCCCGCGACCTGCAGAACCAACCGAAGATCAGCGGGGCACTCTCAATTGCGCAATTCAACCTGCGCGAATTCCTCGAGAGCATCGGCCAACAGCTCCCGGCCATGGCCGACAACACCGCGCTGGGCAAGGCCGAGCTGGTCACCCGTCTTGCCGGTACCCCGACCAGCCTGACCTTCGAAGAGATCAATCTGAAGCTGGACGGCAGCACCTTTACCGGCCAGATCGCAGTCAGCGATTTCGCCAAGCAATCGTTGCGAGTCGACCTCAGCGGCGACCAGTTCAATCTCGATCGCTACTTCCCCCCACCAGGAAAGGATGATGCGGCTGGCGCCGCGCGCCAGAGCGAGGTCAAGGCCACCGAAGCGGCTGTGATAGGCAGCGGCACCACGCCGCTGCCAGACAAACCAACCCAGCATGCCTGGAGCAGTGCGACCGTCCTGCCGGTCGGCTCACTGCGCCGCCTGGATACGCGCGTCAATTTGAACATCGACAACCTCACCGCAATGCAACTGCCGCTCGATAACTTCGCCCTCAAGGCACGCACTGCGGGCGGGCTGCTAACCCTAGAGCAGTTGCGCGGAGGGCTCTACAACGGCCAACTGGAAGCCTCGGCAAGCCTCGACGTTCGACCACAGGTACCGTTGCTCACTGCCCAGACCCGCATGGCGCACGTCCCGATCGAAGGCCTGCTGCAAAGCCAGGGCGAACAGGTGGTGATCAAGGGCTTGCTTAACCTGGACAGCGATCTACGCACCCAGGGCAATAGCCAGCAAGCCTGGATCGACAACCTCAACGGCAAGATCGGCTTCATCATCGACAACGGCGTCCTCGTCGACGCCAACCTCGAGCAGCAGCTCTGCCGCGCCATCGCCACCCTCAATCGCAAGCCGCTTAACAGCGCGCCGCGCAGCAAGGACACGCCGTTCCGCGAACTGAAAGGCAACCTCACCCTACGCAACGGCGTCGCCAGCAACCCGGACCTGAAAGTCAGCATTCCCGGCCTCACGGTAAACGGCAACGGCGATATGGACCTGCGCGTACTTGGCATGGACTACCGCGTCGGCATCGTCATCGAGGGCGACAAGGGTGAGATGCCAGACCCGGCCTGTGCGGTCAACGAGCGCTACGTCGGTATCGAATGGCCGCTGCGCTGCCGCGGGCCTTTGGAACTCGGGGCCAAGGCCTGCCGCTTCGACAATGACCGCCTCGGCAAGATCGCCGCCCGGCTCGCGGGTGACAAGCTCAACCAGGCCATCGAAGAGAAGCTGGGCGACAAGGTCAGTCCTGAACTGAACGACGCATTGAAAGGCCTGTTCAGTCGATGACATCACAAGCACTGGACGACGAGCAGTTCGGCGCTGCCGTTCTCGACTGGTACGACCGCCACGGGCGCAAGGATCTGCCCTGGCAGCAAGACATCACGCCCTACCGTGTCTGGGTATCGGAGATCATGCTGCAGCAGACCCAGGTCAGCACCGCGCTTGGCTACTTCGATCGCTTCATGGATGCGCTGCCGACGGTCGAGGCACTGGCTAATGCCGACGAAGATGAAGTACTACACCTGTGGACCGGGCTCGGTTACTACAGCCGCGCGCGCAACCTGCGCAAGACTGCCAAGCTGATCGTCGGCAAGCACGGCGGTGAATTTCCTCGAAACGTGGAACAGCTGGCCGAATTGCCGGGCATTGGACGCTCCACTGCCGGAGCCATTGCCAGCCTGAGCATGGGCCTGCGGGCACCGATCCTGGACGGCAACGTCAAGCGCGTCCTGGCGCGTTATGTCGCTCAGCAGGGCTACCCAGGCGAACCGAAAGTCGCCAAGCAGCTCTGGGAAGTGGCCGAGCGGCTGACCCCGCAGAACCGGGTCAACCACTACACCCAGGCGATGATGGACTTGGGCGCCACACTCTGCACGCGCAGCAAACCCAGCTGCCTGCTCTGCCCGCTGAAGGCAGGCTGCCGCGCTCATCTGCTGGGCCGGGAAACCGAATTCCCGGTGCCCAAGCCACGCAAGGCGCTGCCACAGAAGCGGACGTTGATGCCGCTGCTGGCCAATCGCGACGGCGCCATCCTGCTTTACCGTCGCCCATCGACGGGTCTCTGGGGCGGACTCTGGAGCCTGCCGGAGTTGGACGACCTGTCAGCGCTCGACCCGCTTGCCCAACGCCACGCCCTACAACTTCAGGAGCGTCGCGAGCTGCCGGGCCTGACCCACACCTTCAGCCACTTCCAACTAGCCATTGAGCCTTGGCTGATCAGGGTCAAGTCCGAGGCCCACGCCGTGGCCGAGCCAGACTGGCTCTGGTATAACCTCGCCACCCCGCCGCGACTGGGGCTTGCCGCCCCGGTAAAGACGCTGCTCAAGCGCGCCGCTGCCGAATTGAACGCAGGAGAGATGTCATGACCCGCACCGTGAACTGCCGCAAGTACAAAGAACAACTCCCCGGCCTGGAGCGCCCACCCTACCCTGGCGCCAAGGGCGAAGACATCTATAACAACGTATCGAAAAAAGCCTGGGACGATTGGCAGAAGCATCAAACCATGCTGATCAACGAACGCCGACTGAACATGATGAACGCCGAAGACCGCAAGTTCCTGCAAACCGAGATGGACAAATTCCTTTCGGGCGAAGAATACGCACAGGCCGAAGGCTACGTACCGCCAAGCGAATGATGGCGAGAGGTGGGGTGACATGCTCAGCGACGTCCTACCCAACCCAGGCCAACCGTTTTGACCACATAAGCCGGCATGCAGCGCTAAACGCCCGTTCTTGCTAAATATTTCCAAAACCGCGCTTGACAGGCAAAAGCCAAATCCGTCTAATAGCGCCCCGTTGCCCAGGTAGCTCAGTCGGTAGAGCAGGGGATTGAAAATCCCCGTGTCGGCGGTTCGATTCCGTCCCTGGGCACCACCTTTCGTTTTCAGGTGGTGTCAAACCCACCCGAAAGCCCACAAGAAGCCCGCCCCGTGCGGGTTTTTTGTTGTCTGCACTTCCCCACCCTTCCCTTGTAAGCCCAAACAATTGTGCGTAGTTTCGTGAGTAGAGCCGGTTCGGTCTAAAAATCTACTCACATCGACATAATGGAAGCGCCCGAATGGCGCGGCTTGCGAGGGAATTGCAATGGCCTTATCCGATACCACTATCCGCACCGCCAAGCCGAAGGAAAAGATCTACCGGCTGACGGACGCCAACGGGTTATGCCTGGAAGTAGCACCGTCCGGCTCCAAGCTGTGGCGCTATCGCTACCGCTTCGACGGTAAGGCAAAGATGCTGGCGCTTGGCACCTACCCTGCCGTCACGCTCCAGAACGCCCGCCAGAGGCGCGACGAGGCACGCCAGATGCTAACCGAGGGCACCGACCCCGGGGAGCAGAGAAAAGCCGCCAGACAAGCGCAGCGGGGCGATGGCGTCACATTCGAGACGCTGGCGCGGGAGTGGTACGCCTACAACGCGCCACGCTGGGCCGAAAGCACCGCCCACAAGGCGCGGCTGTACATGGAAAACGACCTGATCCCCGGCATCGGTGCGCGCCCGGTCAAAGCCATCACCCGCCCGGAGCTGGTCGAGCTGGTGCGCAAGGTCGAAGCGCGCGGCACCCTGAACGCCGCTGGCAAGATTCGCCAATGGCTGCACCAGATATTCCGCTTCGGTCTGGCCAGTGGCGTGGTCGAAGCCAACCCGGCCACGGACCTGGACGTGGTAGCCGCGCCGCCGAAAGCCACCCGCCACCATCCGCACGTTGCCTTTGCCGAACTGGCCGAGCTGCTGGGCAAGATCGAATCGACCACGCTCAACACCCTGACCCGCTGCGCCATCCGTTTGCTGGTGCTGACTGCCGTTCGCCCTGGTGAGCTGCGCCAAGCGCCCTGGTCGGAGTTCGATCTGGACGGCGCGACCTGGACCATTCCGAAAGCGCGTATGAAAGCCCGCCGCCCGCATGTGGTGCCCCTGCCCCACCAAGCCGTTGCTATCCTGCGCCAGCTCAAGGAAATCACGGGCGAGTACCCGCTAGTGTTTGCAGGCCAGCAAAACCCCGACCGGCCAATGAGCGAGAACACGATTAACAAGGCGCTGCGCCTGATGGGCTACGAAGGGCGCCAGACCGGCCACGGCTTCCGCCACCTGCTGAGCACCGAACTCAACGCACGCGGCTATAACCGGGACTGGATCGAACGCCAGCTAGCCCACGGCGACAACGACGAAATCCGCGACACCTACAACCACGCGATCTATCTGGAGCAGCGCCGGGAAATGATGCAAGCCTGGGCTGATTCGATAGACGCGCTTTACTGTGGCGCAAACGTGGTGGGTATCCAACGTAAGGCGTAGACGGACGAGAACGGGACCCCCCGGATCGATGAGCTATTACCCCTCGCGCCTCAACCTGAGTAAAGGTGGGGCGGCTGGACGCTCGACAAGCCTCTGCTGCCGAGGCGAGGCCCCAAAGTCGAACGAATTTTTCTTCACCCAAAGACAAACCCCCGGTCCTCTTACGA
>NZ_JAMOIE010000070.1 GCF_024448935.1 Stutzerimonas stutzeri
CGTCCGTGTGATGGCGTCGAGGGTGTCCTCGATCGGTTCATCCCCGCGGGTGCGGGGAACGCAGGGCTGCAACCTCTTGGAAAAACTCGTAACGCGGTTCATCCCCGCGGGTGCGGGGAACGCTGGAAAATAGCGGCGGTTTCAGGATCTAAATCCGGTTCATCCCCGCGGGTGCGGGGAACGCCCGAATGATGCTCCTGGGGATGGAGGAAGAAGCGGTTCATCCCCGCGGGTGCGGGGAACGCTGGCTGGCGGCCTTCTCTGACCGCTCGACACTCGGTTCATCCCCGCGGGTGCGGGGAACGCGACAATGCTCGCAGCAGTCCATCAAATGGTGACGGTTCATCCCCGCGGGTGCGGGGAACGCGTAGTACACCTGTGCTGCAGCTTCTATTCCATAGGTTCATCCCCGCGGGTGCGGGGAACGCGTCACGAGAGCGGCGCCTATGAGGCTATGGAGCGGTTCATCCCCGCGGGTGCGGGGAACGCTCGGCTGGTCTTTGGCGAGCGACGTCTGCGTGCGGTTCATCCCCGCGGGTGCGGGGAACGCGTTGAGATGGCCGACTTGCCGCCGATAGCGGCCGGTTCATCCCCGCGGGTGCGGGGAACGCGCTGGGCACCTCTTTCCGGCGCTCGCCTGGGTCGGTTCATCCCCGCGGGTGCGGGGAACGCAACAACATCAGAAAGGCACGTGAAAACAAGGGCGGTTCATCCCCGCGGGTGCGGGGAACGCTCGTACTCTTCGAACGTCAGAGCCGACTCAGGCGGTTCATCCCCGCGGGTGCGGGGAACGCGTAAAGATCGCCAATTGTCAGAAGGATGGCGGCGGTTCATCCCCGCGGGTGCGGGGAACGCCGCTTTTGGGTCGTGCCGATCTTGCCCCGGTACGGTTCATCCCCGCGGGTGCGGGGAACGCGTTGGCGGCGGCCTGTTCAACTATCGGCCTATCGGTTCATCCCCGCGGGTGCGGGGAACGCGTACTTTGCCAGTGTCGGCTGCAGGCTCAGCGCTGGTTCATCCCCGCGGGTGCGGGGAACGCTGGTCGTCGCTGTTTTCCAGCTCCTGCATGGCCGGTTCATCCCCGCGGGTGCGGGGAACGCTGTCAACGGGAATTTCTATCCAAATGAGTGGTCGGTTCATCCCCGCGGGTGCGGGGAACGCTCATCAGCGATGAGTACGACTGGCAGGAAGAACGGTTCATCCCCGCGGGTGCGGGGAACGCTGGCCGAGGTGATCCGCCACTACTACACCGAGCGGTTCATCCCCGCGGGTGCGGGGAACGCGCCCTATCCCAGCAGACCGAGCCCACCGACGCCGGTTCATCCCCGCGGGTGCGGGGAACGCGTCCTTCAGCTTCTTGGCGCGCTTCGGCTTTGTGGTTCATCCCCGCGGGTGCGGGGAACGCTCTTAGCGTAACCGACTGTTCTTGAAAAGAAAAATCGAACGCTAAAAATTTACCAACTTTTCATTGTTAAAGATCGGAATTGTCAAGAGGCCGGAAAGCGACCAGATGCAGGCCATCGAACTCCACCGGGACACGACGATTGGCCCCTAGGGTTTGAAACTCGTAACCGGATTCGTGATTGCTGGCCCAGGCCATCACCACGTTGCCGTCTTCGTACCCCTCGCGCAGATGCTCCCAGATCATCTCCCGGGTGCGTTTGGACACATCGCCGATATAGACGCCGGCCCGCACTTCCAGCAGCCAAATAGCCATGCGCCCACGCACGCGCGGCGGGACGTTTTCGGTGACCACGACCAGGAAACTCACTACTGCGCCCTGTGCCCGGCGTCGCCGATGCTTTCGGGGTTGGGAATGGCCGGCGGCACGGATTCGGGCGGTGCCTCGGGTGGCAAAATGCCGCCGGCGGACAGCACCTCTTCGATGGTGGGGATGATCTTCGCCAGGATCTTGCTGGAGCGAAACAGATCACGGCAGCCCAGGCGCACTTCCCGGTCCGGCTGATGGGGCGATTTGGCGGCGATCCTGAAGGCCAGGGGCACCACGGTCTCGAACTTGAACAGGTCGGCGATATCGTAGACGAAGGACAGTGGCTTGCCGGTGTGGATAAAGCCCACGGCCGGCGCATAGCCCGCCGCCAGCACTGCCGCTTCGGTGATGCCGTAGAGGCAGGAGGTGGCCGCCGACAGACAGCGGTTGGGGATATCTGCCGCGTCCCACTCCTTGCGGTCGTAGTTGCGTGAGCGCCAGTCCACACCGTACTGCTTGGCCAGCAGCTTGTAGGTTTCGCGCACCCGCGCGCCTTCGATCCCGCGCAGTTGCTCGACGCTGCGCTTGGCCGGCGCCGGCTCCTGGAAGCGCAATTCGTACATCTTGCGCACCACCTTCAGGCGCAGTTCATCGTCCAGCGCCAGCTTGGCCTGGTAGAGCAGGCGATCGGCCCGCGCCCCGCCCGGCTGACCGCTGGCATACAGGCGCACGCCGGACTCCCCGACCCACACCAGCAGGGTGCCAACGGTGGAGGCCAGGTGCACCGCGGCATGCGATACCCGTGTGCCGGGCTCGAGCATGATGCAGGCCACCGAACCGACCGGGATATGCATGCGCACGCCGGTCTTGTCGATCACCACGAAGGCGCCGTCCTGCACGTCGATCTGCCCGTACTGGATAAAGATCATCGACACCCGATCTTTCATCGGCAGGGGTTTTAGCGGTGGCAGCATTGTCCCGGCCATGCTCAGCCCTCCTCGCCCGGCGCTGCCAGCGACGACAAACTCACGGCGAGCAGTACGCGCATCTGCCGAATCGCCAGTTGATTCAACTTCACCAGGCGCTCGGCTTGCGGCAGTCCTTCGGCGATGGAATGCGCGTTCATCGATTCCAGATTGGCCAGGCAGACCAGTTGATGCACGTTGGCATGGTCGCGCAGGTTGCCTTTCAGCTCGGGGTTGGCATCCCGCCATTGCCTGGCGGTTACACCGAACAGGGCGACGTTTAGCAGATCCGCTTCACTCGCATAGACAAAGCCGATCTGCTGTGCCGTCAAATCGTCAGGAATCAGGTTGTCGCGGATGGCATCGGTATGAATCAGGTAGTTGACCTTGGCCAGGTTGCGCCGGATGTCCCACCCCAGTTGCTGGAACTCCTGATCCTTGAGGCGTTGGAATTCCTTGATCAGATAAAGCTTGAACTCCACCGAGATCCAACTGGCGAACTCGAAAGCGATGTCCTTCTGGGCGAAGGTGCCGCCGTAACGCCCGGCCTTGGAAATCAGGCCGATGGCGGCAGTCTGCTCGATCCACTGCTTGGGCGTCAGGGTGAAGCTGTTGAGGCCGGCCTGTTTTTTAAAGTCATCGAATTCGATGACTTTAAAATCCGGATTATTGAGTTGCTCCCAGATCCCCAGAAACTCGATAGTGTTCCGGTTACGCAACCAATTGCCGATGATGACGCCGGTACGATTCGGGTTCTTGTAGCGGGCGATATCGGTGATACAGATGTACTCGATACCGCCGCGGGTCACCGTGGCGATGTCGTTGTCCAGCACCTGCAGTTTGGCTTTCATGCTGTAGCGCCCTCCCTGGACTGTTGCGGGCTCATGCCCGTGCAACGCTGAGCAGACCACAACCGAAGGCCTTGGCCGGGCCTATGCCCGTCTTCAAAGCGCGGCTGAAAGCCTGCAGATTTTGCACCTGCAATATCCCCTCGAAGCACGCCCGCTGCACGCTGATTTGCCCCTCCCCTTTGCGGCTGTTCAACACATCGCTGGCCGTTACCAGCGCGGCCTCGACACTGAAGCCATGGCGCTTGCCCTGACGCCCCAACCACGCAAGCTGCTCGGCTTCGCCCACCAAGCCGTAACGCTTGCCTTGGCGAGTGACGGTCGGATTGGCCTGCAAGCGGAAGCGGTAGCGACCGCCGCCTTCGACCCATTCTTCGAGCGCCAGATGTTTGCTCTCGACAGGCCGTTGCAGGTAGTTGAGCAGGGCTTGCAGCGCCGACCAGTCGGCTTCGGCAGCGGCCTGCACCAGCACCACGGGCGTGGCCCAGGCATTGCTGCCCGCCTCCAGCCGCCAGAGAAAACGCGCCGGCAGGCTCTGCGCATCTGCTGCGAACGCCCGCGCCAGGGTGCGGTGCATTTCATAGGCATCGCCCAGATCACGGCGAGCCTGGGCGCTGCGTGGATCAAGCGTCAGTCTGGTCAGGTACATATTCCACTCCTGCCAAAGAACAACATGGCTTTACTGACAAGTTGCATGGTTCACCTCCCATTTCGGCGTGACCCACTCCGAACGCACATGACGCGCACCAAAACGGCGTGTGGAAAAGGACGATAGCGGTTGATCCATGCGCAGCACACCATTGCCATCCTGTGATTCCAGCGATACCAGCAGGCGATCCGGGACACCTTCATTGCGCCGCGATGTCGTCAGCCAAGGGCGGGCCGCCAGTACAGGCAATAAGGGCGCGTCAACTATGCCGCCTTCTAACCAGATCGACTCAGATGGCACATAGGATTTCCTACCCAAGGCCAGTGGCCAGACCGGGTTTTGCAAGGCTATTTGAATGCGTTCCAGCAGGCTGAGATCCGGCCCTTCCAGTCCGACAAGAAAAACTGCGTCAGCAAGATAGTGCCGCTGTGAGATCACGCCGTCCTTGGATAAAGAGCCATCGGCTCGAATCATGTTGTCGCTCGTAGCACAACCCGCCGTCTGGTAATCACGCTTCAGCACACCGGGCCGGTCGTGACGCACCCCCATGACAAGCCTTACCAACGGCTCCAGGTCGTCCCAATTCTCACGGTCAATCCCCAATGCGGCGGCAAGCAGCCCAAGCACACCGGACTTGCTCGGCTCTTTGCCCGTGTCGCGCTGGTCAAAGCGGCTGGTCGTGCCCCAGGATTGCATCGGCCCGGCCAGCCTCAAAAGCAAGGTAGGCATGGTTTACTCCTGCAAATCGGCGAGTACAGCGGCGAGCAGCGCCTCAAGTGAGTCGTGCTCTGCTCCCAAACCACCGACGCCAGCCTGCAGGACATTGAGCACATGGGTCTTGCCCTTGCGCGGATAGGCTTTTTCGAGCGTGATCGCTTTCGCTGCCAACGCCTCAGCCGATTTGCACGTCAACGACTCGCCGGGCTTGGCGCGAATCGCGGTTTCAAAGGCGTTGGCAAGATTGCGCGGGGCCGCATCGCGCCCCAGCGTCACGGTGACGAATTCGGGCGGGTTATGTGCAGCAAAGCTGTTCTGTTTGCCGGTGGGCTCGGCGTGTACGAAACCCTGCAGAAATACTCGCAGCCCTTTCGTTGCCAAATCGACGTCGCCCTGCAGATTGGTCAACAACTTCTCCCAATCGACCACGGCGTAGCGGTAATAGCACGCCGAATTGAATTCGACCGTACCCATCATGTCTGCGCCCGCAGTGTCCTCGGGTTTGAGATCGTCCACCGCTGTGTAGAAATCGAATTCGCGCTCGATAGTGTGCGTCGAGATCGCGTGTGCAACTTGGCAAGCGGCGTACTGGTTCTTCTCGGGCATGACGGCGAGCATGCGCCCGAACAACGCGATGTCCAGTGACAGTCTCGATTTGTTCTCCTTTCCATCAATCGAGTCTGTGATCCTTTTGGCGACCTCACCGCCGACTTTCGCTTTCAGCAACTCATCAAAGTTGCCTTCGATAGCGACAGCGAGCGCATCAATTTCCGAATTGCTCAAGAACAAAAGGACGTCGGTCTTTAATTGGCCGTTCTTTTTGTCCTTTTCGATTTTAACTTTCTTATCGCCAGCGCCAATGCAGCCGATTGCTGCAGTGACGGCCTTCTCCAAGTTCTCAGCCGAGTACATTTTGGAACCATTGACCTTTGGATCAATTCTTGTGATGAGCGAATCAAGTACCCGCTTTGTTCTCGATGCGAAGTATTCCTCGTTCTCCGCTTTGAAATACTCTCGTAACGCACGCTTGTTGCACTGGCTCGACACCCGCCCCCGTCGTGTGCCACCAAAGAATGCATCCTTGGGCGCCCCCGTATCGTCACGGTTGAGATTGGACGGTGCGAAGTTCTGCAATACATGAATCTCGATCAGGGTTTTCATGCGGAAGTCTCCGTTTCGGCATCAAGGGATTCAGAAGAAGTGAGGGTGAGATAGAAATCTCGCGCCCATGTGTTCTGCACGCGCTTATCGTCGCGATTCCAGAACAGCAGGTCGCTCAATAAACTCTGGAAATCGAGCGGCTGCTCGTTCAGCAGTGCAACCATCTGGCGCAACCGATGAGGGAGCTGCTCGCGGTCGGCATCCAGCAGATGGATGAAACGCCGTTCGGTACTCGCCGAACCGCTCTTGAGTTGATGAAGGGCACACGCACTGGAAAGCGCTGTGACAGGAGCGGTACGGCCCTCGCGCCAATGCGCCGCCCATAAACCACCTGCGAGGTAATGCACCTGTCTGCGCCAGCCTTCCACCTCGCCTTTGAGAAAAGGCTCGACGTAGGGATAAGCCGGAATGTGTGCAGCGGGATCGAATGCAAGGCTGCGCCGCAGCACCGCACGCACCTTGCTCTCACGCTCATTGGTGTCTTCCAGCCATGCGATGAATCCAGTCATGTCGGTTGCTCCTGGGATTGGCGGTAGGCTTCGTAGCGCTTAATTTCCTTGTTCAAAACGCCAAGTTGCTTGTTGATGGCAGCCTCGGCACGAACCAGCGCACGAATCGCCCAGGCGTCACCGGTCGAAACCGACGCGGCGTGTTGCCGCCAGGCATTGAGCAAAGCCGAGCGCAGGGTTTTAAGCCAAGTGAAACGGATGTGATCGGGATCGGACTCGCTCGTGTAGCCGAGCAGCACGTCGTGGAAGGCGGCTTCGAGGGTGGACCAGTAGGTTGCACTTGCAGGCATTTGCTTAACGAATTGATCAATATCGCTCTTTTTCAGCGATCTATCACCGCGAGTGAGTAGGTTGCGAGCAAACCCGTTGCAGGCCGTCGCCAAGGCACCATGAGTTGTCTCCGCACCTGCAAGCAGCTCATGGATTTCTTGGCGTACAGACTGATTTGCGACCAATGCTTCTGGAAGCGTAAAACGCTCAAAACGCCAAAAATTGATCTTTGCTTGACCGGGAACATTCGATAGCCCAAGGGCCAATACAGACCTTGGGAACCGTGTTCGCTGCAACCGAGTTAGCGTAACTACGTTATCGATCACTTCCGGGGCAAGTTTTGCATCGTCCGGCAACAGCGAATCGAAGTCACGCCACAGCCCGCGCTCTTTGAACTGGATCGGCAGCTTTCCGTTCTTATCGTCGATGCGATAACTCAGCATAGGGTCGAGGCTGTCTTTCGAAGCGTTTTCCACTCCGGACGCAAAAGCGAGCTCGCACACGCCATCGCTTTCATCGCCACGTAATCGGACTGACCGGGTGCGCCAAGTGTAACGGTCGCAGTACCCCATAATGGCGCGCTTCGCCCCAGCCTTGAGACTCACCAAAGATTCCGGTTCTCTTTCCCAAACCGGCAGGTCTGTGGAGAGCACTGCACGATTCTGTGGCACAAGGTTCAACAACAAGGTGTCTTCCAGTTGAAGCCCTAGCGGTATGACCATCGCCGCCGTTGCCGACGGCGCAGTGCCAGTGTGAGACAACTCGCTTTTGCCCGCGCTCACCGAGAAGGTCTGCGCCGCCAGCAACCAACGCGCGGCAGCCGCCGCCGGAACAGCTTCGGGACACGTGACATCAATATGGTCGAATAGAACCTTGGCATTGTCGGCGTTATGTTCAGCTGCAAGTGCGGTCCAGGCGCGCCAGACCTTTGGCTCAAAGCCTGGAATCTGAAAGAAGGGATAGCTCTCGTCGAACAACCAAAACCGATCTCGCCATTGTTCGAGGTAAGCGCTGATGCGCTCTGCGGGCAAACCGGACTTGAACCACGCCTTGGCCTGATCGATGTCCGTCGGCCCTTCGAGGGCACGATAGAGCACGGCAAGCAGGAAGCGATGTAACGCGGCAACGACCAGAGGCGACGCATCTTCGATCACAGCGATTTCCTTGGCGTGAAGCAAGGTGTCGCGGATGCCAAGCTCAATGCGCTCGCCACTGTGCTTGCGAACGGGAATCCAGCCTTCGTCGATCAGGTTGAACTGGCTCATGTGGTCTCCTTGCTTTCATAAATTAACCCCAGTTCATCCGATAGCCGGACAACTGAGTCCTCGACCCAGTGCCCCTCGGCATCAAGGCATAGCGGATAGGCGTTGCGCAGCAAAGCGCTTTGCCTCCAGCCATCGGGGACACCTTGCGTCTGCAGTCGCTTGACGATGCCTTTGCGCGAAAGGCTCATGGCGCGAAGGAACCAGGTTTTGGCTTGAGCAAAATCGGGGACAGCGGCTGGGTCGAAAGCATCCGCATCGAGAAGGGGAACGACGACGACGGAATCTTCGCCAAGCCGCGTTCTGACCTTGAGGCTGGCGTGAACGCCAGGCTCGTCATCGTCATACAGGGTAAAGCGCGCGCCGGTCTTCCATGAGGCATCGTCGGGCAAACCGATGATGGCCTGATGCGCCGCGCCGACATGAGCATATTCGTCGCCGAGCGCATCCAGCATCGCCCGGTTTAGGCGCTCTTCCAGGGATGCTTCGACTTCAACCTCTTCTTCGTAGACGGCGGCTACAAGCGTGTCGATCTCTTCCGGTAATTGCAGGGTCGCTTTGTTACGCAGAAGGCTACGGGTGCGGAGCAACACATCTTCGCGATAGACAGCGCTCCACCACAGCGGCTTGCCGAACGAAGGTGCTGGGTCTTCCTGCAAGCCGGCGATGATAAGAGTCGGCTCACCCAAAGGGCGCTCACCCCGCTGGTGACGCCACAGTCGCCCGGCACGTTGCAGCAGCAGGTCGATGGGGGCGAGGTCGGTCGCCAGCACATCAAAATCGAGATCCAGGCTTTGCTCGGCGACCTGGGTAGCGATGAGGATTTTTCTGCCCGAACGTGAGATGGATGCACCCCGCACTGGCGGGCCAAAAATCTGCAGCACGGCATCCTCTCGGCGCTGCCTCGCATCGGCGGGAAAGCGTGCATGGAACAGGTAAATCTCTGTGCCATCGGGAAGACGCTTGCCGATCGACTCACCATCGATATTGATGGACTCCCCATCGCCATAGTGCCGATACAAGTCCTGCGCGCGCTGTACGGTATTGGTCAGCGAAAGCGCGTAACCGCCGTCGACAAGCTGCGCGTCAAGCGCGGCCTTGATCGCCAGAAGGTCGGCAGCGATAGGCTGGATATGAATCGACAGACGACGCTTGGGATCGGCATCGAAAGGGAACTGCCGCACGACCTCATTCGGTTGGTAAACCGACAGGCGCGGATAGATGGCCTCCTGCTCTGGGATTTGCTGGCCGACCAGCCCCGCAAGTTGGCGGCGAACTCGTGGCGGCAAGGTCGCCGAAAGAAGAACCACCGACGTCCCGAGGGCCAGCAGCCAGCGCAGCAGGTGGAGCAGCAGCGTACCGGTGTAAGCATCGTAAGCATGGATTTCGTCGAACACCACAACGCGGTTCGCCAGTCCCCACAGGCGCACGAACTGGTGGCGCACCGGCAGGATGGTCAGGAGCGCCTGATCAATGGTGCCGACACCGTACTCGGACAGCAACGCACGTTTCTTGTGAGTGAACCACTCACTGGCGCGCACTTCTCCGCCTTTGGCCTCGTCGTATATGCCGCCAGCCTTGAGCCTCTGGAAGTCATCGTTGAGCAGTGCGCCACCGTGCAGTAGCTGCAGATCCAAGTGCCGCTCACAACGCTGATCGCGCAAAAACTTGAGTACACGACCGAACATGGCGTTACCCGTCGCCTTGGTCGGCAAGGCGACGTACAGACCCCGATGTCCGAACCGCCGCTGTAATTCCAGATGAGCGTAGAGCGCCGCCTCGGTCTTACCCTCGCCCATAGGCGCTTCAACCAGCAAGATCGCGGGCCGATCCAGAGCAATGAGCGCGTCGGCCATCGCCTGCTGCAAGGGGCGCGGTGGAAATCCAAAGACCTGATCGAACGGCAGAGAGGCCTTCGTCAGCGGCAGGCGAGGCAGCCAACCCAATTTATCGAGCGCGGCTTTCGCGTGGTTCTCGTGGCGTGTCTTGAACCAGTTCAAAAGATCGCCACAATCATCCGGCGCGCCGAAGCCAAAGTAGGTTTCGTTCGAGCCAATCCAGTCGGCAAAGCTGGTCAACCCTGCCAACAACATGAAATCCGGGCCAGACAGCATGGATTTGGTCGGTGCTTTGGCTGGTGCGAAAACTTGCAATACGGAGGCAAAAATAGCTTTTCGTGCCGTACGCCATTCAGGCTTACCCAGTGCACGACGGTTGCCCTCCAAATTGTCCAGCGTGCTCGGGCTTGCCCGCTCACCGTGGTGACAACCGATAGCATCCGCAGCCAATTCCGCCAGCTCCGGCGGCCATCCCTCATTATATAGAAATGCAGAAACATCGATCTGGCTAACGAACGCGTGATTGATAGCCGTATCCGGGCTGGGGCCGTTATCCAGCCCCGACAGATTCTTCCACTTGCACTGAAACCCAGGGCAACCCTTGCCCAAATCGTGACAAGCGATCAAAAGCAGCAACCAAGGACGCGCCTCCGACCACTCAAGATCAAGCACAGCTGCGAAACGGTTACGGGTGCTCTCAGGCTCACGCTCCAGAATCGCATCAGCACAGGCTGCGACATCCAGCAAATGCAGTACAAGGGGGTGCCACAAGTCCACGCCATCCAAAGATCGCTTCGATTTAGCCCAAAGATGATGTATGGCCGTATCCAATCCTATGGAATCCATTAACTATCCTTCATCACTACTTCTATTCCCTTGATTGAGATAGGCAAGCGAACTTCCCTTCACAGGCTGAGCCTTGCCCCAATAGGCAAAGTACCGGGGGACTTGCGGATCATCCAGTGCACTATTCATCGCAGATATCCAACTCCATGGTTGTGCTCGCAAGTTTCTCTTTTTGTGCTGCTTACCTTAGCTGCTCATATCCAGCGGCGTTGCCGCTACCCCTCCCTCACCCCCTGCACTTCAATGGCCACCCCCAAATTACGGCGCAGGGCATCGAAGATCGCCGCCAGATTGTCCATGCCGGGGTTGCCGCTGGCCGAGAGCATGCGATGCAGGCTCTTGCTCGGCTTTTGCGTGGCTTCTGCCAGGTTTTCGAAGCCCAGGGTGGCGTTGACCAGGTCGCGCAGGATCAGCCGCGCCGCGGCCGGTTCGCCGTTGAGGAACAATGTCGCCGCCTCGTCGAGCAGGGCGCGGGAAAACTCCGGGTCGCACTGCACGCGCTCGACGACGGTTTGCTTGAAATCTCGGTTCAAAATCATGGCGCTCTCTTTGCCTTGGCTGCGCTTGATCATGCCTTGCCCTCGCCCTTCTGGTACAGCAGGCCCAGTTCAGCATCCAGGCGTACCGTCAGTTGGCCGATCTGCAGGCAACCATCGGTCAACCGCAAAGGCTTGAGATGGCGCAACAAGGGATGTTCGGCAAAGGCGTGCGGCGCTTCCTCGGCCTGGAAGTGCTTGACCAGTGCCTTGCGCGAGGTTTTCAGCTGGCGGGCATAGAGCTTCTTGGCCAGGGCATCGGGCAGTAGCTGTGCAGGATCGAAGGCATCGCCATCGGGCGTCAGGCTCCAGCCGTCGGGCACCACATGCACCGGGATCAGGGTGATGGAATCCTCGCCAAGGCGGGTGTAGTTGGGCAGACCCAGGCCCTCTTCGCCCTCTTCGCCCTCTTCGTAACCGCGACACTTCTGCAGGTAGGCATTCTGCGGCTCGGCCTCTGGGTCGATGGCCACGTTGAGTGCCATCATCCGTTCGGTCTGGCGTTTGCCGAGGTGGCAGCCATACGCCACATCCTCGATAAAGGCGCGATCGGCCTCGGCGAGACCGGCCGGCAACTCGTCCTCGCCATACACCGCCTGCACCAGCCGATCGATATCCCGGGGTAGCTGCAACTCGGCTCTGCGTGACAGCAGCGCCCAGGTGCGGCCGAGGATGTAGGGCTCGTAGATATATTCCCAGGCGGTGGTTTTCAGGTCGGGTAGATGCTCGGAGTCGAGGCCGGCGACGTACAGCCGCGCCTCGGCGTGGGCGGTTGGTCGCGTGCGCTGGTGGCGATGCAGGCGGCCGGCGCGCTGCAGGATCAGGTCGACCGGTGCCAGGTCGGAGAGCATGAAGTCGAAGTCGATATCCAGGCTTTGCTCGGCCACCTGGGTGGCGATCAGCAGGGCCTTGGCCGGCCGCTCGCCGTCCTGGCCGAAGCGGGCCAGTACCTGTTGTTCCTGCTCGCCGCGCTGGTCGGCGGGGAAGCGCGCGTGGAACAACAGCAGGTACGCATCCTCGCCTAACTGCTCCCTGAGCTTGAGGTACAGAGTCTGGGCGCGGTCCACGGTGTTGACGATCAGCGCGCCGCAGCCGCCATGCTGCAAGCGTTCCAGGGCGCAGGCGGCCAGGCTGTCGAGATCCTCGGCGACCGCCTGCAGGCTGATCGGCGGCAGCGGTCGAGACTCGCAGGTGGCGCCTTGCAGGCCACGGTTATCGGCCAGCAGCAGGCGCGGATAGGGCAGCTCGGGAATTGCCTCGTTCGCCACACCCCAGGCTCGCAGCAACGCATCGCGGCGTTGCGCGGGCAGGGTCGCGCTCATCAATACCACCGAGCTGCCCATGGCCTTGAGCCAACGCAACAGGGCCTCGATCAGGCCGCTGGTGTAGGTGTCATAGGCATGCACCTCGTCCAGCACCACCACGCGGTTGCTCAACCCCCACAGACGCACGAAGTGATGTTTGACGTTGAGCGCGGCGAACAACGCCTGATCCACGGTGCCGACGCCATAGGGCGAGAGCAACGGACGGCGGCGCTTGGAGAACCAGGCGGACGAGGCCACGCTGTCGCCGGACGCGCCATGGATGCCGCGCAGTTGCACAACCTGCTCGTTGAGCATCGCACCACCATGCACCAGTTGCACATCCACGGCGGCCTCGCCGGCAAAGCTGCGCAGGAAGGTCAAGGCGCGGCTGAACAGCGCATTACCGGTGGCCTGGGTTGGCAAGGCGACATAGAGACCGCGATGCTGGTTGGCGGCCTGCAAACGCAGGTGGGCGAGAAAGGCCAGTTCGGTCTTGCCCTCGCCCATCGGCGCTTCGACCAGCAACAAGGCCGGCCCCTGCACGCCTTCGAGCAAACGGTCGGCTTCGCGCTGCAAGGGGCGAGCGCTGAATTCGGGTTGCTGAACGATGCGCCCGATCAGTTGATCGGCATCGGCCGATTCACTCAATAATGGCCGGTAATGAGCCCAACCGACAGCGGCCAAGGCTATGTCGGCGCGCCTTTTGGCGTCGGCGTGATGCTCGGCCAGCAGGTCGTAACGCTCGCCCAGGGGAAACCACTCGGGATTGGAACCGATCCAGTCTGCCACGCTGGTCAGCCCAGCCAACCACTGCACCGCGGGCATGGACAAAGCCTCGAGTTGCGGCACGCCCTGCGGCGCCAGCACGGCCCAATAGGCCTCGAAGATTTCCCGACGCGCTTCGCCCCAGGCCGCCGGCTCGAAGGGCGGCTTGGCGCGATTGAATTCATTCTGGCTGAAGTTGTAACCATGATGGGCGCTGATGGCCTGCAATGCATGGCGGATCCACAGCAGATGCTCGATACCCCGCCGCGGCAGGTGCTCCCACAACAGCGCGGCGCTGGCGCAGGCATGGTCGGTGACACTCAACGAGCGCGGCGGGAATACCATGCCCAATGCCTCGACCGCCTGGCGCCCCTCGGGCCATTTGTCCTGGAACCCGGGGATGGCCTTGCCGAAATCATGCAGCCCGACCAGACAGGCAACCCAGCGCGCCACATGCTGGCGCTCCAGGCCCAGGGCCTGCGCCGCCCAGTCGAGGCTGCTTGCTGGCTCGTGCTGGAGCATGCTTTCGGCCAGCGCCGCCACATCCAGCAGGTGCGCCAGCACGCCATGACCAAAGCCGTCGCCGCTTTTTGCCCAAAGCCTGCGCGCCTGTTCGCTGCAGGAAGAAAAGCGCGTCATTGCCGGTGTCCTTCGCAGCAAGCCCGGCGGACACAGACGGAATAGCGCTTGTGTCTCGTCTTCCCGGGCTGGGGCAACCCAGCAGCCAGCAAATCCATTTAAATCTTCCTGAAGCAATTCCGGGAATCGTCATGGATGGCGCATAGCCATCAAAGCGCAGCGAAAGACAATCACAACACCTCGAAAGCTGCAGGTAAACAACTGTGCAAACACACAGGGAAACTTAATCACCGGGAGCATGGCGTGAATGGCAGACAGTTCGCCTCGGTATCCGTCGATGATCCACCACTTCGCCATGAATGCCGGCACCGGGACGGAGTCCGCTCGTATCGAAACCTGCTGATTTTTGTTACATATCTAGTGAAAAAAGATCGCTATTGCCGTAAAAGCGCAGCTGCTTTGCCGAACTACGGAGGCATCAGCTCCGAACGCTGCAACACCGGCACGCCTCTTCAGGCCCACCAGCGTCGCAAGGCAGCACGAGCGCCAGTGGCGACATGCTACTGGATAGCGAGGAACAACATTTTGTAGCCGAGGGGTTTGGCACGCGGCAGGAATGCGTACACATGTTCATCTATAGCTCCTGTCACCGGATCTGCAGCACACTGCGCGCCAACAGCGCACCGATGTCGAGCCCGCGCGGCAGGGTGCCGAAGACCCGACCGCGGCCTTCCAGGCGACTGGCGATAAAGGCGTCGGACACGGCGCTGTTGCCGGCCTCAAGCAGCAGCTTGGCCTGCAGCGCGACGGCTACGTCTTCGGTGAGCTGACGCGCGCGGTACTGGATGTCGCCTTTATCGGCAAAAGCCGTTTGCAGCCCTTTGATGTGGTGCCGCAGACGCACATCGCCATGACCGTCGCCCAGCTCGGCGAACAGTACATCCAGCACACCGGCCTCCTTGGACAGCGCACGCAGGACATCCAGGCACTGCACGTTGCCCGAGCCTTCCCAGATGGAGTTCACCGGCGCTTCGCGATAGAGGCGCGGCATGATGGTTTCCTCAACGTAGCCGGCACCGCCGAGGCATTCGCTGGCCTCGGCGACCATTTCCGGGGCGCGTTTGCAGATCCAGTATTTGCCGATGGCCGTGACCAGCCGGGCGAACTTCTCCTCCTGCTCGTCGAACGGATTGTCCAGCGCGCGACCCATGCGCAGGGTCAGCGCCAGCGCAGCCTCGCTCTCCAGCGCCAGGTCGGCCAGCACGTTCTGCATCAGCGGTTGTTCAATCAAGGCGCGACCGCCCACTTGCCGATGCGTGCAATGGTGCACGGCCTGGGTCAGCGCTTGGCGCATCAATGAGCTGGAGCCGATCATGCAATCGAAACGGGTCGAGGCGACCATCTCGATGATGGTCGGCACGCCGCGCCCCTCCTCACCGATCATCCAGGCCAGCGCGCCGCGGTATTCGACTTCGCTGGATGCATTGGACCAGTTGCCCAGTTTGTTTTTCAGCCGCTGGATATAGAACTGGTTACGGCTGCCATCGGGCCTATGCCGCGGCAGAAGGAAGCATGACAAGCCTTGTTCGGTCTGCGCCAGGGTCAGGAAGGCGTCACACATGGGCGCCGAACAGAACCACTTGTGCCCGACCAGTTCGTACTCCTGACCTGGACCGCGTGCCCCGACGGGGTGTGCGCGAGTGGTGTTGGCGCGCACATCGGTGCCGCCCTGTTTTTCGGTCATGGCCATGCCGATGGTGACACCGCTTTTCTGCGCCATCGGCAGGTTGCGCGGGTCGTATTCCCGGCTGAGGATCTTTGGCAGCCAGACGTCGGCAATCCCGGGCTGCTGTCGCAGGGCGGGAACGCTGGCATAGGTCATTGTCAACGGGCAGCTGCTGCCGGCCTCGGCCTGATTGTGCAAATACATCAAACCGGCACGCGCCACCTGGGCGCCGGATTGCGGATCGGTCCAGGGCAGCGACGGGATGCCATGGGCAATCGCGGCACTCATCAGCTGGTGATAAGCCGGATGAAACTCCACCAGATCGATGCGGTGGCCGTAGCGGTCATGGCTCTTGAATACCGGCTTGTTCTCGTTGGCCAGAAACCCGGCCGCCATCAGCGGTCCACCGGCCAGCGCGCCGTAAGCATCCAGCCGCGACTCGGCCCAGCCACCCTTATAACGTCGCACCCATTCCTGCAGCGGCAGGTCGAGTCGGTACAGGTTGGCACCGTCCAATGGCGGGACCTGATTCAGCACCTCGTGGGTTTCGGCGTATTGCAACAGACTCATATCGGCTCTCCTCGGCAGATGCGGCAAGGGGCCCGACGGCATGCACCGGGCGATCAGCGATACTCACCGCTGTCACTGCCAATGAATCGCCGGGCCGACGCGGGTACCGGCTGGCGGGCACCCACCAAGGAAGTGAAGCACGCAGATAGGCCGGGCAACAGTGAGGTTTCGGCCAAAGTCTGCGCGTTGCAAGGGCGGAACAGGCCGAAGCCGTAGGCGCAGACGCTTGGCAGGCCGTTGAAAAACCCAGGCGAGGCAGGCAAGACAAGGCGAAAAGGACCGAGGAAGCGGACCGGGCTCGCGATCGAGTTTACGGTTGTAAATGAGCATTCCGAGGGGCTTTTCAACGCAGGATTGCCAACGGTGGTTCTTCAACCGCCTGTTAGCGTTGCATCCTTAGCTCAGTCCCACGGGCAGCAAAACCTGGAAGCGGCTGCCGCGACCCGGTTCTGATTGGCAGGACACCGTTCCGCCCTGCAACTCAACCAGCTGTTTGCACAGCGACAGGCCGATTCCCAGACCACCATACGGGCGAGTCATGCTGCCATCGAGCTGACGGAAAGACTCGAACAGCGAGTCATCGATCGGCGCGTCGAACCCCACTCCGGTATCGATCACCGTTACATCCAGCATGTGACCGGGCGCCGTCTCGTATCCGTTGATCGAAAGCGTGACGCCCCCACGCAAGGTGAACTTGATGGCGTTGTCGAGCAGGTAGCCGAGGCTCTGTTTCAGCTTGCCGGCGTCGCCAACCAGTATTTCCGGTAGCTGGCCATCGAGCTCGAGGTCGAAGCTCAACCCGCGCGTTGCAGCCCGCGCGCCGTACTCCGCATAAAGCTCATCGGCCAACCGCGGCAAGCTGAACGGCGCGTTGCGCAGCCGCAACTTGCCCGCCTGCAGTTCAGTCAAGGCGAGGATGTCGTTGACCAGCTGCATCATGTCGCGTGCCGATCCGCTTGCGATGCGCTGGTACTGCTCAAGCTCGCCACTCAGTTCCAGGGTGCGCATCAGGTCGAGGCTGCCGATCACGCCGTGCATCGGAGTTCGTAATTCGTGGGTGACGTTGGCCAGAAACTGATCCCTGAGACGGTTGCTCTCGGCCAGTTCGCGGTTCATGGCTTCGAGTTTACGCCCGGTATCCATGAGCACCTGGCCACGCTCTTCCTTCATCATGTTGATCCGGTCGGCCAGGGCCAACGACAACAGCGCCACCTCGAGCGCCGCGCCGATCTGGCCGGCATACAGGGTGATGAACGTATGCGGCAGGTAACCCAGCACCATCAGCGTGTTGATCTGTCCGCCGATGAGCAAGGCCGACCAGGCGATCAGGAAATAGCGTGCAACGCGCATCCCTCGATGCCAGGCCACAAGGGCGGCGACGAAAATAACCAGAATGAACCAGAGTGCAAGGAAGGTCGCCATCCGCAGCGCCAGCGCGTAACTGGTGGTCAGCGATACGATCATCGTCACCGCCCCCAGCCCCATCAGCAGCATCAGGGCACGGTCGATCCAGGGGCTGTGCTCGCTGGTATGCAGAAAGCTGCGCGCGAACTGACAGCCGAACAGGCCCGCCGCACCGATGAGAAATGGCGTCGAGGCATTGGCCCACCACGGCCAGTTCGGCCAGAGATACTGAACGCCAAGGCCGTTCACCGATACCTGATATAGGCCGAACGACGCGATGTAGAGGATGTAATAGAGGTAACTGCGATCACCGACGCTGAGGTAGATAAACAGATTGTAGAACAGCATCGCCAGCAACACGCCGTAGATGATCGCCAGCACATAGATGTGCCCGGATTGTTCTTCCAGGTAGGCCACCGGCGACCACAGGGTGAGCGGGATCTGAATCGAGCCCTGACTTTCCAACCGCAGGTAGATTCGCTGTGGCTGGTTGGGTGTCAGTGACAATTCGAATAGATGGTTGCGTTGCCTGATCTGGCGCTCATGGAACGGCAGCGCATCGCCGCTCTGCTGCGCCAGGCGATAACCACCGCGACCATCAGGCAGATAGAGGTCGAGATGGTCGAGCGGCGGATACGCCAGCTCCAGCCACCAGCGGCTGTGTTCGGCTGGCGGCTCGGCACGGTAGTTCAGGTCGATACGCAGCCAGAACGCCGAGCGTGAGTAACCGGCATTGAGCACATCCTCCTGGCTCTCGACGAAGCGACCCGCCGCATCGAGCGCGACCACCTCTGCGATGGTGGCTTCGCGGCTGGGGTCTTCCAGCACCGCCATGACCTGGCCGAGTGGAAGACGCTGGGTATTGCTGTTGAGCTCGACGGCACCCGACATCGCTGGCAGCAGGGCGAGCAGTAACAGAAGGATAGGGTGCATGGGCAGGCAATCCGTCGAGCTGCGCCAGAAGAACCCTCGTTCTCCCGAATACACGCAGCCGAAGCTAAGTAATGGCACTTTAACATGATGCTGGCGCGACGGAATCGACGCCATGCGTGCCGCCGGACGGACGGACGCGGTGGCGGCCGCGAGCCGTGCCGGCGCGAGCTGCCCGGGAGGATTGGTGATAAGCTCGCACGCCATGAAAACCCGGCTGCGCGAGCCCCGGCCGGACCCACCACACCATGACCCGGGGAACCCATCGATGTCCGGCCATTGCTCCCGCCCTGTCGTTCTTTGCCTTTCCGGCCACGACCCGAGTGGCGGTGCCGGGCTACAAGCCGACATCGAAGCGCTGATCGCCCAGGGCTGTCACGCCGCCCCGGCGGTCACTGCACTGACCGTTCAGGACACCGTCAACGTCATCGACTTTCGCGTGCTCGATGGCGCATGGGTGCTGGCTCAGGCTGACGCCGTCATAGCCGACTTGCCAGTGGCCGCGGTCAAGCTGGGCATGCTCGGCTCGGTTGAGATGGTCGAGACCGTATTGGCAATCATGCAGAAGCTGCCTGGCATCCCTCTGATCTGTGATCCGGTGCTGCGCGCCGGTGGCGGCGGCGCGCTGGGCAAGGACGAAGTCGGCTACGCCATGCGCGAACGGCTGTTTCCTGTGTCCACCATTGCCACTCCGAACCTGCCGGAAGCACGGATTCTTGCCGAGCTCCCGGAGGGCAGCGCCGATGAATGCGCGGAAAAGCTGTTGCCCTTCATCCGTCACCTGCTGATCACCGGAGGCCATGGTGACGAGACCGAAGTCCACAACCGGCTCTACTCGCGCGACGGCAGCCGCTACGATTTCAGCTGCCAGCGCCTGCCCGGCAGCTATCACGGGTCCGGCTGCACCCTGGCCAGTGCGTTGGCCGGGAGGCTGGCGCTGGGCGAGGACCTGGCCAGCGCGGTGAAGTCCGCCCTCGATTACACCTGGCGCACCCTGCGTGACGCCGAAGCACCAGGCCGCGGCCAATATATTCCACGGCGCCTGCCGCTGGATCTGGCATGACCGGAGCGCCACTATGAAAGACACCAAACTGCGCGGGCTCTATGCGATCACCGACAGCAAGCTGTTGGCCGACGGGCGGCTGCTGCCCTACGCCGAGGCGGCGCTGAAAGGCGGTGCTCGGCTGCTGCAATACCGCGACAAGTCCGAGGATGACAGGCGTCGCCTGCGCGAAGCCGAGGCCTTGCGCGAGCTGTGCGATCGTCACGGCGCGCAGTTGATCATCAACGATGATGCCGAGCTTGCCGCACGGCTGGGCGTAGGCCTGCACCTCGGCCAGGAAGACGGCTCGCTCTCGGTAGCCCGCGCCCTGCTCGGCCGCAAGGCCATCATTGGCGGGACCTGTCATGCGCGCCTGGACCTGGCTGAGCAGGCGATCCGTGAGGGCGCAAGCTATATCGCGTTCGGCCGATTCTTCGACTCCAACACCAAGCCCGGCGCGCCCTCGGCAACGCCTGAACTGCTGGCAGAGGCGCGGCAGCGGTTCAGCGTGCCGATCACCGCGATTGGCGGCGTGACGCTGGACAACGCGCCAGGCCTGATCGCCAGGGGCGCCAGTCTGATCGCCGTCGTCCACGCCTTGTTCGCTGCCGAGTCGGCGAATGAGGTCGAAGGCCGTGCGCAGGCCTTCAGCGAACTCTTCGCTATCCACTGAACACGGTACGGCTCCAGTCGTCGTGCTCCTCAAACCCATTCCTGTATCGAGAGAGGTCACTATGTCCCGTTCCGAAACCCTCTTCGCAAGTGCTCAGAACCGAATCCCAGGCGGCGTGAACTCACCGGTACGCGCCTTCCGCAGCGTTGGCGGTACGCCGTTGTTCTTCAAGCACGCCGAGGGCGCCTATGTCACCGACGAAGACGACAAGCGCTACGTGGATTACGTCGGTTCCTGGGGCCCGATGATTCTGGGGCACAGCCATCCCGATGTACTCGATGCGGTCCGCAATCAGCTGCAACATGGTCTGTCCTACGGCGCACCGACCGCCATGGAAACCGAAATGGCCGAGCTGGTCTGCAGTCTGGTGCCATCCATGGAGATGATGCGCATGGTCAGCTCCGGCACCGAGGCGACCATGAGTGCGATCCGTCTTGCCCGCGGCTACACCGGACGCGACAGCATCATCAAGTTCGAAGGCTGCTACCACGGACACTCCGACAGCCTGCTGGTCAAGGCCGGTTCGGGCGCGCTGACCCAGGGCGTTCCCAGTTCTGCGGGGGTACCGGCAGCATTCGCCAAGCACACCCTGACGCTGCCCTTCAACGACCTGGCCGCTGTCGAGCAGATGCTCGCCGAAGTGGGCAGCGAAGTGGCGTGCATCATCGTCGAGCCGGTCGCCGGCAACATGAACTGCGTACCGCCAACGCCCGGTTATCTGCAGGGGCTGCGCGAGCAGTGCGACAAGCACGGCGTGGTGCTGATCTTCGACGAAGTGATGACCGGCTTCCGCGTGGCCCTCGGCGGCGCTCAGACCCACTACGGCGTCACCCCGGACCTGACCACCTTTGGCAAGATCATTGGCGGCGGCATGCCGGTCGGCTGTTTCGGCGGCAAACGCGCCATCATGGAGCGCATCGCCCCGCTGGGCCCGGTTTATCAGGCCGGCACCCTGTCCGGTAACCCGTTGGCGATGGCGGCCGGCTTGACGACGCTGAAGCTGATCAGCCGCCCCGGTTTTCACGAAGAACTCACCGCTTACACCACGCGCATGCTGCAGGGCCTGAAAGAGCGGGCTGAAGCAGCCGGCATCCCGTTCGTCACCACCCAGGTAGGCGGCATGTTCGGTCTGTATTTCAGCGAAGCGGACAACATCGTCACGTTCGACGACGTCATGGCCAGCGACGCCGAGCGCTTCAAACGCTTCTTCCACCTGATGCTCGAGGGCGGCGTCTATCTGGCGCCCAGCGCGTTCGAAGCCGGCTTCACCTCCATCGCTCATGGGGATAAGGAGCTGCAGATCACCTTCGATGCCGCCGAGCACGCCTTCGCCCAGCTGAAATGAACCTGATCCCCGACCTGCTACAAGCCGTGCTGCTGACCCTGACGGGGCTGGCGAGCGCCATCTGGATCGGCAGCGCCCGGCGCGGCTACGGCGAGCCGGATCAACCGGCTCTGTTCTCGGCACTGCTTGCGTTCAGTCTGGCGGCCGGGACAGGTGCATGCGCGGCGGCACGCCTAGCGCTCGGTGCGGATGCGCTCGAAGCGGAACGCTGGCTGCTGCAGGCAACCTTGCTGCTTGGCTTGCCGCTGGTCGGCGTGGTCGCGCTGACGCTGTCGCGCAGATGGATCTGGAGCCGCCCCACCTGGGGCCGTGTGGTGATTGGGTTATGCGCGTTTTTTGAACTGGCCAGGCAGCTGGGCTGGAGCGCGCCGTATGCGCTTTCGCTGGGTTTGCTGAGCGCTCTGCTGGTGGTGTATGCAGGCTTGCTGCAATGGCCTGCACGCCTACAGGCCGCGGCGGGGTTGGCTGGCGGCGTTTTACTCATGGCGCTGCTCCCCTGGGGTGGGCTGCTGCTCAGCTCCAACCCGCTGCAGGCCTATCAGCAGCTGTGGCTGGCACTGGCCATTCCGATCATCGCCTGGCTATTGCTCCATCTACCCGGGAATATGCGAGAAGAAAGCCCTGCGCCCACATAAAAAGCCGCAAGCCTGCCGTTAAAGCCTTTGTAAGCAGGCCACCGCTTATCCATAATGTGACAGTCGGCTCGTTTCACGCCGAACCTTTCAGTCACCGCCCTGATCTTCGAGGCGCCTTGATTCATGACTTGCACCGGTCGCAGCCTCACGCTTGGCTGCCTGCTGCTACTCACCCCCCTGCTGGGCATGGCGGGCGGCAACTCGCTGCTGATCCCCGCCACTTCCCGCTGCGCGCTGAACACCGTCCCGGAAGCGATGAACGAAGCACTACGCGCCTGCGAACACGCCGCCAATGGGGGTGACCTGCAGGCGGCCTATGAGCTCGGTGACTATTACTACAACGGCCGGCGCGTTCCACGTGACCTGGCCAAAGCGCTGCACTGGTTCGAGCAGGCCTCACTGAAGGGACACGCATTGGCCCAGCATCGGCTCGGCGTGATGTTCTTTCGCGGTGAAGGTGTGCCCGCCAACAACGTCCAGGCTTACGTTGTGTTGAAGATGTCGGCGGTCAATGGCGAAGAAGAGGCGCTGGATACTGCCGATCGTGTCGCGGCGCAGATGGGCCGTGAGGAACACGAAATCGCGACTCAGGTCCTCGGGCAGATCTTTCGTGACTACCTGATGGACCTGCAGACCGCCAGCGAGGGTCGCTGACACCCGTGGTCCGGACTTGGACGGAGGTTGTCTGACGGAACGGCGGAGTTGCTCATATACGACGCCCTATCCGACCGGTAAAAAAGCTATACCCAGTCCGATTAGTTACGGCTATGCTCCCGCAACCCCAGGGAAAAGCCGTGCAGCTTTTCCCGGGATCTGCCGGTCGCCGCATCACTTGAGCAGTACCGACGACCGCGCCAGCGCCAACAAAAAAAGCCAGCGGATAACTATCATGTCGATTTTCGAGCAGGACCTCGCACCCTCCTCCGTCAACCATGTCGCGCTGACCCCGCTCAGCTTCATCGAGCGCAGCGCCAGCGTCTACCCGAATCACACTGCCGTGATCCATGGCGCCGTGCGACAGACCTGGGCCGAAACCTACCAGCGTTGCCGCCGCCTGGCTTCAGCCTTGCAGGGCCGCGGCATCGGCCGCGGCGATACCGTGGCGGTGATCCTGCCGAACATCCCCGCGATGCTCGAAGCGCACTTCGGCATCCCCATGCTCGGCGCGGTGCTCAATCCACTGAACATACGCCTGGATGCCGAGGCGATCGCCTTCATGCTGCACCATGGCGAAGCGAAGGTGCTGATCGCCGATCGGGAGTTCCACCAGGTGGTGCGTGAGGCGCTGATGCTGCTGGACCATCCGCCATTGTTGGTGGAGGTGGACGATCCCGAATACGGCGAAGGCGAACCCCTGACTGATCTGGAGTACGAGACGCTACTGGCCGAGGGCGACCCGCAGTTCGCCTGGCAGTGGCCGGACGACGAATGGCAGGCGATCTCGCTGAACTACACCTCCGGTACCACCGGCAATCCCAAGGGCGTGGTCTACCATCACCGCGGCGCCTATCTGAACGCCATGGGCAACCAGATGACCTGGGCCATGGGTCATCATCCGGTCTACCTGTGGACCCTGCCGATGTTCCACTGCAACGGCTGGTGCTATCCCTGGACCGTTACCGCCCTGGCCGGCACTCATGTGTTTCTGCGCCGGGTCGATCCGCAGAGGATCCTCACCCTGATTCGCGAACACCGGGTCACCCATCTGTGTGGCGCGCCGATTGTCCTCAATGCACTGGTCAATGTGCCCGAGTCGGCCAAGGCTGCGATCGAGCACCCTGTTGCGGCGATGGTCGCCGGTGCCGCGCCACCGGCCAAGGTAATCGGCGCGGTGGAGGCCATGGGCATCCAGGTCACTCACGTCTACGGGCTTACCGAAGTCTATGGTCCGGTCACCGTCTGCGCCTGGCACGCCGACTGGGACGCGCTGGATCTGCAAAAACGCGCACGCATCAAGGCCCGCCAGGGCGTACGCTACCCGACCCTGGACGGCCTGATGGTCGCTGACCCGAAGACCCTTGAACCGGTGCCCGGCGACGGCACGACCATCGGCGAAATCTTCATGCGCGGCAATACGGTGATGAAGGGCTACCTGAAGAACCCGGGCGCGACCGCCGATGCCTTCGCGGGCGGCTGGTTCCATACCGGCAACCTGGCGGTCCGTCATCCGGACGGCTACGTGGAGATCAAGGACCGTCTCAAGGACATCATCATTTCCGGGGGAGAGAACATCTCGACCATCGAGGTGGAGGACTGCCTGTACGACCACCCTGCCGTCCTCGAAGCCGCCGTGGTGGCTCGCCCCGACGAACGCTGGGGCGAGACGCCATGCGCCTTCGTGACGCTCAAGTCCGGGCAGGAAGGGCTGCGCGACAGCGACCTGATCGACTTCTGCCGCGAGCGGCTGGCGCATTTCAAGGCGCCGAAGACCGTGGTCTTCACCGCACTGCCGAAAACTTCCACGGGCAAGATCCAGAAATACGTACTGCGCGACTGGGCCCGCGCGCTAACTTAACTCGATGAAAGGCGGAATCATCATCGGTGCCGGCATCGCCGCGCTGATGGGTGAGATTTCCAGCGGCCGGCGCCTCGCCAACACGCCAGTTGATAAGCGGGGCCGCGTCGGACCGAAGGCAAATCAGGGCTCCTGCGTAGCCCGCAGTCGGCTCGACCCAGCCCGGCTCGACGAGGTGATACTCGTCCAGGCCGCGCTGTGCATCGGCGATAACCAGGGTACGGCGCTGAGCGTGGAACGCTCGCTGATGAGAAGGCGTCGCAGACCGGGCGCACCCTTCCCCCGATCCAAGGCCCGGCCTATAATCGCCGGTCATTTTCTGCACAACGCTGGCCCGCAACATGACCCGCAAGCTCTATATCGAAACCCATGGTTGCCAGATGAACGAGTACGACAGCTCGCGCATGGTTGACCTGCTGGGTGAGCAGCAACCTCTCGAGATCACTTCAAATCCGGCGGAAGCCGATGTGATCCTGCTCAACACCTGCTCGATTCGTGAAAAGGCCCAGGAGAAAGTCTTCTCCCAGCTCGGTCGCTGGCGTGAGCTCAAGCTGGACAATCCGCAGCTGGTCATAGGTGTCGGCGGCTGTGTGGCGAGCCAGGAAGGCGCGGCAATCCGCGACCGTGCGCCCTATGTCGATGTGGTGTTCGGTCCGCAGACCCTGCACCGTCTGCCGGAAATGATCGATGCAGCGCGCACCACTAAAAAGCCGCAGGTTGACATTTCCTTCCCCGAGATCGAAAAATTCGATCGCCTGCCCGCGCCGCGCGTCGACGGGCCGACTGCCTTCGTCTCGGCCATGGAAGGCTGCAGCAAATACTGCACCTTCTGCGTGGTGCCTTACACCCGCGGCGAGGAAGTCAGCCGGCCGTTCGACGATGTGCTTGCCGAAGTCATTCACCTGGCCGAAAACGGCGTCCGGGAAGTCACGCTGCTCGGGCAGAACGTCAACGGCTACCGCGGCTCTACCCATGACGGCCGCATCGCCGATCTGGCCGAACTGATCCGCGTGATCGCGGCCGTCGATGGCATCGACCGCATCCGCTACACCACCAGCCACCCACTGGAGTTCTCCGACGCGCTGATCCAGGCGCATGCCGAAGTGCCAGAGCTGGTGAAGTACCTGCACCTGCCGGTACAGTCGGGGTCGGATCGGGTGCTGGCCGGGATGAAGCGCAACCACACGGCACTCGAATACAAGTCGCGCATCCGCAAGCTCAAGGCCGCCGTACCGGACATCCTGATCAGTTCTGACTTCATCGTTGGCTTCCCAGGCGAAACCGAGAAGGACTTCGAGCAGACCATGAAGCTGATCGAGGAGGTTGGTTTCGACTTTTCCTACTCCTTCGTCTACAGCTCGCGGCCGGGCACGCCAGCAGCGGATCTGCTCGACGAAACCCCGGAAGACGTGAAGAAGCAGCGCCTGGCGATCCTGCAACAGCGGATCAACCAGCAGGGCTTCGAGAACAGCCGACGGATGGCGGGCACGCAGCAGCGCATTCTCGTCACGGACTACTCCAAGAAAGACCCAGGCATGCTACAGGGTCGTACCGAGCACAACCGGATCGTCAATTTCCGTTGCGACAATCCACGGTTAATCGGACAGTTTGTCGATGTGCACATCGACGAAGCGCTGCCGCACTCGTTGCGCGGCACGCTGCTGGGGTAAAAACAGGCTGGAGGCTGGAGGCTGGAGGCT
>NZ_JAMOIE010000071.1 GCF_024448935.1 Stutzerimonas stutzeri
CAACACTGCTCGCGGCCGCGCAGCAGGTAGTGACCGAGAAGTACCGGCAGTACGAGGAACTCGCAAGCCGCGGCGGCGAGAGCTTCCATCCCGCGGTCATGAGCAGCGGCGACGAGAAACCGGAGAACGACCTATGGACCTGACGACGGACTACATGGGACTGCGCCTGCGCAATCCGCTGATCGCTTCGGCCTCGCCGCTGAACGCCGATGTCGGCCAGCTGCGCCGCCTTGAGGATGCCGGTGCCGGCGCCGTGGTGCTGCCGTCGATCTTCGAGGAGCAGATCATCGCCGAGCGCGAGGCGTTCGAACGCCACACCGAGACGACAGCGGAAGGGTTCGCCGAGGCGCTCTCCTTCTTCCCAACGTATGCCGGCGAGGGTTTCGGGCCGGGGCGCTATCTCGACCTCGTGCGTCGCGCCAAGGCGGCGCTCGACATCCCGGTGATCGCCAGCCTGAACGGTGTTTCGCAGTCCGGCTGGACCGGGTACGCGCGCGACCTGCAGGACGCCGGCGCCGATGCCATCGAACTCAATTTCTATCTCATCCCAACGGACCTGACCATGACGGGGCGCGAGGTCGAGCAGCGTTATCTCGACATTCTGACGGCCGTAAAGGCGACGGTCGCCGTCCCCGTTGCGGTCAAGATCGGCCCCTACTTCAGCGCGTTCGGGGCCATGGCACTGGCGCTCACCGAGGGTGGCGCGGATGCGCTGGTGTTGTTCAACCGCATCTACTCGCCCGATATCGACATCGCGACGCTGCGCCCGTCGCCAGAACTCGAGCTCAGCACGCCGGCCGAGATGCGGCTGCCGCTGCTGTGGATCGCCGTGCTCCACGGGCGCCTTCGGGCATCGCTGGCCGCCAGCACCGGGGTCGAATCGGCGGATGACGTGTTCAAGTATCTGTTGGCCGGCGCGGACACGGTGATGACGACCGCGTCGTTGCTGCGCCACGGTGCCGGGCACATGCGCACCCTGCTCGATGGTCTGGTGGCGCTGCTCGCCACCCGCGGGATCGAGTCGCTGGATGCCGTCCGCGGCCGCATGAGCCGACGCAACCCGTAGGACCCGAGCGCTCGAGCGGGCGGGTTAATGTGCAGATGCTGCAAAGTTATCAATCAGCGCTTCATGCAGGTGGCGCGGGATCAGGAGAGTCGGCACGAGAATCACCTTTCTCGGCGGCACCGAAACGGTGACCGGTTCCAAATACCTGCTGAAAGCGGTGCCACGCGCATTCTGGTGGATTGCGGCCTGTTTCAGGGTTACAAATGGCTGCGCGAACGCAACTGGCAACCCCTGCCGCTGGATATCGGCAAACTTGACGCGGTCGTGCTGACCCATGCGCACCTAGACCACTCCGGTTATATCCCGGTGCTGTATCAGCATGGCTACCTCAAACCGGTGTTTCCCCATGCCGCCACGAAAGCCCTGTGCGGTATCTTGTTGCCGGACAGCGGCCACATCCGGGAAGAAGACGCCAGGATCTATGCGCGCCACAAACTGGGCAAGCATGCCACGCCCGAGCCGCTGTACGACCGCCCCACCGCGGAACACTGTCTGGAGTTGTTTGAACCGGTGGGATTTGATGAAGCCTTTTCGATCGGGAATATCCGGCTGCACGTGCAGGCTGCGGGGCACATCTTGGGTGCGGGTAGCCTGATCGCCGAGGCCGAAGGCAAACGGGTCGGGTTCTCCGGTGACGTGGGTCGGCCGGACGATGTGCTGATGAAGCCGCCCGAGCCGTTGCCTGAACTGGAATTGCTGCTGCTGGAATCCACCTACGGCAATCGCCGCCATGCGGAGATGGACCGGCTCGCCACCATCGTCAACGAGACGGCTCAAAACGGCGGCGCATTGTTGATTCCGAGTTTTGCCGTGGGAAGCGCGCAGGCCCTGCAGCACCCGTTGGCAACGCTGAAGCGCGCGAGCCGCATTCCCGATCTGCCGGTGTACCTGGACAGCCCGATGGCCATCAGCGTGGCGGACATTTACTGCCAGTATTCGTCGCAACACCGCTTGAGTCACGACCAGTGCCATCGCATGTGCGAGCTGGCCATCTACTACGCGCAGCGTGGAGGAGTCGAAGGCGCTGGCCGGGTATCGTTTCCCGTACATCATCATCGCCGGCAGCGGCATGGCCACCGGCGCGCGGATCCTGCATCACTTCAAGCGGCCGTTGAAGGATCATCGCACCACGGTGCTGTTCACCGGTTTTCAGGCCGGCGGCACCCGCAGTGCGAAGATGCTGTCCGGGGCGGACAGCGTGAAGATTCACGGCGAGTGGATTCCCGTCAAGGCGCGCATCGAGGTGATCCATGGTCTGTCGGGGCATGCGGACTATGTGGAGATGCAGCATTGGCAGGAACGCTCGCGGCTGACGGAAGACACTGCCATCAAGCTGGTGCACGGCGAGCCGGAGGCCTTGCGCGATCATCTGCGGCGCACAAGCCATTACAGCGTCGACATGGCCGTTATCAAAGTGTCTTGATCGTGTAGCGGTTCATGCGCTGAACCAATCGAGGCGGCTTGCATGTGAACAGTGACGATCACATCCTGGTGTTCAACAGCGGCAGTTCCTCCGTGAAGTTTCAACTGTTTGCGGCGGGTGCGGGCGCGCCTGCCAGCACGTTGCGGGGCGCCGTGCGCGACCTGGGTGATGAAACGATCTGCGAGTGGGTCTACCAGGGCCAACGGGAACGCACTTCTATTTCCGCAAACGATCACGGCGCCGCCGCTCGACGCGTACTTGAGTTGTTGGAACAGATCATCGATGCGGGACAGCCGCTGCTGGAAGCCGTTGCTGCGATCGGTCACCGCATTGTCCACGATGGCGAACGTTTTTTCGCGCCAACCCTGCTGACCGGCGATACCCTGAGAGCGCTCGAGGACCTGAGTCCGCTGGCTCCGCTGCACAACCCGCCGGTGCTGGCGGTGATACATGCCTGCCGCACCCGGTTGCCGGATACGCCCATGGTCGGCGTATTCGATACCGCGTATTTTCATGGGTTGCCTGAGCACGTGCAGCGTTACGCCCTGCCTGCCGAATGGGCCGAACGGCAAGCAATCCGTCGCTACGGCTTCCACGGCCTGGCGCACCGCTACATGGCCGAGCGCTTTTCTACCATCCACGCTGCAAACGACACCTCGAGACGGGTGATCACGTTACAACTGGGACACGGGTGTTCGGTCGCCGCCATACGGAATGGGCAAGCGATTGAGACCAGTATGGGTTTCACGCCGCTGGAAGGTCTGGTCATGGCCACCTGCCCGGGTAATGTCGATGTGGGCATCATGTATTTGCTCGAACACGGTAGTGTAACCGCCGGTGCGTTGAATGATGGTCTGAATCACCACGCCGGCCTGCTTGGTTTGTCCGGTGCCAGCGCCGACATGCAGGAACTGCTGGCACTGGAAGTACAGGGCCATGCCGGGGCGCACCTCGCCGTCGAGGCGTTTTGCCAGCGCGCTCGCAAGTACATCGGCGCCTATCTGGCCGTGCTCGGCGGCGCCGATGCCATCGTCTTCGGCGGTGGCATCGGTGAGCACGCACCCGACATTTGCGCCCGGATCTGCGCCGGGATGGACTGGTGCGGACTGCAACTGGATACGCAGGCCAATGAGTCGGCTCTGGGTCACGAGGCGCGGATCACCACTGCCACTTCCCACCTGGCGGCCTATGTGATCCCGGTCGACGAGGAGGCGCTTATTGCGCGGGACATCTTGGGTTTCCTGAGTGCGGCGCGGACCCAGGACAGTCACCTTTCCATATGACCATGGAGGACAAGACGATGGATGAAAGACTTCAGAACGCACAGCCCGAAACCCACATCGAGCCGGGCCCGCTGGCGGCGGACGAACTGCGCAACATGGATGCCTACTGGCGGGCCGCCAACTATCTGTCGGTCGGCCAGATTTATCTGTACGACAACCCGCTGCTGAAACGGCCGCTGACGCTGGCGGATGTGAAGCACATGCTGCTCGGGCACTGGGGCACGACGCCCGGGCAAAATTTTATTTACGTGCATTTGAACCGGGTCATCAAGAAATACGACCTCGACATGATCTACGTTTCCGGCCCCGGGCACGGCGGCCCGGTCGTCGTGGCCAACACCTATCTCGAGGGCACGTACAGTGAGATCTATCCCAACATCAGCCAGGATGAGGTCGGGCTGCAGAAACTCTTTCTCCAGTTTTCGTTTCCCGGCGGCATTCCCAGCCACGCCTCGCCGGAGTGTCCGGGCTCGATCCACGAGGGTGGCGAGCTGGGCTATTCGCTCAGCCATGCATTCGGGGCGGTGTTCGACAACCCCGATCTGATCGTCGCCTGCGTCGTCGGCGATGGCGAGGCGGAAACCGCGCCGCTGGCCACGGCCTGGCAGTCCAATAAATTTCTCGACCCCATGACCGACGGCGCCGTGCTGCCGATCCTGCACCTCAACGGTTACAAGATCGCCAACCCGTGCGTGCTGGCCCGCGTAGAGCGTGAGGAGCTGGAGCAGTATCTGCGCGGCTGCGGCTGGACGCCGCACTTCGTCGAAGGTCACGAGCCGGAAGCGATGCATCAACGCATGGCCGGTACCCTGGGAAAGGTCATCGAGGAAATTCGGCACATCCAACGCAATGCGCGCAACAACAACGACGCCACGCGGCCGCGCTGGCCGATGATCGTCCTTGCGTCACCCAAGGGCTGGACCGGTCCCACGATCGTCGATGGCCTGCAGGTCGAAGGCACCTTCCGTTCGCACCAGGTACCGCTCCATCCGAGAGCGCATCCCGAACACCTCAAGCTGCTGGAGGAGTGGCTCAAGAGCTACCGGCCGGAGGAACTCTTCGACGAGCAGGGCCGCCTGCAACCAGAACTGGCCGAACTGGCGCCTCAGGGCGAGCGCCGCATGGGGGCGAATCCCCACGCCAACGGCGGCATGTTGCTGCGCGACCTGCGCATGCCGGATTTCCGCGACTACGCGGCCGAGGTGCCCGCGCCGGGGGCGCCCGGCATCGGCGACACCCATGTGCTCGGGCCTTTCCTGCGCGATGTGATGAAACTGAACGAGGCGCAGCGCAACTTCCGGGTCTTCGGTCCGGACGAGACGCTCTCCAACGGTCTGGAAGCCCTGTTTGAAGTGACCCAACGCCAGTGGGACGCCGCGACCGTGCCGAACGACGAATGGCTCGCGCCCACCGGGCGGGTGATGGAGATGCTCAGCGAGCACCAGTGCGAGGGCTGGCTCGAGGGCTATCTGCTCACCGGGCGCCATGGGCTCTTCAACTGCTACGAGGCGTTTATCCACATCATCGATTCGATGTTCAACCAGCACGCCAAGTGGCTGAAGGTCACAGCGGACCTGCCGTGGCGGCACAAGATCGCCTCGCTGAACTACCTGCTGGCCTCGCATGTCTGGCGTCAGGATCACAACGGCTTCACCCACCAGGACCCCGGTTTCATCGATCACGTCGTCAACAAGAAGGCCGATGTCGTGCGGGTGTATCTGCCGCCTGATGCCAACTGCCTGCTCTCGGTGATGGATCACTGCCTGCGCAGCCGCCATTACGTCAACGTCGTGATCGCGGGCAAGCACCCGGCGCCGCAGTGGTTGACGATGGACGCCGCCGTCAAGCATTGCATCCAGGGTATCGGCATCTGGCAGTGGGCCAGCAACGACCAGGGCTCGGCGCCCGACGTGGTCATGGCCTGCTGCGGAGACGTGCCGACGCTGGAGACGCTGGCCGCTGTCTCCATCCTGCGCGAGCATCTGCCCGAGCTGAAAGTCCGGGTGGTCAACGTCATCGACCTCATGAAATTGCAGCCGCCGAGCGAGCACCCGCACGGTCTGAGCGACGTGGATTTCGACGAGATCTTCACCCAAGACAAGCCACTCGTCTTCGCCTTCCATGGCTACCCGTGGCTGATTCACCGCCTGACCTACCGCCGCACCAACCACGACAACCTCCACGTCCGCGGCTACAAGGAAGAGGGCACCATCACCACGCCATTCGACATGACGGTGCTCAACGACCTGGATCGCTTCCACCTGGTGATGGATGTCATCGATCGCCTGCCCCAGACCGGCGACAAAGGCATCTACCTGAAGCAACAGCTCAAGGACAAGCTGATCGAGCACAGGCAATACATCAACAAGCACGGCCAGGACCTGCCGGAAATCCGCAACTGGAAGTGGGGCAACCTCAAATGAGGGCGCAGAAGCTTATAGACCAGCCCAAGGCTCCCGAATCGAAGCTGGGAGCGCAGCTCGATTCGAAGGGAAAGCCGAACCTGAGCCTGATGGCAAAGCTGTATCGAACCCTGTTTGAAAATCTCAGGTTTGAAGGAGAAGGACATGCTACGCACGATGAATGATCTGGAGGACTACGCCATCCGCGCGACCGATGGCACCATTGGTCACGTGAAAGATTTTTATTTCGATGATGGAGCGTGGGTCATCCGCTATCTCGTTGTCGACACCGGCAGCTGGCTTTCGAGTCGAAAAGTGCTGATCTCGCCGATCGCGATCGGCCACCCGAACTGGACGGAAAAGGTACTGCCCGTCTCAATCACGAAAGAGCAGGTGAAAAACAGCCCCGACATTGACACCGACAAGCCGGTCTCGCGTCAGCACGAAATACGCTACCTGGGGTATTACAACTATCCCTACTATTGGGGCGGTGCCGGGCTCTGGGGCGGGGGTGCATACCCGGGCATGATGTTGACTGGCTACGGCGGCTTGGCTTCGACGCCTTATGCCGAAGGTCCGGAAGCCGCGGAGGCGTATGAACAGGCTGAAGCAGCTCGGCATCAGGATGACGATCATCATCTGCGCAGTTGCAAAGCGGTTAAGGGGTATCACATTCAGGCGACCGATGGCGACATCGGTCACGTACAGGACCTGCTCGTCGATGAGGAGACCTTGGCCATTCGATACATCATCGTGGACACCAGCAACTGGTGGCTCGGTCACCAGGTGCTCATCGCGCCGCAATGGATCCAGGACGTGAGCTGGTCCGACGCCACGGTCTCGGTCAATCTGACCCGCCAAGCAGTGAAAGACGCGCCGCCGTATGACTCAGCGGCGCAGCTGGATCGAAAGCAGGAAATGGGCATCCATGAACACTATCGGCGTCCCGGCTACTGGGCGGACGAGGTGAAACGTGAAGCCGAAAAATCACGCCACTAGGTCCGCGTCAGAAGCGGCCGTCCAACCCGACCGGCATAACCTCTCGACCTATCCGCCCGCAGACCTGCCGATCGAGCGTATCGGCGATCTGCGCCATTTCAATTTATCCATGTTGGTCGGGCCTGCCAGGGGCCGCGATCGGGAACAGGAGGCGACATGAACGCGGCACGGCAGCTTCACGATCTCGGTCAAAGCCTCTGGCTCGACAATATTACGCGCGGGCTGCTGACGAGCGGCACACTGGGCCGCTATATCAACGAACTTTCCGTGACCGGGCTGACCTCCAATCCCACGATCTTTGAGCACGCTATCGACGATGCTGATTTCTACGATGATGCCATCCGCCGAAAGGCGCTCGCGGGCGAGTCGGGCGAGGCGTTGTTCTTCGAACTGGCGCTGGAGGACCTGACCCAGGCGGCGGATCTGTTCCGTCCGATCCACGATGCCACCGGTGGCGTAGACGGTTGGGTGTCGCTGGAGGTGTCGCCCTTGCTGGCGGACGACACCGCCGGCACCATCAAGGCGGCGGCGCGGCTGCATGCGCGCGCGCAACGCCCCAATCTGTTCATCAAGATCCCGGGTACCGCCGCAGGGATTCCGGCGATCGAGGAGTCGATCTTCGCCGGCGTGCCGGTGAATGTGACGTTGCTGTTCTCGCGCGAGCACTATATCGCCGCCGCCGAGGCGTATATGCGCGGCATCGAACGGCGCATCGCGGCCGGCCGTGATGCCAGGGTGGCTTCCGTGGCATCGATTTTCGTCAGCCGCTGGGATGTGGCTGCCAAGGACAAGGTTCCGGAAGCGCTGCGCAACCGTCTCGGTATTGCCATCGCCATGCGCACCTACCAGGCCTACCGAGATCTGCTGACCTCACAGCGTTGGCGCAAGCTGGCCAGTTACGGCGCCCGGCCGCAGCGCCTGCTGTGGGCCAGCACCGGGACCAAGGATCCCGCCGCCCCGGACGTTCTTTACGTCGAAGCCTTGGCGGCGCCGGACACCATCAACACCATGCCGGAAAAGACACTGCTCGCCTTCGCCGATCATGGGAAGGTGAAGAACGCCATGCGGTTCGACGGCGGCAATGCCGAAGTGGTGCTCGCGGGATTTACCCGCGCGGGCATCGACGATGAAGCGCTTGCCGCCGACCTCCAGCGCGAAGGCACCGCCGCCTTCGCCAAGTCATGGAATGATCTGATGTCCCGCGTCGCCTCAAAAAGCGACGTGCTGACGAAGGCCGATTACACATGAGCCGCCCGACGCCGACCACCCGTTCGACCGCGCCGGCGCAAGGCGTAACGGAGCGCGCGGCGTGGAAAGCGCTTGCCGAGCATTACCAAGCGGTCCGCGGCCTGCATCTGCGGCAACTCTTCGCCGACGATCCTCGCCGGGGCGAGCGCCTGACCGCCGAAGCCGCCGGTATTTACCTCGACTACTCAAAGAACCGCATCACTGACGAGACGATACGACTGCTCGTGGGACTGGCCGAGGAGTGCGATCTGCGTGAGCGCATAACCGCGATGTTCCGCGGCGAGCGGATCAACGTGACGGAAAAGCGCGCCGTGCTGCATACGGCCCTGCGCGCGCCCGAGACCGAGCGCATTGTCGTCGATGGTATCGACATTGTGCCCGGGGTGCATGCGGTTCTTAATCGGATGGCCGCATTCTCGCGCCAGGTCCGCAGCGGGGCGTGGCGGGGGTACACCGGCAAGCGCATCCGCAACATCATCAACATCGGCATCGGCGGCTCCGACCTCGGCCCGGTGATGGCGTACGAGGCGCTGCGTTATTACAGTCAGCGCGACATGACATTCCGCTTCGTCTCGAATGTGGACGGCACCGACTTCGAGGAAACCACGCGCGATCTCGACCCCGAAGAAACGCTGTTCATCATCTGTTCGAAGACGTTCACGACGCTCGAGACCCTGACTAATGCGCACCCCGCCCGCGCCTGGAGCTTGCGCAAACTCGGTGACGAACGTGCCGTGCGCAGGCACTTCGTCGCCGTATCGACCAACGCCGACGGAGTGGCCGCGTTCGGCATCGATACTGCGAACATGTTCGGCTTCTGGGACTGGGTCGGCGGGCGCTACTCGATGGACTCGGCGATCGGCCTGTCGACCATGATTGCCATCGGACCCGAGAACTTCCGCGCGCTGCTCGCCGGCTTTCACGCGATGGACCGGCACTTCCGCAGCGCTCCGTTCGAGCAGAACCTGCCGGTACTCATGGGGATGCTGGCGGTATGGAACAGCAACTTCCTCGATGCGCAGACGGTTGCGGTGTTGCCTTATGAGCAGTATCTCAAACGCTTCCCCGCATACCTGCAGCAACTGACGATGGAGAGCAACGGCAAGCACGTGACGCTCGACGGCACGCGCGTCGCCTGGCAGACCGGGCCCATCTACTGGGGCGAGCCCGGCACCAACGGCCAGCACTCCTTCTATCAACTCATCCATCAGGGAACGAAAATCGTCCCGTGCGACTTCATCGGCTTTTGCCAGGCGTTGAATCCAATAGCTAATCAGCATGATCTACTGATGTCGAATCTGTTTGCGCAGACCGAAGCGCTGGCGTTCGGCAAGACGGAAGATGAGATCAAGGACGAGGGGACGCCCGAGTGGCTCGCGCCGCACCGCGCCTTCGAAGGCAATCGTCCGAGCAATACCCTGCTCATCGAGCGCCTGACGCCGGAGACACTGGGGGCTCTGGTCGCGCTGTACGAACACAGCGTCTTCACTCAAGGGACCATCTGGAATATCGATTCATTCGATCAATGGGGCGTCGAGTTGGGCAAGGTGCTGGCGCAGCGGACGATCCCCGAACTTGAAAGCACGGGCGAACCGCAGCTCGAGCATGACAGCTCGACCAACGCGCTCATCCGGCGCTACCGCGGGCTCAAAAATGGACGGCCGTGAAAGTGGCTACCCCATCAACCGCAATCCGCTACGCGCAAGCATTGCAGGTGCCAAATGAGCAACGTAGATGAAAGGCCCCGCACGCAAATGAGCGGCGTACTTCCCAAAGTCTATCTCGTCCGGCATGGCGAGACCGCCTGGACGCTCAGCGGACAACACACCGGTCGGACCGACATTCCGCTGACCGAACGGGGCGAGCGCGACGCGCGGGATCTGGGCGCACGGCTGCGTGGCTTGACCTTTACCAAAGTGCTCACCAGCCCGCTGCAACGGGCGCGGCGGACTGGCGAGCTGGCAGGATTCGATGAACGCATGGAGCCCGATCCCGATCTGATGGAATGGGACTACGGCGATTACGAAGGCCGGCGCACGTCAGCCATCCGGGCCGAACGTCCCGGCTGGCGTCTGTTCGAGGACGGTTGCCCGGGCGGGGAAACGCTGATGGAGGTGGCAACGCGCGCGGATCGTGTCATTGATCGGATTCGTGCACTGGAGAGTGATGTGCTGGTCTTCGCGCACGGCCACCTGTTACGCATCCTCATGGCGCGCTGGATTGCACTGCCTGCTCTGGAAGCGCGCCGCTTGTATCTTGAGACAGCATCCCTGAGCGTTCTGGGTTACGACCATGATCTGGATGAGCCGGTCATCCGCCTGCTCAACGACGCGCGACACGCATAGCGCCGTGGTTCAATCTATCGGACGGGTAATAACGGATGGAGGTTTTATGTCGATAGCCACACAAGAGTTGGAAAAGACCATAGCCGAGCTAACGGCGCCGGGTAAAGGAATTCTGGCAGCCGACGAGAGCGCGGGCACCATTGAAAAGCGGCTCAAGGCGGTGAATGTCGCGAGCACGGAGGAAACCCGGCGCGATTACCGCGAGCTGTTATTTTCCACACCCAGACTCGGCGGTTTTATCAGCGGCGTCATCCTGTTCGAGGAGACCCTCAAACAGAAAAGTGCAGCGGGCGTGCCTTTTCCGGAGTTACTGAAAGCGCAGGGCATTGTGCCCGGCATCAAGGTGGATAAGGGCACGATGTCGCTGCCCGGTTTTCCCGGAGAGACGGTGACGCAGGGTTTGGACGGTCTGGCGCAGCGGCTGGGCGAATACAAACAGCTGGGCGCACGTTTCGCCAAATGGCGCGCGGTGATTCACATCGGCGCAGGCATCCCGACGCCGCAGGCGATTGCAGCCAATGCCCATGCTTTGGCGTGCTACGCGGCCATTTGCCAGGAACAAGCGTTGGTGCCTATCGTCGAGCCCGAGGTATTAATGGACGGCGATCACACGCTGGCGACGTCCGCACGCGTCACGGAGGAAGTCTTGCATGCGGTCTTTCACGCGCTGCACCTGCAACGTGTTGCACTGGAGTACATGATTCTGAAACCCAATATGGTCGAGCCTGGCCGCACATGCCCGGAGCCCGCCACGCCGCAACAGGTGGCGCAAGCAACGCTTATCTGCCTGCGGCGCACGGTGCCAGCAGCGGTGCCCGGGATCAACTTCCTCTCCGGTGGTCAGAGCGAGGCAACGGCCACCGCCAACCTCCAGGCCTTGAACGCCACTGCTGAGAAGCAGCCGTGGCGCTTGAGCTTTTCGTACGGGCGCGCGTTGCAGGCATCCGTGCTCCGGGCTTGGCACGGCGAGGCCGCGAACAAGTCGATCGCGCAGCAAACCCTGTTGAAGCGCGCGCGTTTAAATAGCGCGGCGGTGCAGGGAAAATATACGGCTGTGATGGAGAGCGAATGAAGATAAGCCCTTTGGCAGGGAATCCTGCACCCGCGTCGATATTGGTAAATGTTGCCAAATTGGTGACGGCCTACTATTCCGACGTGCCCGATGCGGCGGTTGTTGAGCAAAGCATCAGCTTCGGCACCTCCGGGCATCGTGGTTCGGCTTTTTCTCGTAGCTTCAACGAATGGCACGTGCTTGCCATCGCTCAGGCTATTTGCCAATACCGCACACAGCATGGCGTCGATGGCCCGCTGTTCCTCGGCACGGACACGCACGCGCTGTCGGTGCCGGCTTGTGCCAGCGTGCTCGAAGTGCTGGCGGCCAATGGCGTGGATGTCATGCTCGCGGAGCACGACGAATACACACCAACTCCTGCGGTTTCTCACGCAATACTTACCTACAACCGTGGGCGCACCGCAGGCTTTGCGGATGGCATTGTCGTCACGCCCTCGCACAACCCGCCCGACAACGGCGGCTTCAAGTACAACCCGCCCAATGGCGGGCCGGCGGATAAGGATGTCACGGGATGGATCGAAGCCAGGGCCAATGCGTTTCTGGAAAGCGGCCTCCAGGGCGTCAAAAGAATGCCTTACGATAAGGCGCTGCGCGCCGCCACCACGCACCGGCACGACTACCTCAACGTTTACGTGAGCGATCTCGACAAGGTGATCGACATGGAGGCGATTCGCGGCGCCCACATTGGCATGGGCGTGGATCCGCTCGGCGGCGCCGGGGTCCACTACTGGGCCGCGATTGCCGAGCGCTATGGCTTGAATCTCACGGTGGTGAACGAAGTCGTCGACCCGACTTTCCGGTTCATGACGGTTGATTGGGACGGCCAGATCCGCATGGACCCGTCTTCGTCCTATGCCATGCAGAATTTGATCGGCCTGAAGGACCGCTTCGACATCGCCTTCGCCTGCGACACCGATCACGACCGGCACGGCATCGTTACCCGGAGCACGGGCTTGCTTCCGCCCAATCACTATCTTTCTGTCGCCATCCACTACCTGTTCCAGCATCGACCGGAGTGGAGCCAGGATGCGGCGGTGGGCAAGACGGTAGTCAGCAGCCAGATGATCGATCGCATCGCGGCGAAACTCGGCCGGAAGCTCCATGAGGTGCCGGTTGGCTTCAAGTGGTTCGTCGATGGCCTGCTCGACGGCTCGCTTGGCTTCGGCGGCGAAGAGAGTGCGGGTGCGTCCTTTCTGCGTCGTGACGGCAGCGTCTGGACCACGGATAAAGACGGCATCGCCCCGGCCTTGCTTGCCGCCGAAATCACGGCGCGCATGGGCCGCGATCCCGGTGAGATCTACCGCGAGCTGACGCGCAAGTTTGGCGAGCCAGCCTACGATCGGGTCGAGGCACCCGCCACACCGGCGCAAAAAGAGCGGCTGTCCAAACTCTCGCCACGGCAGCTGCAGATCACGCAACTGGGCGGCGAGAGGATCGAGCGCGTGCTCGATCGCGCGCCGGGCAACGACGCGCCGATCGGCGGCATCAAGGTGGTCACCGCCAGCGGCTGGTTCGCTGCACGGCCGTCCGGTACGGAAGACATTTACAAAATCTACGCGGAGAGTTTCCGTGGCGAAGACCATTTGCGCGACATCCTGCGCGAGGCACAGGCCGTCGTTGACCGCGCGCTGGTGGACCATTGATGGGCGTTGCACACGCCTGGGAGTGATCATGTCAGACCTACTCGATCAGCTTTGCGTCAACACCGTCCGCTTCCTGTCGGTGGACGCCGTGCAACAGGCAAACAGCGGGCATCCGGGCATGCCGCTCGGTGCGGCCGCGATGGCCTATGTGCTGTGGACACGCCTGCTCAAGCATAATCCGCGCAATCCGGACTGGTTCGATCGCGACCGTTTCGTACTCTCGGCCGGACACGGTTCGATGTTGCTCTATAGCTTGCTGCACCTGACGGGCTACGCGCTCTCGCTGGACGACATCAAGCAGTTCCGCCGGTGGGGCAGCAAGGCGCCGGGACATCCCGAGCGCGGGCATACGCCGGGCGTGGAGACCACCACGGGGCCGCTCGGGCAGGGCCTCGCCAATGCGGTGGGTATGGCGATCGCCGAAGCGCAGCTGGCGGCGCGCTACAACCGTCCCGGATTCGAGGTGATCGACCATGCCACCTATGCGCTGGTCAGCGACGGCGACCTGATGGAGGGGGTCGCGGCGGAGGCGGCCTCGCTGGCCGGCCATCTCAAGCTCGGCAAGCTGATCTGCCTGTACGACGACAACCGCGTGACGCTGGCGGCCGGCACCGACATCGCGTTCTCGGAGGATCGCGCGCGCCGCTTTGAGGCCTATGGTTGGCATACGCTGCCGGTCGCGGACGGCAACGACCTCGCCGCGATCGACGCCGCGCTGCGGGCCGCGCGCACGGAGACGGCGCGGCCCTCGCTGATCCTGGTGCGCACCCACATCGGCTACGGCTCCCCCAACAAGCACGACAGCTTCGAGGCGCACGGCTCGCCGCTTGGTGTCAACGAGGTGCGCCTGACCAAGCAGAACCTCGGCTGGCCGACCGAGCCGCCGTTTCTGATTCCCGACCCGGCGCTGACGCATTTTCGCGCGGCGCTCGAACGCGGCGCGCACGACGAGGCCGCGTGGAACGAGCGCATGATGGCCTACGCGCTGGCCTTCCCCGAGTTGGCCGAGGAACTGAGGCTAAGCCTGCGCGGCGAGCTGCCGCCGGACTGGGACGCGGACATTCCGGTCTTTCCCGCCGACGCCAGGGGTATCGCCACGCGCGTTGCTTCGGGCCAGGTGATGAATGCAATCGCGCCGCGGCTGCCGATGTTGACCGGCGGCTCGGCGGATCTGGATCCGTCGACCAAGACCACGCTGAAAGACCTGGGCGATTTCAATCCGCCGGCGGGTGTGAACGACGATACCCAGGGCTCCGATGGTGGTGGCTGGAGTTACGCCGGACGCAACCTGCACTTCGGCGTGCGTGAGCATGCGATGGGCGCGATCGTCAATGGTATGGCCGCGCACGGTGGCTGTATTCCGTATGGCGCGACCTTCCTGATCTTCTCCGACTACATGCGTCCGCCGCTCCGGCTGGCGGCGTTGATGGGCTTGCACGTCGTGCACGTGTTCACCCACGACAGCATCGCGCTCGGCGAAGACGGTCCTACCCATCAGCCGGTGGAGCAACTGGCCGCGCTGCGTGCGATTCCGAACCTGACCGTGATCCGCCCCGGCGACGCCAACGAAACCGCGGTCGCGTGGCGGGTCGCGCTGGAGACCTGCGATCATCCGGTGGTGCTGGTGCTGAGCCGGCAGGACCTGCCCACGCTCGATCGCCGCCGCCATGCGCCGGCGGACGGCCTGCGCCGCGGGGCGTACGTGTTGTCCGATGCGGCGGACGGCAAGCCCGAGCTGATCCTGATCGCCAGCGGCTCCGAGGTCGGGCTGATTGTGGCCGCGGCGGAACGTCTGCAGGGAGAAGGCGTCGCAGTGCGCCTCGTCTCCATGGCGAGTTGGGAACTGTTCGAGGCCCAATCGCAAGTGTATCGCGACTCGGTGTTGCCGCCCTCCATCACAGCGCGGCTCGCGGTCGAGGCCGGGGTGAGCCAAGGGTGGCATCGCTACGTGGGTGGCTGTGGAGACGTGCTGGGCGTGGATGGCTTCGGCGCTTCGGCACCGGGGCCGATCATGCTGCGCGAATACGGATTCGGCGTGGAGAACGTGTGCCAGCGGGCGCTGGCCCTGGTTGAAAAAATGAAGGAGAACCCATGAGCAATGAAATCCATGCCAGCCGGCCGCTATACGGCCTGCTGCACACGGATGTCGAGGGATTCGATTCCCTGGCCGAGCTGGCCCTGGATATGCGTTCGTCGTGGAATCACGCCACCGATCAGGTGTGGCGGCAGCTGGATCCCGCTCTTTGGGAGCTGACCCAAAATCCATGGGTCGTCCTGCAGACAGTCTCGCGGGAGAAACTCCAGGGGGTTTTGACCGATACCGCTTTCCGCAAAAACGTTGACGATCTGGTGCAGGCCAGGCGCGACGCCGCACAGGCGCCGGCGTGGTTTCAGCAAACCTACCCGCAATCGCCGCTGACCTGTGTCGCCTATTTCAGCATGGAATTCATGCTGAGCGAGGCGCTGCCCATTTACTCGGGCGGACTCGGCAATGTGGCCGGCGATCAGCTCAAGGCCGCGAGCGATCTGGGTATCCCGGTGATCGGCGTGGGGCTGCTCTACCAGCAAGGCTATTTTCGCCAGTTGATTGATCAGGACGGTGCGCAACAGGCCATTTACCCCTACAACGATCCTGGACAGTTGCCGATCACGCCGTTGCGCCAGCCCAATGGAGAGTGGTTGCGGCTACAGCTCGACCTGCCCGGACACCCGATCTGGCTGCGCGCCTGGCAGGTTCAGGTGGGCCGCGTGAAGCTTTACCTGCTGGACAGCAACGATACGGCGAACTACCCGCCGTACCGGGGGATCACCAGCGAGCTTTACGGGGGCGCGCCGGACCTGCGCCTGATGCAGGAGTTGGTCCTCGGGATCGGTGGCTGGAGCCTGCTCGCCGCACTCGGCATCAAGCCGGAAGTCTGCCACCTGAATGAAGGTCATGCCGCGCTCGCCGTGCTGGAGCGCGCGCGGGGTTTCATGCAAGCCACCGGGCAGTCTTTCGAAGCCGCACTGGCCGTGACGCGCGCGGGCAATCTCTTCACGACCCACACGGCGGTAGCCGCCGGCTTCGACCGCTTCGCGCCCAACCTCATTGAACACTGCCTGGGCGGCTATGCCCGCAACCAGCTTGGCATCACCCTCCACGATTTGCTGGCACTGGGCCGTCAGGATCCGAACGACGCGGCGGAGCCTTTCAATATGGCCTATCTAGCAATCCGCGGCAGCGGCGCGGTGAATGGCGTGAGCCGTCTGCATGGAGAAGTAAGCCGGCACCTGTTTGCGCCGTTGTTTCCGCGCTGGCCTGCGGACGAGGTGCCGGTCGCACACGTGACCAACGGCGTGCATATGCCGACCTGGGACTCGGCGGCAGCGGACAATCTTTGGACGCAGGCCTGTGGCAAGGACCGCTGGCTGGGAATGACGGAATCCCATGAACAGCATATTCGCGCCCTCTCCGACGCCAGTCTCTGGCAATTCCGCACTGCCGCCAGCACGGCGCTGCTCGACTATGTGCGCGAGCGCTTGTCCCGGCAACTGGCCGCCACCGGCTTGCCGCCCGAGGAGGTGGAGAGTGCGAAGCATCAGTGTGATTGCAATACCTTGACGTTGGGTTTTGCGCGCCGTTTTGCAACCTATAAAAGACCGAATCTGCTGCTGCACGACCCGGAGCGCCTGCTGCGCCTGCTGACAAATCCGCAACGCCCGGTGCAGCTTATCATGGCCGGCAAGGCCCATCCCGCGGATCAGGCCGGGCAGGCGCTGATTCAACAATGGATGCAGTTTATCCGGCGGCCTGAGGTGCGCTCCCATGTGATCTTCCTCAGTGACTATGACATGCATTTGGGCGAGCACCTGGTGCAGGGTGTGGATGTCTGGCTCAACACGCCGCGCCGGCCCTGGGAAGCGAGCGGCACCAGCGGCATGAAGGTGCTGGTCAATGGCGGCCTCAATCTGTCGGAACTGGACGGCTGGTGGGCGGAAGCCTACGCGCCGGAAGTGGGGTGGGCGCTGGGGGATGGTCAGGAACATGACAGTGATCCTGTCTGGGACGCGATCGAAGCCGAGGCCCTATACGACCTGCTCGAACGCGAGGTGATCCCCGAGTTCTATACCCGCGACGAGCAGGGTATCCCGAGCGCCTGGGTGGCACGGATGCGGGAAAGCATGGCACGGTTGACACCGCGCTTTTCCACCAACCGCGCGGTACGCGAATACACCGAGCAATACTACTTCCCGGCAGCTTCAGCCTACCATGAGCGCAGTGCCGGCAAGGGTAGAAGCGGTGCGCAGCTGGTTAGTTGGCGGCGAGAGCTGGAGCAAAAGTGGACCGCGTTGCGCTTCGGCGAAATGAAGGTTGCTACCGCTGGCGCGCAGCACGAATTCGACGTTCAGGTATATTTTGCCGATCTCGACCCGGCGCTGGTGCGGGTAGAACTCTACGCCGAGAGAGTGGGAGAGAGTGCGCCCGTGCGGCAGGAGATGAAGCGCGTGCGGCAAGCCTCGGGCGCAGACACCTACCACGCGCACGTCCCGGCTACCCGCCCGGCTACAGATTACACGGCGCGAATCCTGCCGCGCCACGACGGCGCGGCGATTCCACTGGAGGCCGCTCATATTCTGTGGCAGCGGTAATTCAATATCGAATTGGGATCCAATGTTTGCTCTCGGTGCTGAGCACCTGCGGTCCGGAAAAGCAGCTCTCGAAACTTAGGCACACTACGATAAAGGCGAGATACATGAATACCACACTAATACTCATAGCAGTTCTGGTTGTCATTGCGCTGGTGACGTTTTATGTGATCGCGATTTTCAATAGATTGGTCGCATTGAAGAATCGATATACGAATGCCTTTGCGCAGATAGAGGTACAGCTAAAACGCCGTTACGATCTGATTCCGAACCTTGTAGAAACCGCCAAAGGTTACATCAAACACGAACGGAAAACGCTGGAATCGGTGGTCGCGGCGCGTAACGAGGCTTCCGGCACGTTGTCCGGCGCGGCGGCGGCGCCGGGCGACCCAGGGGCGATGTCGGCACTGATGGGCGCCGAGGGCAAGCTGTCCGGCGCCTTGATGAATATGAGAATGGTGATGGAGGCCTATCCGGATCTCAAAGCCAGTCAGAACATGATGCAGTTGAGCGAGGAGCTGACGTCGACTGAAAACAAGGTTTCCTTCGCGCGCCAGGCTTTCAACGATCAGGTCATGGCTTATAACACTTATAAGCAGTCGTTCCCTCCGGCTTTCTTTGCCGCGATGTTTGGCCACGCAAAGGACGCGGCGTTGCTCGAATTTGAAGACAGTGCGGCCATACAGGCCGCGCCGAAAGTCGCGTTTTGATGGCGGCGGCTCCGCCTCGGTGTTGAAACGATGAACTTCTTCGAATCGCAAGACCGTGTGCGCAAGCACACGGCTTTGCTTGTGGCCCTGTTCGTTCTGGCCGTGGTCGCCTTGATCGTCATGACGAACTTGCTGGTCATGATCGTGTTCGGCTTTATCGATAATCAGCAGTTGCGCGATGGCGGGACACTTTTCCGGCAAATGGATTGGCGGACTTTCGCTGCCGTTAGCGCCGGGGTCGCAGTCGTGGTGCTGGCGGGCAGCCTCTACAAGATCCTGGCGTTGTCGGGAGGCGGCAAGGTGGTCGCGGAGGCGTTGGGCGGGCAACTGATTCCGCAGGATACCCAGGACCCTAATCAACGCAAGCTGCTGAATGTGGTGCAGGAGATGGCCATCGCTTCGGGAACGCCTGCGCCGCCGGTCTATGTGCTTGCCGACGAACGGGGCATCAACGCCTTTGCAGCGGGATTCTCGCCGCGCGATGCCGTCATTGGGATTACCCGGGGTGCGATCGATCATTTGAGCCGCGACCAGCTGCAAGGCGTCATCGCGCATGAGTTCAGCCATATCTTCAACGGCGATATGCGGCTCAACCTTCGTTTGATAGGTGTACTGAACGGCATCCTTATTCTCGGGATTCTCGGCTACTACCTGCTGTACTCGACGTCGTTCTCGCGCGGCCGGCGTAGCAGCGGTCAAGGCGCGGCTGCAATGCTGGCGCTGGCGATCGGGCTGATCGTCATCGGATTTGCCGGCACGTTTTTCGGCGGTCTGATAAAAGCCGCGGTGAGTCGGCAGCGCGAATTCCTGGCGGACGCCTCTGCGGTCCAGTTCACGCGCAATCCGAACGGGATTGCGGGCGCACTGAAGAGGATCGGAGGGATCGAGTCTGGCTCAAAAATCGCGAATCCTGCCGCGCCCGAAGTCAGTCACGCCTTTTTCGCGCAGGGCGTATCGGGCTTCATACAAGGCTTGTCAGCCACGCACCCGCCGCTGGCGGAGCGCATTCTGCGCATTGATCCTCAGTGGGACGGCAAGTTCGATTCCTCCGACCGCGCCGATGCGGATCGGGACGGGCAGCAGGCCGCTAATTCGGAAACCATGACGCGCCGTCCGGGTGCCGGCGAGGTCGCCGCCGGCACGGCGCTCGCCCACGTCATGACTGCAATGGATCAGATCGGCAATCCGAGGCAGGAAACCATCGATTACGCCCGCTCGCTGCTGTCGGAATTGCCCGCAGCCATCAAGGACGCCGTGCGAGAGCCGCACGGCGCTCGGGCAGTCGTCTATTCCCTGGTGCTGGACGAGGGGCAAGAGGTTCGCGCCAGGCAATTGAAGCAGCTGCAGGAACATGCCGATGTGGGTGTTTACGCGTTGACGCGCCAGTTGATGCCAGAGACGGGCCGGCTGGACGTCAAATACCGTTTGCCGGTGATCGATATCGCCATGCCGGCGCTGAAGCAGTTGTCGCTCAATCAGTACAAGGTATTCAGAGGAAACCTGATCGAGTTGGTCGAGATGGACTCCAGCGTCGATCTGCTGGAATGGTCGTTGCAGAAAATCCTGTTCAGCCATCTCGACGCGCAATTCTTCGAATTGGCGCCCACGAAGGCGCGTTATTCCAATCCTGGGCAGGTCAGGACGGAGGTTGAGCTCGTGCTCTCTGTAGTGGTGCATGCCGGCGCTCAGATTCAAAGCGATATGGAACAAGCGTTTGGCGCGGCGGTACAAGTGCTGGGGCTGAGCGGGCTCGCATTACTGGGGAAAGATCAAATCAAGGTCTCGGATCTGGATCTGGCCTTGGGGAAATTGGAACAATTGAAACCCCTGGCGAAATCCAGATTGCTTAAGGCCTGTGCCGCCAGCATCTGGCACGATCGGAGAGCGACACCGGTCGAGGTAGAGTTATTGCGCGCCTTTGCGAGTGTTTTGGATTGCCCAATGCCGCCTGCGATAGCTTGAAAATGAACGCCCAACGACTGCGATTTGTTGCTATCTCTCGTTTCAAAGACCCAGCCAAGTGCGGTTACGACTGCAGCGGCGAACTCCTGCCCAAGCATCTGTGCAAGGCCGAAGATCAGCCCTCCGAAGGCTATTGAGAATGCCACCAAAGGCGCAGGAGACACGATGAAAACGAGCGTTATTGAAGTGCACGCCATGCTGTCGGTATTGAGCGTGGACGAAGTGGAAAAGCGGATCAGCGAGGTACCGGGTGTCGAAAGCGTTACCGTGAATTACGCTGCGGGAAGCGCCACCGTGCGCTACGACGAAACCCGACTCGAGGTAGCCGATATCAAGTCAGCCGTACGCCAACGCGGGTACGATTCCGCCGCGCCCGCCGTCGCTTCGACTGACGCGGGTCATGAAGGCCACATGGCACCGGACGCCGCTTCCGTCACGCCCATCGCACCTTCAGGTCACGAACAACAAGTCGAGGCGCCGCCGTCTACACCGGATGCTTCCGCCGCCACTCCGGCACCCGTACCGGCCGCTTCTCCAGCCGACGAACACAAAGACCATAAGGAGGCGGCGGGCGCGCAGCCCCACAAGCCTGGAGCGGCCTCCAGCCGTGCAGGCCACGACAACCACGACAAGCACGAGGGCCACTCTCCCGCAATGTTCCGGGACCGGTTCTGGCTCTCGCTGGCTCTCACCGTTCCGGTGGTCTTCTGGTCGGCCCATATCCAGGAGCTTCTCGGCTACCGGGCCCCGGAATTCCCCGGATCGGATTGGATCGGGCCCGTGCTCGCCACGGTCGTCTTCGTCTACGGCGGTCTGGTCTTCCTGCAGGGAGCGTGGCGAGAGTTGCGGTCCAGACTGCCGGGAATGATGACGCTGATCTCGCTCGCCATCACGGTTGCCTTCCTGTTCTCCTGGGTCGTTCAGCTCGGGCTGATCGAGGCGAATGCGCTGTGGTGGGAATTGGCCACGCTGGTCGCGGTCATGCTCCTTGGCCACTGGATCGAGATGCGCTCCATCAATCAGGCTCAAGGGGCACTGAAAGAACTGGCGAAGCTGCTTCCGGACACCGCGACGCGGATCACCGATGGGGGCGAGGAGAAGGTCGCCGTCAGCGCATTGAAGAACGGTGATCTCCTGCTGGTGCGTCCGGGCGAGAGCGTTCCCGCGGACGGCGTGGTACGCAAGGGCGAGAGCGACATCAACGAGGCGATGATCACCGGGGAATCCAGGCCGGTGAAGAAGCGGGAAGGTGACGAGGTGATCGCCGCCACGATCAACGGAGAAGGATCTCTGCGCGTCGAGGTCACCGGGACGGGGGAGAAGACCAAGCTCTCCGGCATCATGCGGCTCGTGGCCGATGCGCAGAAATCCAAATCCAAGGCGCAGCACCTGGCGGACCGCGCGGCCCGGCTGCTGACGTTCGTGGCGATCGGCGCCGCCGCCACCACCCTGGGGGTGTGGCAGTTGGTGGGGGCAGCGATCGACTTCTCCGTGGTGCGGATGGTGACGGTGCTGGTGATCGCCTGCCCCCACGCGCTCGGGCTGGCCGTGCCCTTGGTAGTGGCCATCTCCACGACGCTGGGGGCCCGCAACGGTCTTTTGGTGCGGGACCGGCGTGGGCTCGAGGAGGCGCGCAACCTCGACACGGTGATTTTCGACAAGACTGGAACGTTGACCCTCGGCGAGTTCCGGGTCGTGGCCATGTCCGTTGCGGAAGGGCTGGCGGAGGACGAAGTGCTCCGCATCGCGTCCGGCATCGAGTCGGAGTCCGAGCACCCGATCGCTCGTGGCATCGTCAATACCGCGGAGGACAAAGGCATAGAGATTCCTGCCGCCGAAGGTTTCCGCGCCCTCACCGGCAAGGGCGTGGCGGCCATGATCGGAGGCGCCGAATACCACATGGGCGGCCCGGCGCTCCTCAAGGCGGAGAAGGTCGAGGTGCCACCGGCGCTACAGGGGGCGGCCGAGGCCGCGGCCAGCCGCGGTCAGGCGGCGATCTATCTCGTTCGCGAAGGCCGTGCCCTGGCCGTTTACGCGGTGGCGGACGCGATTCGTGAGGAAAGCCGCGAAGCCATCGCCGCGCTGCATGAGAGCGGGATCCAGGTCGCCATGCTGACGGGTGACGCGCAGGCCGTGGCCGATGCCGTCGCGAAGGAGCTCGGAATCGACACCGTGTTCGCGGAAGTGCTGCCCGATGACAAGGCCAACAAGGTCCGCGAACTGCAGGCGCAAGGGAAGAAAGTCGCGATGATCGGCGATGGCGTGAACGATGCACCGGCTCTGGCCACGGCCGATATCGGGATCGCCATCGGCGCGGGGGCCGACGTCGCCGTGGAGGCCGGGCATATCGTGCTGGTGAGGTCCGACCCCCGCGACATTCCTCGGATCATTACTCTGAGCCGGGCCACGTACCGGAAGATGGTGCAGAATCTCTGGTGGGCGGCGGGCTACAACATCTTCGCGATTCCCCTGGCCGCCGGCGTGCTTGCGCCATGGGACATCCTGCTCACACCGGCCGTGGGCGCGGTACTCATGTCGGCGAGCACGGTGGTGGTGGCGATCAACGCGCAACTGCTGAAGCGGGTCAAACTATGAGCCCGTCCGGGAGTACCCCGCCTTCGTCTTGCGCGCTCTCCCCACGGGACTGCGATTCTGTTCCGTGGATCAAACCGGACTTTCCGAAGGAAATGGCGCGGTTCGATATGCGTATCCGCTATCTCGGGCATTCGCTTGACTTGCGGCTTACCCGCGATGCCCTCACGGTCCGCGGGCATGATTGCGGGGTGGCGCCGAGTCGACGGCAAGGTGTACGCATTGGTGGGCAGTACTACCCTCTTATTCCCGATTACGAGACGACGAAATACGTTGCTGGCCTTAATGGAGTCCAGTTAAAGACTGGCCACGCCCCCCACTTTATGTAAAAGCCAACAAGTAGGAGTTCGTCATGACAGAACACATTGCACATACTGGGGCCTGGGGCATCGCCCTGATTGTGATCGTCGTAATCTCCTGGTTTCTGTACCGCTACCTTGCACCCAAGACCTGGAAGGAGTGGGCGAGTGCCGGCGTGGTGCAAGCCTTCATCATTGCCCTGTATGCGGAGATGTACGGGTTTCCGCTCACCATCTACCTGCTGGTGCGGTTCTTCGGGCTCGATCAAACCAATCTCAACGCCAGCCTCTGGTCGACGCTGCTGGATTTGGGCGAAACGGGCATGATGATCGCGATGATCCTCGGTTACGCGCTGCTGTTCGTCGGGATCGGAATTTTCATGGAGGGGTGGCGCGAACTCCACCGTGCCCAAAAGGAAAAGCGGCTTGTTACGGATCGTCTCTACGGCTTGGTGCGGCATCCGCAATACACGGGCCTCTTCATCGCACTCTTCGGTGAGGGCGTCGTCCATTGGCCGACTATTTTCTCCGTCGTGCTGTTTCCCGTCATCGTGGTCGCCTATTACCTGCTGGCGCGAAGCGAAGAACGAGATGTGGAGACAGAACGCGGTGCCGAGTACCGCGCTTACCGCAAGCGCGTGCCGATGTTCATCCCGCGCTGGGGGCAATGGCGCGCCATGGCCACCACGCGAGACGATACGCCTGGCTGAAAAGCCTGATCACATTGGAATGAGACGCAAGCGATGAACTGTTCCGCGGCCACGATCAAACCCGAGTAGAGAACAATGAAGCACATTCTCATGATGGTAGTCGGCTGCGCCCTGGCGCTGCTGCTGATTTTTCTCCTGCCTGCCGTGGGGTTGGGCAGTGGCTGGGTGCTGGCTATAGCGTTCGGCGCGATGATGCTCTGCCACCTGATGCACTTCGGTATGCACAAAGATGAAAAGGAAGGAGAGGATGACCATGAGCACCGACCCTAATCAGCGCGACCGATCCACCGCCGGCATTGGCCGCACGCCATCGTTTCCCTTGCTGCAGCTAAACCCGAAATACCTGGGATTCGCCTTCGGCGCGACCGGCGTGGTGTTCTATCTCGGCTGCATGCTCACGATGGCGACCGTGCCGCATGACAAGGCAGTGGTATTTTTCAACAGCCTGCTACACGGTCTCGACGTGGGGCCGATTCTGAAAACCAGCGTCCCTGTCTCCCGGGCTGCGCTGGGCCTGGCCACCATCTTCATCCTGTGCTGGTTCGCGGGGGTATTGGTCGCCGGAATTTACAATCTGGGCGTTCGTCCGGGTAAACAGTAATCACATGGGCGCTACGCCAGACAGAACGTCAAAATACCAGGCGGACAGCCTTTCGCTGATTGGCGCCATTGCCTTGGGCACCGGTGTCATGATCGGCGCCGGCATTTTCGCATTGACGGGACAGATGGCGGAGATGACCGGGAGGCTGTTTCCTCTGGCGTTTCTCTCTGCTGCGCTGATTGTCTCGTTGAGCTCGTACTCTTACGTCAAGTTATCCAATGCCTATCCGTCTGCTGGCGGCATCGCCATGTATCTGGAGAAGGCATATGGTGGAACCCTGACCACTGCCTTCCATGCCCTGTTGATGTATTTCTCCATGGTCATCGCCCAGAGCTTCCTGGCACGGACCTTCGGATCCTACACCCTGCAGCTGTTTGAAGTCGATGACGGCAGTTGGCTGGTTCCCGCGCTTGGGGTGGGGCTATTGCTGACGGCCTTTCTGATCAACCTGTCCGTAACTGGTTTGATACAGGGGGTGGCCTCGTTGCTTGGTTTCATCAAGATCGGCGGCATCGTCCTGTTCGGCGTGGTCGGGGTGTGGGTGGCGGACTCGGTGACAATGGATTTCGGCGCGCCAGCCCCCGGGGCGTCTCTGACCGGTTTTCTCGGTGCTACGGCGCTCGGCATTCTCGCGTTCAAAGGTTTCACCACCATCACCAACAGCGGGTCGGAACTTAAAGACCCGCGCCGGAACCTGGGCAAGGCCATCATGATCTCTATCGGCCTCTGCGTGGTGATTTACGCGCTGGTCGGTTTCGCGGTCTCCAGTAACTTGTCGCTGGAGGAGATCATCGCAACGCGCAACTACTCACTGGCCGCCGCCGCCCGCCCGGCACTGGGCGAGTATGCAGTCTGGTTTACCGTGGTGCTGGCCATGCTCGCCACCGCCGGTGGCATCATCGCCAGCATTTTCGCGGTGTCACGCATGCTGGCCATGCTGACCGAGATGAAGTTGGTGCCCCACAGACACTTCCACATGCCGGGCAGCATCCAGAAGCACACCCTCGTTTATACGGTCGTGCTGGGCCTTCTGCTGACGGCGTTCTTCGACCTGTCCCGAATCGCGGCGCTGGGCATCATCTTCTACCTGATCATGGACATCGCGATCCATTGGGGTGTGCTGCGCCATCTGCGCAAGGAGGTGGAGGCACATCCCGCGATTCCGGTCATTGCAATCGTTATGGATGTGATCGTCATTGGCGGTTTTGTCTGGGTGAAACTCGCCTCGGATCCTTTGGTTTTAGTCGTGGCAGCAGCCGTCATGGCGGTCATCCTGGTCGTGGAGTATTTTTTCTCAAGTCACGCCCGTCCGAGGGCCAGCCGGAGCATTCCCATTCAAGCTGATGTCTCCCGGCAGACGGATGAAGACAGCAGAAAACGCGCGCGAACTGCTGTCGG
>NZ_JAMOIE010000072.1 GCF_024448935.1 Stutzerimonas stutzeri
AACCTCGTCCGGCTGGACTTCCTGGATGATGCGGGTCAGGTTCGACGAGTCGGTCAGGTCGCCGTAGTGCAGCACGAAGTTCTGGTCTTCAACGTGACGGTCCTGATAGATGTGGTCGACCCGCTGCGTATTGAACGACGACGCACGGCGTTTGATTCCGTGTACCTCGTAGCCCTTTTCCAGCAGAAACTCAGCGAGATAGGAACCGTCCTGGCCAGTAATTCCGGTGATCAGCGCGCGTTTCTTTTCCATTTCAGAGTACCTGTAGGTTCCAGATGACAAGAGGGGTATCGAGTTGATGCTGGGCAGACAGCGCAGCGGCGAGCAAGCGCTCTGTCCCGCCTTGCAGCTGATTGAGTCGATAGTTGGCCGTTGACGTTAACGGGGCGTTACCGCAATGCCCGGCGCGGACGAACGGACCGTTCATGCGAGCATTTCCTCGTACAGCGCCTGGTATTGGCGGGCGATGACCGGACTGTCGAAGGTGCTGACGATCTTTTCTCTCGCATTGGCCGCGAGCTGTCGATAGTCCGCCTCGCCCGTGACCCACTCGACGCCCTCGGCTAAACCCTGGGCTTCGAAGGGTGCCGCCTTATAGCCGTCGTGCTGGTGAGTCACGATGTCTTTCGGGCCGGTGGCGTCGAAGCAGACCACCGGGGTGCCACAGCCCATCGATTCGGCGAGGGTCTTTCCGAACGCCTCCATCAGGCTCGGTGCGATGAACACATCCGCCGCCGAATACAGCAGGCGCAGCGAGATGCTGTCGTGCAGGTAGCCGAACGAGGTGTAGTCGAAGCCCAAGGCGTCGGCCATGGACTGGTCCAACTTGCCAAAAAAGCACAGGTGGTACTTGGCCGGATCCAGGTGCGTAAGCATCTCCAGATATTTGCCGAAGCCCTTGTAGGTGTCTTTGGCGCTGGTGCAGCCGGTGAGGATGATCTTTTTCTCGCTGGTCAGACCCAGCAATTGCCGGGCAAGGGCCTTGTCCAGCGGGAAGAATTCGCTGGCATCCACATTGTTGTGGATGGTGCGTACATCGAAGTCGCGGAACAGCAGGCTCTGCCTGGCCTGTTCGGACACCCAGTCGCTGATGCCAATCATCTTCATCGATTCGGGCAGGTACTTGCGCTTGCGGTTGAGCACGAAGCGCGACAGGTCGTTGTCGGATTGGCTACCCAGCTGATCGCAACTGCCGCAGCCCGTGGTGAATTTTTCGCAGCCCATGGCGTAATGGCAGCCGCCGGTCATTGGCCACATGTCACGCATGGTCCAGACAATCGGCTTACGCAGCTTGGCGAGATGCTTCGTGTCGACGAAGCCACCATTGACCCAGTGCAGATGCACCACGTCCGCCTCGCGACACTCGGCGCTGTCTGTGAAATCGGCGCCCATGACGCCGGCGCTGAACATGCCCGACTGGCGCTTGGGATAAACGCTGGCGAACGCTTGATCGGCCTGGCTTCTGGCGATGCTGATGATTTTGTCTTTTTTGCTGCGGCTGACGGACACCACCGAGGTGTCGCCGTGGGTTTCCTGACTATTGGTGTAGACGCGGGAATCCACACCCAGCGATCGTAATCCCTGATGCAGCCAGTACGCACCGCGCGCGGCGCCGCCGGTCAATTCGCCAGCGACCACATGTAATACTTTCATATCAATCGAAACTCTCTTCTGGATGCTGCACGTTCTGCTGAGCCGCATACCACCTGCGCGACGCAATCAACACGATCAGCATCAGCGACGAATAGATGACGATGCTGGCGACGGCGAAGGCCTGAACGGTGGCCAGCGCGGTGCCGATCAACAGCGCGCCACCGAACAGCGAAAGCACACGCAAGCTGGTGCTGAAGATCTCGAACAGCAGGAAACGGGCTTGCAGCGACAGTGCCGGAACCGCGACCACGCACGGGCGCGAGACGAAGATCACGTACTCGGCCAGGGCCAGCCAGCGGGCGTATTCGCCAGCCACATGCCACTGTTCACCGAACACCAGTGCAAACAGCCATGGGCCGAACACGGCCACCAGGGAAAACGGCACCAAGCCGACCAGACCCAGTGCGGCGGTTGCCTTCAGCAGCATCGCCGCGACCGGCTCGCGGTCATCGATGGCGCGGCTGATTCGCGGGTAGTAGACGTCAGCGACCGACTTGCCGATCAGGTTGGTCGGCATGGTCAACGCCTGCTTGCACAGGGCGAAGAAACCGGCAGCCGCCGGGCCGAAATAGGCGGCGAGCACCAGCGTCGGCAAATGCTGCGACACGGCATTGATCAACATCACCGGCGCACGAAACCGGGGGAAATCGCTGTGCCTGCGAGCCAGCTCGAGCATGCCAGGGCGGCCCTGCTCGACTTCATCCACATGATTGTCCGCATGAGGCTTGGCCCGCAGCATCGCCAGCCCCAACATCGCGGCGTGCAGCGCTTGTTGCAGAGCGGTGGTGCAGACCAGCACCAGCGCAGACGACTGCACCAGACCGGCCACGGTCCGCATCGAATTGAACAGCAACGAGTGCCCCACCGCCACGCTCGCCGTGATACGGAAGCGCTGGGTGCGGAACAGCCACTGCTGACAGATCTCGAGCGCCGCGCCACAGAACATCACGAACGGGATGAGCATCAGGTACGGCTGGATGATCTCGATCTCCAGCGCTGTAGCCAGCTGGTCGCCGAACAACAGCAGCCCAAGGGCCACGACGATGGACAGCGATAACGCGATGGCCAACCCCAGCCGCACCAACCCCCGCGCATCGCCATCGCGCTTGGGCAGCACGATCGCGATGGGATAGGTCAGCGCAGCGACCGGGATCAACATCATGGTGACGCTGAGAAAGGTGCCGAGTACCCCGTACGCTTCCGGACCGTAAATGCGCGTGATCACCGGCATGAAGGCCAGGGTGATTGCCTGCGCACCGGCGGTGCCGGTCACCACGGTCAGGATATTGCGCAGCAGCTTGCTGCGCATGCTCGCGTGCAGCAGTGCGGCCAGACGCTCCCTCAGCGGAGACGAAGCGCGCCGCATGCTGGACTGATCGATGGCGCTCACTCGCAGGCCCTCGCTCAGGCGTGAACCGGCTGACGGCCAATGCCGTAATAGCTGAAGCCTTCACGCTTGACCTGCTCGCGGTCGTACTGGTTACGCCCGTCGATGATCAGCGGTGTCTTCAACAGCTTCTTGAGCGCACGGAAATCGGGACGGCGGAACGGCTTCCATTCGGTGACCAGACACAGCGCGTCAGCATCGATGGCCGCTTCGTATTGGCCTTCGACGATCTGCAAAAGGCCGTCGGTGAACCAGCTCTCGGGGAATTCGCGACGGGCCGTTTCGTGGGCGACCGGGTCGAATGCGCGGACCTTGGCGCCGGCATTGATCAGGCTGTTGATCAGTACGACGCTTGGCGCCTCGCGCATGTCGTCGGTACCAGGTTTGAATGCCAGCCCCCAGACCGCGAAGGTGCGGCCGTTCAGGTCGCCTTTGAAGTGGGTGGACAGCTTGTTGAACAGCGAATGCTTCTGCTGGTCGTTGCGCGATTCAACCGCCTGCAGCAGCTTGGGCTCGAAGTCGTTCTGATGGGCAATGTTGATCAGCGCCTTGACGTCTTTCGGGAAGCAGGAGCCGCCATAGCCGCAGCCGGCATAAATAAAGTGGTAGCCGATGCGCTCGTCCGAGCCGATGCCCAGGCGCACGTTCTCGACGTCCACGTCGAGACGCTCGCACAGGCTGGCAATCTCGTTCATGAAGGAAATCTTGGTGGCGAGCATCGCATTGGCGGCGTACTTGGTCATCTCCGCGTCGCGAATCCCCATGAAGATGGTGCGCGGGCGATTGCGGATAAAGGGCGCGTAGAGTGCGCTCATTACCTGGCGGGCGTGCTCGTTGTCAGCACCGATAACGATGCGGTCCGGGTGCATGAAGTCATTGACCGCGGCACCTTCCTTGAGGAACTCGGGGTTCGAGACGACCGAAAATTCGATATCGACGCCACGCGCCTCGAGCCGCTCGGTGATCGCTGCGCGCACCAGGTCCGCCGTGCCCACCGGCACGGTTGACTTGTTCACCACGATTGCCGCAGCAGTCAACATGTCACCGATCTGCTTGGCGACTTCCAGCACGTAGCGTAGGTCAGCCGAACCATCTTCGCCCGGCGGAGTGCCAACCGCGATAAAGAACACCTCGGATTGCTCGACCGCCTCGGACAGCGAGGTGGTGAAATGCAAACGGCCAGACTGATGGTTTTCGGTGACGATCTCTTCCAGGCCCGGCTCGTAGATCGGCAAAATGCCCTGCTTCAGGTTGTCGATCTTGGTCGTGTCGATGTCGACGCAGTAGACCGTGTTACCCATCTCCGCGATACAGGCTCCGGTAACCAACCCGACGTAGCCGCTTCCAACGACGGTGATATTCATAGCAGGATCCTCGATTCAGACATTGATACAGGCGTGCCTCGGCGCGACCCTTTCCGGTGGCCGTTGGCGCAATTTTCTTGCTTGGGCAGACATTCAATCCGGGGCGGGCCAATCGCATGACTGGACACGCCCTGGTAAAGGATCAAACGAGCCGGATCACACCGTTTGTGGCTCGCTGTATCCGTAATGGTCGTAGTAGCCACGGAACTGACCGTTCTTCTTGGCTTTCTCGATATCGACGTGGTTGAGCACCACGCCAGTGACCGGCGCGTTGCTGTTCTGCAGCTGGCTCACGCCTTTCTGCACGTGAGGTATCAGCGTGCTGTCGGACTTGACGACATAGATCACCGCGTCGGCGAGCGTCGAGAGCACGGCGGCATCGCTGACCGCCTGGCTCGGCGGCGAATCGATGATAATGCGGTCGTACCGGCCCTTGACCACTTCAAGCAGTTTGGCGAAGCGCGGCGAAGACAGCAGTTCCAACGGATTGGATGGCACCGCACCGGCGGCGATCATGTCCACATTGCCGACCGTGTGAATGCAGTCCTCAAGCTTGGCGTTGCCACCGATCAGATTGACCAGGCCAGGCGTGCCCGGCTTGAAATCGAACGCCTTGTCGAGGGTTGCGCGACGCAGATCGGCGTCGATCAGCAGCACGCGATGCAGCTGCCCCATGGCGAACGCGAGGTTGGCGGAGACCGAGCTCTTGCCTTCACCCGGCGCGGTCGAGGTAATCACCAGCACTTGCCGAGGCTGGCTGGCCTCGGTCAGCAGCAGGTTGGTACGGATGGTTCGTACCGCTTCACAGAAACGCTTGTCGCCGCTGCGCTCGAACAGATGGCTGACTTCCTTGCGCAGCTTGCGCGGCACCTGCGGAATGATACCCATCACCGGCAGGCCCAGCTTGGTCTCGACCTCTTCGGAGCTCTTGAAAGTGTTGTCGAGGATTTCGCGGATGATCGCCTGAGCAATACCCAGCACCAGCGCCAGAAACAACGCCACCACCAGAATCAGCTTCTTGTTCGGCGCGCCGGGTTCGGTTGGCGGGATGGCCGCATCGACCACGCGAGCATTGGTCGAACTCAGGTCGGAGGTCGCGGTGGTTTCCTGCAGGCGAGTCATGAAGGTGTCGTAGAGCGCGCGGTCACTTTCGACCTGACGCTGAAGATCACGCACCTTGAACTCTTTGCGGGAGATGTCCTGAATCCGGTCCTTGTTCTCGTCGAAAGATGCCCTCAATGAACTCTCGTTGGCAACGGCCAACTGATAGTTGCGCTCGATGCTGGCGACGACCTGCTCGACCTGCTGTTTCAGGCTGGCCGTAGCGGCATTCAGGTCCGACCGAGCCGAAACCATCGCCGGGTGACGATTACCGTAGCGCCGCGAAAGATCTTCGACGCGCGAACGGGCATGGGCCTGGTCAGCCTTGAACTGCTGGATCAGCGGATGCCCCAGAACAGCCGGTACGCTGGCCAGACGCTCCCAACCCTGGCTGCGCATGGACTGGACCTGGCGGTACTGGCTTTCGGCCTCGGCACGCTGGCGACGTGCATCGATCATGCGATCACCGGTGAGCGACAGCTCATTGGCGCTGATGGTGCCCACGCCATTGAGGTCGACCAGCCCTTCCGCGTCGAGATAGGCCTGCAGGCGATCTTCCGAGGCTTGCAAGTTCTCACGCAGGGAAACCAGGCGCTCGTTCATCCAGCTGGCCGCCGTCATCGACATGTCGACCTTGGCTTCCAGCTGCGCTTCGATATAGGCCTGCGCCAACCGGTTGGTGGCCTGTGCAGCAGTCAGGTTGTCGGCCATGGATACTGCAAGGTAGACCAGCTGGCTCTTGCCTTCAACCCAGACCGAAGTGCGCTCCCTGAACTTCTGCGTGGCGTAATCCATGACCTGCGCTTCAGTGATCGGCTCGGGTTCTTCGCCCGTCAGCGTATCGATGAAACCACCGATATCAACCAGCGGGCCCGGCTGCTGCCGCAGATCGAACTCGGGGTGCTCGGTCAGATTCAGGTCGCGCACGACACGCTCGGCAACGCCACGGCTTTGCATCAGGCTGAGCTGCGTCTGCAGATACTCGCTGAGTTCGACGGGGGTATCGGCTGCCGGCTGGAACGACAGAACCGGTGTCCCCTTGGTCTCGATGAGCACCGTAGCGACAGCCTTGTAGATCGGCGTCATGCGCGACAGCAGGAACAGGGTTAATAGCGCAACGACCGCAACGAGCAGGATGATTCCCCACTTGCGCGACCAGATTGCATGCCAGATCTTCTTCAGGTCTATGAAATCGCTATCGGTTGCGGGCCCTACGGGGCGCTGCCATGGTCGATCCGGGCGAACTGGGCTGTTCATCAGAAGAATCCTTCATCGATGTTGATCGTGTCGCCAGGGCGAACCAGGGTATTCATGGTGGCTTTCTCTTCCTCGCGGCTGCCTTGCGAGCCGCGCACGATGGTCATGCGTTTGGTCGAGGCACGCTCGGTCAGACCGCCCGCCAGCGCTATGGCGCGATCGAGCGTCAGGCCGGGCTGGAAGGGATAACCGCCTGGAAGCTTTACCTCCCCCGCGATGTAGAACTCGCGGTAGTTGGCAACCGATACCGACACACGGGGGTCGATCAGATAGCCATCCTTCAGCTTCTCGACCAGTAAATTGCGAACTTCGCCCGGTGTCTTGCCATCGGCATCTACCTCGCCAATGAAGGGGAAGGTGAACGTGCCGGCGTCAGTCAGACGGATCTCGTCGAAGGTCAGGTCCGGCTCGCCATGCACACTGATGCGAATGACATCGCCCGAGCCCAACTGGTATTGCGCAGCGGCGGCGACGGCGCTGAACGCCAGCATCAGCAGCAGTGAAAAGAGTTTGAACATGTTCTGGATGCGCATCGGCGGCTCCTCCTTAGGCACTGGTCAACGTTCTACCCGGGCTCAGAGGCTCAGGGCGAAACTCAGCAGATAAACGTTACGGTCGTAGGTCTCCGAGCTAAAGCTGGAGTCGTTTTCAGTTCTGAGGTATGACAGGGTCACGTCGATCCAGCGGTCAGGCGACCAGGTGACGCCGGCGCCATAGCCCGTGCGTTCGTCATCCCGGTTGATCCTCTCGTACTCGTACTCGCGGTCGGAGAAGCGGTAGAGCAGCTCGGTCGAGATCCGCGACGTCCACTCGTGATCCCAAGAGGCGATAGTGGTCCAGTCGTTGATGGTGCTGGCCCCGTCATCGCCTTCGTCGAAGGCGCGGCGAGAATTGATGGTGAACGCCGAATAGCTACGCGGCTTGTAGGTGACACCGACTTCCCACATGGGGCTGGTGAAGTCCTCACGCCGATTGCTGTCGAAGTCCTTGCGCTCGGCGCCCAGCTTGAACGTGCCGGAGGTCTTCGAGGTCGCGTCCCAGGTAGCACCGCCAAGCAATGCCACGTTGGTGCTGTCGCGCAGGGCAGTGGAAAGCTTGTAGTCGTGATCGGTGTGCCGAACCTCGACCAGCGAACGGGTCCTGGAACCCAGCCGATGGAACCAGATGGAGTTGAACATCAGGCTGTCGCGTTCTTCCGACGCATTGATGTTGCCGCTGTTGTGATAGCGACGCTGCTCGTAGTGCGTGCCGAACTCCAGCTGATTGCGAGCAGTGCGGGCACCGAAACGATAAGCTGCCTGGGCGACGGCGGTGCTGTACTTGTCGTTCTCGGTAGCGTCTTCGGTGTCGGCGGTCTCTTCCACACGGTGATAGGCAAGGCCCCAGGTCAGGCGATGCCGGGAGGTGAATTCCATGGCGCTTCTGAGCCGCAAATGGTGGTCGGTGTTGCTGGCTTCGGAATCCGAATGGAAGATGTCGCTGTTGAACGAGTATTCGAGTTCGTATTCGCTGTTGCGATTACCTGTCCCCAGCACGAACGTTGGATTAATCCCGGTAACCCAAGACGCCTGTTCGTTGTCCGACAGGCCGCGATAGTTGTCGTCATAACTTTCTCGCACCACCAGCGTCGGGGTGAACTCGAACCCACCCAGCTGAATGTAACGGGGCTCTTGCTCGCTCTGCGCCCAGGTCTGGGTAGCTGCAAGACACAGCAGCGTTAAGCATGGAAGCGTGATCTTCCTCATATAGAATCCCTTCTCGGAGATAAATTGTCGTGCATACCCGCCCTCTTGCTGCGTCGCCTGGCTGCTGTGAGGAGGCATAGACACGCAACAGACCGCAAATATCCCCGACAGTTGCACATTCGATCAGCGGGCCCCTTTTCGGTCGTCAACCGTTTCTCTCTAGCAACGGCCCCGATACAGCCATCCAGACACGCCGCCGCCCCAGGCACGGCACCTGTAACGGAACATCCGGTGACCGCTCGCCCACAAGCAAGCCTCGCTCGGCGCTCCATCATGGGATCGAGCGATGGCGAAACGTAACGTTGGCTTAGGTCTTTTATTAGCGCGGCAGCGTAAGGGCGGCGAATTCCGTGTCGTGAGCCTGAATAAGACCAGCCGAGGATCAGCGGTCAACAGCCGCCGCTTGAAGGGACAAGACAGGGCTGCAACGACCTCGATCAGCTGGACGAGACACGAGACGCTACAACTCTCGCCCCAGGGGCAGCGAGCCGATGCATCCACTCGCCATCCGGCGTCGAACAGACACATTGCGAACCGCAGCGATGCCAAGGGCGGGCGACGCTGTCGCCCGACCCGCTCAGGCGCGCTCGATACGATCGGGATGGATAACGATGCGCCCCTGCCTGTACAGGCCACCGATGGCTTTCTTGAAGTTGCCCTTGCTGACGCCGAACAGGCGTGCGATTTCGTCTGCGGCGGTCTTGTCGCTGACCGGCAGGCTGCCCTGGTTTTCCTGCAGCTTCTGCAAAATCAGCGCCTGCAATGCATCACCCGCCTCGCTGCCCACCGGCTGAAGGCTCAGGCTGATCTTGCCGTCCGCGCGGACTTCCTTGATGTAGCCCTTGTCGCGGATGCCGCCAGGCAGGAACTTGAAGGCCTCGTTCTTGTGGATCAGGCCCCAGTGTTTGCCGTCGATGATCGCCTTGTGCCCGAGGTCGGTGGGCTCCACTACCAACAGGTCAACGGCTTCGCCAACCTTGTAGCGCGCGGGCGTCTTGTCCAGGAAACGGTCCAACCGCGCGGTGGCGGTAATGCGACGGGTGTGCTTGTCGAGGTAGACGTGAACCACACAATAGTCGCCCTCGTTGAGCGGTCGCTTTTCTTCAGAGTGGGGCAGTAGCAGATCCTTGGGCAGCCCCCAGTCGAGAAACAGCCCGATCCGGTTGATCTCGACGACCTTGAGGCTTGCGAATTCGCCGACTTGCACCTTGGGTTCCTCGGTGGTCGCGATGAGCTTGTCTTCACTGTCGAGGTAGATGAAGACGTTCAGCCAATCATCGACCTCCGTCGGTGTGTTTTTCGGAATGTAGCGGTTGGGCAGCAGGATCTCGCCATCCGGACCGCCATCCAGATAAAGGCCGAAACCGGTGTGCTTGACGATTTGCAGGCTGTTGAAGCGCCCGATAGCGGCCATGTGACGATTCCTCTGGGTCGAAGGCAGCGATTCTAGCAGGCCACCCGCTTGCCGCGTGCGCACCGCGGCGGCGCGCACGCGGCAACACCGTTATCGCGGCAGTGCGAAAGGCGATAACCGAATCCCCGGCCTTGGTACCGAGCGACCCGTTACCGCCGGCAACGACCACGACCATCTGACGCCCGAGCGGCTCCGACAGGTCATCGGCGTTGCCTGGCCATCCCGCTGGCAACCGTGCCCGCCAACGCTGCGTTATAGGCGCGGATGACGCCAGATGGCTCGGTGGTCGCGACGTTGCCTGCTACCGCACCCGCTGTCCATCTTTCGTCGCCAGGCAAGCGCAACGGCAACGAGCCGGGTGAATCCGTGCAAAGCAGGAACGCACGCCGCTTTCCAGGCCGGCAAAAAATCGAACAACAAATCAGCCGGATCTGTATAATGTCCGGTTCGACTGACTAAAGGAACCAGATGACGATGGCCTCCAAGACCACTACCGCCAAGCGCAAACCCGAACCCGCCAGCGAAACCAGCGAATCGCTCGCCAGCCAGATGGCAGCCTTTCTCAAGGCCGGCGGCGAAGTTCAGAAGATCCCCAACGGGGTCAGCGGCCAGACCCAAGGCCCTTCGCGCCAGATCACCATCAGCAAGAAGTAATCTCCGCAACACCTAACCTAGTAAGCGAGCCCCCACTGCTTTTAGCTGTTTGCAGTGGCTCGCCAGGTTTTTCCTTCCGAAGCACCCGAGCCCGCCATGACCGACCCGATACGCTTGTCCAAACGCCTCGCCGAGCAGATCGGCTGTTCCCGGCGCGAGGCCGAGCTGTATATCGAGGGAGGCTGGGTCAGCGTCGACGGGCACATCATCGAAACGCCCTATTTCAAGGTGGGCGAGCAACGCATCGAACTGCTGCCCGGCGCCACGGCGACTGAGCAGCCACCGGTCACGCTGCTGTTGCACAAACCCGCCGGCCAGCCCACCGCTGCAGAACCTGCCGACGTGCTGAAGCAACTTGCCGAGGCCGGCCATTGGAGCGGCGACGGCTCGCGCCTGGCACCCCGCGAGCGCCATTACGCACGCCAGACCGCCCTGCTGCCGCTGGAGCAGGACGTCAGCGGGCTGGTGGTATTCAGCCAGCAACGCGAGGTGATCCGCAAACTGACCGATCCACGCGACATGCTAGAGCAGGAGTACGTCGTCGAGGTCGCTGGCGAACCGGAGGAAGGCGGCCTGGCGTTGCTGGGCAAAGGGATCGGCCATCGTGGCAGGGTTCTGCCCAAGGCGAAGGCCAGTTGGCAGAACGAGACCCGCCTGCGCGTCGTGCTTAAGAATCCGCAGGCCGGCGAGCTGCGTCAGCTCTGCGAAGCCATCGGCCTGGAGATGCTCAGCTGCAAGCGGATACGGATCGGCCGCCTGTCGATGGCCAGGCTGCCGCTCGGAGAGTGGCGCTTTCTCGGCGAGCATGAACGCTTCTAGCCTGGCAACGTCTCTTGCATAACCCTGACGGCTCGCACCTTGCGACCGCTGGACTATGCTGATGCCAGTGACAGCGGATACAAAACCAGCTGCCGGCTGTCGCGCCGGGCCCTGATTGCCGCGTTTCGCCATGCCAAGATACAGGTTCATCATGCACAGATTCGTCCTGTTGCTGACGTTCGTTTTAGTGCCCTCGGTCTGCGGGGCTCAACAACGAGTCGAGGTGTGGACGTATCATTTTTCACCACCATTCATTGTTGAAGACGGCGAGGGGCTTTCGCATGCCTTCGTCGCCCTGCTCAACAACGACGCCGCTAACAACCAGCGCTTTCGCTTCGAGCTGATCCAATTGCCGCGCAAGCGCGTCGATATACGGCTAGCACGAGAGCGACCTGGCGTTTTGCTCTGGGCCACTCCAAACTTCTTCACGGCCGAGCAAGCCGCCAAGGGCAAATGGTCGGGGCCGCTACTGATCGATCAACAGGACTTTGTTTCGTTGCCTGACGCCCCCTTTGAGTATGAACACCCCGAATCGCTACACAACCTTGTTTTGGGAGGCGTGCTCGGTCACCGATACGAAGGGCTCGAAGCGGATATCGCCAGCGCTGCAATCAAGCGCCAGGACGCCCAAGGCGACCTGCAAAACCTCGAGAAGCTGCTCTCAGGTCGCATCGACACTGTGTTGATTCCGCGCTCCACCCTGCTCTACTACCGTAAAGAGAAAAAACTTCGGGATCTGTACGTCTCGAACACGCCGCTGTACCGGTTCACTCGACATCTATGGGTCGCCGATGCGCTTGACCAGGCCGTCACCCAGTATTTCGACCGATTCGTGGAGCGCTTGCCAGAGAACCCCGAGTGGCAGATCCTTCTGTTCCATTACGGACTGCAGCCCATTGCCACTACGCAGTAAAACAGGCTGAACAGTTACGTATGCCATACGCGGGTCAGAACACGCGCTGACACACCAATTAATAGCGGGAACAAGGCAGCATGAAGAACGCACTGGTGATCGGACTGCTCGTTGTGCTGGGCGGCTGCGCCTCTCAGCCATCTGACCAACATCGCAGCGACGACAGTTGCCGTGCAGAACGGCTGCTCTATCAGAACGATTTGCTGCAGGCCAAGATTCTCATTTCCATCGGCGACGAAGACGGCTATGAACTCGCCGAGGCGCTGCTCAAGCGTAGTGCACGCCTCGATGAACGAGGCGAGACCGAATTCTACCAGGCGCTGCTGTTGATCCGTCAGGGCCCACAACCGGAACAGGTCCTGCGCCTGCTCGAACAGGCCAGCGCCAAGGGCCACCCGCACGCCGTAGCGCTGCTATACAAAATCTACCACGAACCCTACCTGCTGGATGAGCGCAACGCCGTCAAGGCCGAAGAATATCGCCAGGCCTATGCCGGGCTGGACGTTGCGCAGAGCGGCTATCCTTCGTTCGAGAAAGCCTTGGAGCTGATTTCCCAGCTCGTCAAGCCGCCTCCGCCGCTCCCGGAAAGAGGCGATCCCTGCGCCAATCAATGCCTCTGACGGCCATCACTGTGGCGTAGGTGTCTGCGAGACCTTGGGGTCTTGCTCCCCGTCCAACACTGCCTGCGCTTGCGCTTCGGTGGCGTACGGGCCGGCAATCGTTTGCCCATCGATCTCGACCACCCAACAGGTGACCCAGGTCGGTCGCCAACCCTGAGGTACTTCATCTCCGGTCAGATGCTTGATCGTGCGTTGCATGTTCACCTCCGCTATTTGCTGTCAGCTTCCGAGCGTCGCGCTTGCGGCGCTCTGTTGAATTAGGACCACAACCGCCAGCGTTTTCTCGCAGAAACAAGCCGTTGCTGTTTCGCCTCGAACTGACGAGGTACTTGCGGCTCTACAGAACAACGCAACCGAAACCCGTTCCGATATCCAGACGACAACCAGACGAGGACTGCAATGCAGATCAGGCAGGTGCTTGGGCGTAAATCGATTCTGGTCCTGCTGGCGTTTGCCGTCGTGCTGTCCGGCTGCAGCCGCATGAATCTGGCCTACCGAAACCTGGATTTGCTGATCCCCTGGTGGCTCAACGATTACCTGGACATGAACCGTGACCAGCAGACGCGCTTTCGTGCGCAGCTGCGCGAGCACATCAGCTGGCACTGCCGTACCCAGCTGCCTGGCTATCTGGATCTCATCAAGCGCTTGCAGGCTCAGGTTCGCCGGGGCTCGCTGAATGAGTCCGCGCTACGAGCACACTACAGGAACGCCCAAGAGGCGATTCAGACGATCGCGCTGGAAATCACCCCGACCACCGTTCAACTGCTTCGCGACCTTGATGACAGGCAGGTGCGTGCACTGGACGAACAGTTTGAGAAAGACCGCCAGGAGCGCGAGAAGAAATACCTGGAACCACCGCTGGACCAGCAGATCCGTAAGCGAGCCGACCGCATGCAAGAACGCGTCGAGCAATGGCTAGGCAAAGCCAGCGCCGCTCAACGCCAACGCATCCACGAGTGGGCTAGAGCGCTTAGCGGGCAGAATCAGCTCTGGCTCGACAACCGCGCCCAGTGGCAGCGCTCGCTGGTCGACGCCGTTCGCAACCGGGAACAGGCAAATTTTGACGAACGCATCGCCCGGCTGTTTCAAGACCCTGAGGTCTATTGGACAGCGCCCTATCGCGCCGCCTTCCCGGCCGTCGAACAGGCCACGATCGATTTGGTCATCGACCTGTACGACATGGCCGACGCGACCCAGCGTCGTCATCTCGATGAGCGCCTGCAGAACATCAGGCGCGATCTCGGCTCGCTGGATTGCCTGCCGGCGACTCGCTGACCAGCCGCCGCCGGCACGATGAAACACTAACGGCGCCGACGAGCCAGTAGCAGCCCGACTACCCCCGCTGCGGCAATACCACCGGCGAGCAGCAAGCCGCGCTGCCGCTTTTCATCACTGCGCCAGCCACCATCGATTCGACGCTCGCCCAACGCCGGATGGAACAGGTTGCCCGAGGACGGCGCGACACGGTCGGCGCGGCCCAAGGCAGCGCCGGTCAGCAGGCCGGACAAGCGGTCGAAGCCCGGCGTTAAGAAATGGGCGAAACGAAGCAGCGTCGCCGTCAGGCCGACCGATCTCGTATGCCGCGGATGCAGGGCGAGACTGACCATCGCATCGGCCACCTGGCGGGGATCGCACAGTGGGAGTGGCGGCCGCAGCGAGCGACCGGCGAAATTGCCGCCGTCCCGGAAACCGGGGGTATCCACCATCGAAGGATACACATCACAGACATGAATGCCCGGCCACTGCGCCAGCTCGCCACGCAGCGCATGGGAAAACCCGCGCAGCCCGAATTTGCTCGCCGAGTACGCTACCGCGTAAGGCTGCGGCACCCAGCTACCCACCGACTGCGTATTGATCAGCACGCCGCCGTGCTGCTGTTTGAAATACGGCAGGACGACATGCGCCCCGCGCAGATAACCGATCAGATCCGTCTGCACGACCTGCTCGTGCGCATCCATTGGCGTCTCGTCGAAGGCCCCGACAGCACCGACCCCGGCGTTATTGATCCAGATATCGATACGGCCGCGGCCAAACTCGGCCGCCGCGCTGGCCAGTTGCTCGACCGAATCGCTGAGCGTCACGTCGGTCGGCACCACCAGCGCCTCGGCCCCCAAAGCGCGGCATTCATTGGCCACTTCGTGCAACGCTTCCTCGTCGCGCGCTGCCAGAACCACTCGGGCCTGCTCGCGCGCAAACGCCTGTGCTGCTGCGCGGCCGATGCCGCTGGAGGCGCCAGTGATGACCACCACCACGCCGTCGAGTCTGGACTCGCTCATGTTCGCTGCTCCGGTTTGCTGTCAGTCATAAGCTGACAGCTACCGCGAGGCAAACATTCCCCCGCCTCGTCCAGCAAGCGGATTTCAGACCATCTGCAATGGGCGTGGACGCGACGGGGGCGCAAAGGCCTCGTCGAGCAGGGCCAGGTCGTCGGCGTGCAACGTCAATTCCGCCGCGCTGGCGTTTGCTCGAAGATGGGCCGGGTTTGATGACTTTGGGATCACCAGCACGTTGGGCTGACGCAGCGCCCATGCCAGTGCAATCTGGGCGGGCTCTGCGCCATGCCGCTGGGCCACTTCCAGCATCGTCGGGTGGCGCAACAGATCCCCACCCTGCCCCAACGGACAGTAGGCCATGACGGGCATCCCCAGCGCCTGGCACCAGGGCAGCAGATCGAACTCGATGCCCCGCTCCTGCGGGTTGTAGAGCACCTGGTCGACAGCACAGCCTGGCGCATCCAGCTCGCGCATGTCGTCCAGATCCAGGTTGGATACACCCCAATGGCGAATCTTGCCCGCCTCTTGCAACCGCTCGAACGCCTCGACCGTTTCCGCCAGCGGATACTGCCCGCGCCAATGCAGCAGATACAGGTCGATGCACTCGGTGCCCAGCCGCCGCAGACTACGCTCACAGGCTTCGGGCACGCCTTTGCGGCTGGCGTTGTGCGGATAGACCTTGCTGACCAGAAAGACCTGATCGCGGCGATTGCGGATCGCCTCGCCGACCACCTCTTCAGCGCCGCCTTCGGCGTACATCTCTGCGCTATCGATCAGCGTCATGCCCAGCTCGATGCCCAGTTGCAGGGCGGCTACCTCATTGCGGCGCTCGGCCGGGTTCTCGCCCATGTGCCAGGTGCCTTGCCCCACTACGGAAACGCTCGCGCCGTCGGTGAATTTGAGGTGTCGCATCAACAGTTCCCCCGCAACGCGTTCTGCTCGGCAACCGGCTCGGCCCACGGATCGTAGGTGCCGAAGCTCCACAGATGCCCCTCAAGGTCACGGCAACTGAAACCACGACCGCCATAGTCCTCGTCCTTCAGCTCGACAACGATCGCCGCGCCGGCGGCCTTGGCCTTGGTATAGAGCGCGTCGGCGCTGTTGACGATCACATAGATGCTTTGGGTAGAGACGCCACCCACCTCGTCCGGCTGCCTGACCTGGCGGCCGTAGTCCGAATCGGCCACCGGCCCCAGCATCAACATGCCGCTGCCGAAACTGAGCTGGGCGTGAATGACCCCGACTTGCGCGTCTTCGACTACGCGCTGCTGCTCGAAATCGAAAACCTGGCAAAGCCATTTCAGCGCCGCGGGCACATCCCGGTAGCGCAGACAGGGAATCAGGTTGGAGGTGGTGTTCTTGCTGTACAGAGACATGAGCGCTCCTTTCGGTTGCCGCGGCTGCGCCTGTAAACAGCGTACCGCATACCCTTCAGACCGAAACCGCGACTGACGTTCCCATACATGGGTCTGAACTCTTAAGTGCGCTCAGCCAAGCCGAGACGAATCCTCAAACCGATCAAGACCGAGCCGAGCACACGGTCGATCCGTTGACTCAAGCGACGGTTGCCACGCAGCGCCGAACTCGCCCGAGCCGCCAGGAGGCGCATTCCACACCACCGCCACCAGCACCGTACACTGAGGCCACCCCGCCCCGGCGCCCGCCGGACAGGCTGCTCGACAGCACGAGCAACAGATCTGGCCCTGGCCAGAGATTCAGCGCCAATGCGGCCGAGAAAAACACCAGCCAGAACCTTGGCTCGGACATCGACGGCTCCTGTTGTCCGCCAAAAAAAGACACATACATGTAGCCCAGCATGCGTCTGTCTGCCATCTCCCCGCGATCACTAGCGTGTTGCGGTTCGTCGGAAAACAGTCACTGTTTCGCCACAATGACTTTTTTTTGTCATCGCTCTAAAGTATCGTTTCCCCCGCGATGTCAAAGCGCCATTCCCGACAAGGATCAAGGGCGCTCTCTAGTCATTTCTGCAAAGGATATGCATATGTTCGATGAATCATCCCCTGCGGCCGCCGCCTCTTCTCGTCTTGTCCTGCTGTCCAATAGCGAATTGCTGGACGGCTTGCTGCATCAGCACCTCCTCGGTGGTCCACAGCTGCGTCTGACGCGCAGCAGCGCATTGCGTCCAGGCGTAAACGACGCGGACCTGGTCCTGCTCGACGTTGGCAGCTTCACGGAAGCTGATTGTCTGCGTCTGCTCCGGCAGCTGCGCGACACCCCAACCGCGCTGGTCAATGCCCAAGCCGACCGGGCGCGCGGCCTGCTGGTACAACATCCGTGGATCAAGGGCGTGTTCTACCCGAACACCAGCCGCGCCAATTTCAGCCGCGGCGTCAGCGTGATGCTCGACGGAGGCGATTGGCTGCCCCGTGCGCTGATGGAAAAGTTGCTGGGTCGCTACCGCCAACTCACTCACGCCTCGCGTTCCATCGACGACCTGTCGGTACGGGAAAAGCAGATCCTGGCACTTGCCGGCAAAGGTCTTTCGAATTCCGAAATCGCCGAGTCCCTGCACCTGAGCACCCACACCATCAAGAGTCATATCCATAACGCCCTGGGCAAGTTGGGTGCCTCCAACCGCGCACAGGGCGCATCGCTCGTGTTGGGGCATGTCGGCGAAGCCGGAACATGAGGGCGGCCTGCCTGGGCCTGATGCTGATGCTCAGCATTCAGGCCTGTGCCGCCGAGGCCGAACTCAAGGGATTCATCACCAACAATACGGTTTCCCGCTCCGGCCAGGAGTTCTACCGCAAGTTTTGTGAACGTCTCAACGACACCAGCGCATTGGATTTCAACCTGGCCGTCAAAGAGCGCCCCTCGGCCCGCCGGGGGATTCTGGTCTGGGTGGAGCAGAACAACCAAGCGCTGTATCGGCGCTTTCTGCAACCGAACGTCAGTGACATGGAACAGACCGCCTATGAAGCGGCGGATTTCGTGCTGCAAGAGATAAACCGTAGGAAAGTCGAAGCCCTATTCGAAGACACCATTGACCTCGCGAAGGATGAGTTATGAACCGGCCACAACAAAAAATCACCGGCGCCTTCCTGGCCGGATTGCTGCTTAGCTCGGGCCTCAGTGCCACCGAACTGGTGTACACCCCGGTGAATCCGTCGTTTGGCGGCAGCCCCCTCAACGGTGCTTGGCTACTGGGCAATGCCCAGGCGCAGAATGACAAGAAAGATCCGGATGCCTTCGATCGCGGCTCGCTGGCCGGCACCTCGGCGCTTGACCGTTTCTCCAGCCAGCTCGAGTCGCGACTCCTGTCCAACCTGCTCAACACGCTAGACGATCCGAACGGTGGCTCGCTGGAAACCGATGATTTCCTCGTAAACGTTGTAAACCTCGACGGCAACCTGACAGTGCAAATCACCGATAGGTTGACCGGCGAAGTTTCCGAAATTGTCGTCAATGGCTACGGCGCCGCAGCCATCAATTAACTCGCAGGGAGAGCAAAGGCCATGAGAAGCCTATTCGTAGCCATCGGGATGATGGCCATTCTACAGGGCTGCGCGGTACGCGAGCCGATGTCGGCCGACCAGGAAACCCCAACACTGACACCGCGCACTTCGACCTATCAGGACCTGCTTGAGCTGCCTCGCCCTCGAGGCCCGCTGGTAGCGGCGGTCTATGGCTTTCGCGACCAGACCGGGCAATACAAGCCCAGCCCGGCCAGTTCCTTTTCCACAGCGGTAACCCAGGGCGCAGCGAGCATGCTGGTCGACGCCATGCAGGCGAGCGGCTGGTTCATCGTGCTCGAGCGTGAAGGTCTGCAGAACGTGCTGACCGAGCGCAAGATCATTCGTGCATCACAAGCCAAACCGGATGTAGCGCCGAACATCCAATCCGAACTGCCGTCGCTGCTGGCCGCCAACATCATCATGGAAGGCGCCATCGTCGCCTATGAAACCAACGTGCGCAGTGGTGGGCAAGGTGCTCGTTATCTGGGTATCGGGGTATCGCAGGAATATCGGGTCGATCAGGTCACGGTCAACCTGCGCGCCATCGACGTACGCAGCGGCCAGGTGCTGTCCAACGTAATGACCACCAAGACCATCTATTCCATCGGACGCAGCGCCAACGTCTACAAGTTCATCGAATTCAAGGAACTGCTCGAAGCCGAGGCCGGCTATACCACCAACGAGCCGGCGCAGCTTTGCGTGCTGTCAGCGATAGAGGCGGCGGTTGCACACCTCATCGCCCAAGGCGTCGACCGGCGCCTGTGGCAGACCGCAGACAGCTCCCCGGCGGTCAACGCTCAATTGGCCAAATATTTCGGCACGACAGCCAATCCGTAGTAAACGAAGCGGTTTCAGCCGTTCGATGGATTTTCCAGATCGCGGCTTGGGTCAGGATGACCTACCGCGACTTAACCAGGGATGACTGATGATCGACGCGCAAAGGATTGCCTGCAGAGTAGTGCTGCCGCCGCTGCTCTTCACGGCACCAGGCAGCCCTGCCCTGCTGGCCACGAGCCTTCCAAACCCGCTTGATCCGGCGTCTGACGAGATCGCCTCCAGCCGGCCTAACGCAATCGCGCCGACACAAACCGAAAGTCACCCCAATCCGCTACCTGGCGCTCCTCGCCCAGGCCGGGGACAGCCTGGGCGGGAACGTCAGTCAGACGGGCCATGCACTGGAAGCCCTGATCCTCCAGAGCGGCTATGCGCTCGAAGCATCCATCGAACAGCACGATAGCCATGACCAGGGATTGATTGTTCAGTCGGGCAGCTACAACCAGGCCCGCATTGAACAGTACGGCGCGTGCAACGACGCGCAGATCGAACAGACCGGCACTGGGCATAGCAGCAGCGTCATGCAGCATGGCCTGGGTCTGAGCGTACTGGTCCGCCAGTACCGCTAAAAAAGCACCACCAGGAAGTACCGCTGAAAACATTTCATGGAGATACAACAATGTTCAAGATCAAACCCCTGGTAGCCACCCTGCTGACCGTCGCTGCCGCTCAGGCTATGGCGGCCGATCACACGTCCGAACAACGCCAGAACGGCGTCAACAATATCGCCGAGGTCATCCAGAGCTACGGCAGCTCCAACGCGGCCAAACAAGTGCAGAGCGGCTGGGGCAACGACGCGATGGTCGAGCAGACTGGCTCCTCGTCCGCTTCTGCCCTGCAAACCCAGACCGCCAGCTTCAATGAGGCAGACGTCAACCAGACCCTGGCCATCAACAGCAGCTCCGTGCAATGGCAGTACGGGCACTCGAATCAAGCCAGCGTCAGCCAGAGCGGCACCTGGGGCAGCAGCGCCGAACAGCGCCAGCGCGGCCAGGACAACACTGCCAATACTGAGCAGGGCGCCAGTTATGGCGCCGAAGCGTTCACCAAGCAGGAAGGCAACGGCAACTCAGCGACCAGCTACCAGTACGCAGTCAATGGCAGCAAGAGTTCGCTGTATCAGGACGGCAACCTCAACGAGGCTACCCTTCGCCAGACTCTGAGCTCCGGTAATCGCGCCCTGGTCGATCAGCTGGGTGACCAGAACAGGGCTGAGGTGATGCAGACCTGGAGCAATGGCTCGGTAGCCGAGGTTGAGCAAATCGGTACGGAGAACAACGCCGATGTGTATCAGACCGGACGCAGTCAAGAGGCCTACAGCTACTCAGGCGGCAAATACAACAGGGTGAATGTCGACCAGCGCGGCAACAATCAGAACGGGTTCCTGTATCAGCAGGGCAACCTGAACAAGGCAAGCCTGGATCAGCGCGGCAATGGCAACACAGCTACCGCTAACCAGACTGGCGTCGATAACGCAGCCGCAATCGACCAGAACGGACGCGGCCAGATCGCCAAGACTGACCAGTACGGCAGCTATAACCAAGCCGAAGTCGGGCAGCAAGGCAAATACAACGAGCTGAACTTCACCCAGTCGGACGTCGGCAACATCCTGGCGGCGTATCAGGAAGGTGACAGCAACCGCATCACCGGCGCCATCACGGGTGTCAACAACAACGTCGACATCGACCAGGACGGTGATTTCAACATGGCCAGCGTCAGCCAGAACGGTTACTTCAACGAGGCAGACCTGGTCCAGAACGGCCAGAGCCATGCCGCTACGCTCGTGCAGAGCGGTAGCAACCACACTGCAGATCTCATGCAGAGCGGTATCGGCAACACCGCGTTGATCAGCCAGGCAGGCCTCAACAACATGGCGATCGTCAGCCAGCACTGACATCGCAGCAGCCAAGACTGCCGGCCGTGTGCCGGCAGTTTCGTTTCCATCTCACATCGTCTAATCCGGCTATAGGCGCCACCGGAGCTATTCGCCACACCAGGACGCCAGCGCCAAGGCCTGTCTGTCTGTTGGCACTGCTCCAGCCCTGGACTCGGACCGCTGTGACTAAGACGAGCGACGACCGAAAACCAAAGCCTTGAGACCACTGTCGGCGCTGATGTCGGGGAACTCCGGCGGGTTCTCCAGGCGCTTGTGAAACACCAGTTCCGGCGCTTCGGCCGCCATGCCCTGAATGAGGAAATCCGGACCGGTGTCCGGGTCATTGATGCAGGCCAGCACCGTCCCGCTTTCGGTGAGCAACTCGGGCAGACGTTTGAGGATCTTCTGGTAGTCGCGGCTCAGCGCAAAGCTGCCCTTCTGCAAGGACGGCGGGTCGATGATGACCAGATCGTAAGGGCCGGTCTTCTTCACCTTACCCCAGGACTTGAACAGCTCGTGGCCAAGAAAGCTGACCCGACTCAGGTCATGCTCGTTGAGCCGATGGTTATCGCGGCCACGGCTCAGCGCCGCACGCGCCATGTCCAGGTTGACCACATGCTCGGCGCCGCCGGCGATAGCCGCCACGGAGAACCCGCAGGTGTAAGCGAACAGGTTGAGTACACGCTTGCCGCCCGCCTGCTGGCGGACCCAGCGCCGGCCGTTGCGCATGTCGAGAAACAGCCCATTGTTCTGTTTGATGCCCAGGTCGAGCTTGTAGCGAAGGCCATCCTCGATGACCACCCACTCCTCGGGCGACTCTCCAAGCAGCGACTGCATATGGCTGTCGGGCAGGTAGCGGTGCTGCACCAACAGCGTATGCGCCCCGCTCGATTGCCAAGGCTGTGCCTCGGTCAACGCCGACAGCATCCCGATCAGCGCCTCCAGTTCATCGGCAGCCGGCTCCCGGAACAGTGAAGCCAGCACCACGCCCTGCAGCCAATCCACCGTGACGTGCTCGAGCCCAGCCCAGCAGCGCCCGCGCCCATGAAAGAGCCGGCGGGCTTCGCCCGGCACCTGGGACAAGGCTTGGCTGAGGTGCTGCTGGAGGGTCACGAGGGCTTCAGGTTGCATGTTCAATCGTCTCGAAAAGGCGCGCACATTCCAAACGCCAACGGCCACACCTGCTGGGGCGATGGACAACCAGGCGGACTCTCGCTTGCTGGCTGCCGCAGCCGAGACAGCGACGAAGCGCCCGGTCTAAACTGTTCGGCCCGGTGCGATGAGCGCACCCTTCGAGCCATCAAGGACAGCGACAGATGGAAGCCACCACATACCGCCCCTTCGCGACGCCCTGGTAGGCCTGCCGGGGTTCACCGGCAGCGGTCAGTTTGCCGTGCCGCCGTTGGCCAGTTCCGGCGCCGGGTTCATCACCATGTTGCTGCTCAGCGCTTCGATCAACAGTCGCTACCTGCCAATCGTCTATGTATCGACCTCACGGCTGCCGCGAACCTGGGGCTACGCGCGCTCCTCGCCCACATGTTGGGTGACGAGGCCTATGCCACCGAAGGTGAACAGGACAACTGGGCATCGCTGGCAGTGATCCGCGCCACGTTGTTCCTGACCTGGAGGTTGCCGGCGTGGCAGGTGCCGTCATCGGCAATCCGATCCCGGCGACCTGGCTCGCCGCCAACTTGAACCTGGGCTTCCCGGCAAGCGTCGTGTTGATGTTCCTCTCTGCCAGCCAGCTCCGCTCGCGCCTGCCCCAAACTCAGCGCCAGCCACGTTCACTTGTTGCTGGCCGCCGCGCTCTGCACGCTGATCGCCGTGGCGCTGACCATGCTGCTACCTCTTGCAGACCTGGTTTGCCGGATAGCAGACCGTCATGCGGGGCTCGGTGATGTCGCAGCGCGGCGCGTCCTGGGTGCGGCTTTGCGGCCAGCACCCTTGCGCTTTTTCCAGGGTGCGCCGCGACCGGCTGGCGCGACGGGCCCGCTGAGGGTCAGGCGAACCCCCTTACAGCGCTCGACCTGCTTGCTCATCCACGCCGATTGCTTGCTGACGAATTCGTCCAGGCTCATTTCGCCGCTTTGCACCATGTCCAGTGCCTGTTCCCAGATCGCCGTGGTGCCGGGGTCGGCAATGGCGCGCGGCACTGCATCGATCAGGCTGAACGCCGCTGGTGTGGCCGCCAGTGCCTTGCCCTGTTTGGTCAGATAGCCACGATCGAGCAGGCCCTGAATGATCCCTGCGCGCGTCGCCTCCGTACCGATACCGGTGGTGTCCTTGAGCTTCTGTTTCAGCTTGGGATCGTCCACCAGCTTGGCGACGTTCTTCATCGCCTTGATCAGATCACCTTCGGTGAACGGCTTGGGCGGCTGCGTCCAGAGGTCCTTGAATATGAGATCGCCGATCGGGCATGTCTGCCCCTCACGCAACGACGGCAGCGTCTGCGGCCCTGGCGCCTCACGCCCGCGATTGGCCGCCAGCGCCTCGGGCAAGGCGCGCTTCCAGCCCGGCTCGACGATCTGCTTGCCGACGGCCCGCAGTGCCTGGCCGGCGCAGTCGAGGTCGGCCTGGGTGCGATCGTATTCATGCGCGGGCAGAAACTGCGCCAGGTAACGGGCACGGATCAACGTATAGACCGCCCGCGGCTTGCCAATCAGCCGTTCGAAGGCGCGAGCCGCCGCCGTGGGGATGATGCCGTGGTGCGCGCCGACCTTGGCGTCGTTCCAGGCGCGCGATTTGCGTCGGGGTTCGAGGTGCGGCGCGAGTTCGCCGAGGGATGGATCGGCCTGCGCCAACGCGGCCAGAATGTGCGGCGCTTCGCTGTGCTGACTCAACGGCAGGTAGCCGCAATCGCTGCGCGGATAGGTGATGAGCTTGTAGGTTTCGTAGAGCGCCTGGGCGATATCCAGCGTTTCCTGAGCACCCAGGCCGAGCTTCTTCGAGCAGATTTCCTGCAGGGTGCCCAGATCGAACGGCAACGGCGCCGCTTCGCGCAGGCGTTCGGTCTTGAGCCGTTGCAACCGAGCGCAGCCAGCCGCGCGCATGGCCTCGGCCGCTCGCTGCGCCAGCGCCTGGTCGAGACACCGTCCCTGGTCATCGCTGTGCTCCTCCGGCGCGCGCCATTGCGCGGTAAAGGGCACCGGATCGTCACCCAAAAGCTGCACCTCGATGGCCCAGAATGGCTGCGGCACGAAGTCCGCAATGCTGCGGTCTCGGTCGACCACCAGGCGCAGCGTCGGCGTCTGCACTCGACCCACCGGCAGCACACCCTGGTAGCCGGACTGTTGCCCGAGCAGGGTGAACAGTCGGCTCATGTTCATACCGATCAGCCAATCGGCGCGGGAGCGCCCCAACGCCGACTGATAGAGGTTGAAGGTCTCGGCACCCGCGCGCAGCCCGCCAAGCGCCTTGCGAATCGAGGCATCGTCCAGTGCCGACAGCCACAACCGCTGGATCGGCCCTCGGTAACGGCAATGCTCGACCAGCTCACGAGCGATCATCTCGCCTTCGCGATCGGCGTCGGTGGCGATCACCAGTTCACTGGCTTCGCCCAGCAGCCGTTTCACGGCCTTGTACTGGCTGGCGGTCTTGGGCTTGACCAGCATCTTCCAGCGCTCGGGCACGATCGGCAGATCAGCCAGCACCCAGCGCTTGTAACGCGCGTCATAACTGTCCGGCGGCGCGGTTTCCAGCAGATGGCCGATGCACCAGGTGACGGTGACGCCAGCACCAAGCCAGCAACCATCGCCACGCCGCGTGGCGCCGAGCACCTGGGCGATATCTTTGGCTTGAGAAGGTTTTTCGCAGAGAAACAGCCGCATCACGTCGTCACTGGGTCGTTTGCCATACTGACTAGCATGCGCAGCGAAAACGCGTCAGGCAAGAATTATCTGTATGAGCATGTGGGCTATCCACTTAGCTCCTTGGGCGGCAAAATGCTCGTATGAATGAGCATCGAGATCCTCCAGCTGCAGGGCAAGACTATCCCCAGACATGGAGCCAATTCACGGATTGGTTTCATAACGAAGACGCCTGTCTCGACTATCTGGAGCGACTGCGCTGGCCACAACAGTTCATTTGCCCAAAATGCGGGATGATTGGTTCACCTGTGAAGACCAGTCGCAACCGACGGGTTTGTCAGGCATGCAGCCACCAAGCCAGCGTGACCGCAGGAACGATTTTTGACAAAACGAGAACACCACTCAAGGTATGGTTGACCGCTGCGTGGTACATCACCAATCAGAAACATGGCGTCAGCGCCTTGGGCTTGCAGCGTATTCTGGGACTTGGAAGCTATCAGACAGCTTGGACTATGCTGCATCGCTTTCGTCGCGCGATGATACTAACGGGGGCGTGCTGAATGGCTAATCACAATGTCACAACGACCTCCCGCCCAAGCGGTCATTCGGGGTCGAGCGAGGACAAGCTAGTCAGCTACAGAGATTCGAAACCCTAACAGCGATCACAGCCGAGTATCCGCTCATGGCAGGTTCAGCCCTTCGTCACTCCGGTTTCGAGCAACTACTGCGGCCTCGGCTGTCTGTTCATCCATCCCGTCACTTCTCAGCGATCGGTAGCACAATGGCAAGCGGGCGGATCGCCCAGGGTATTTCGCGCGACCTTCCTGCTTATGCCTGTCGGATCTACGTCGTAGCGTTCCGTGCAAGTATCGGGCTTTGGCGATCATGGCTACCTCACCCCGCTACGCCGCCTCTATCCGCTCCTGTTCGGCTAGGCGACCCCGTCGAGCCAGAATTTTGCCTTCGGCTTGCTTCAGATTCGCAGTCATCCGCGACACCCTTGCCGTTCAGCTAATCTCCCCGCAGGGTGTGCAGGAC
>NZ_JAMOIE010000073.1 GCF_024448935.1 Stutzerimonas stutzeri
GCTGGGGCGGTGCGTTCAACCCACTGCTCACGAAGCTGACTCGACATCGGTCCGCTTTTCGTAGGAGCGAGCTTGCTCGCGATCATCGTTCGGCGTCCGCCTGGTGCCGGTTACCTGCGCGAGCCCGGATCGCCAGCAAGCTGGCTCCTGCTGGGGCGGTGCGTTCGACGCGCTGGGACTGAGCTCGTAGAGACCTGCCGGCGGTCGCCGCCAGGCTCCCTCCAAAAAAAAGATGATTGCAATCAAGTCTGCCAAAGCCCCCAACCCTGTAAAAAGTAGGCCTGGCTCCGCGATTCCGGAGCGATCACTGTTCTGACCGGCAGGGCTTTGCTCCTCCAGGCAGATACGAGCAAGCTCAGGAGGCCTTTGTGCAAGTTATCGATCGGCGAAAAGCCTTGAGTATCCCGCCCGTCTGGCGGCTCGCCTTTCGCCCGTTTTTTCTCGGCGGCAGCCTCTTCGCGCTGCTCGCAATTCCGCTCTGGGTCGCTGCCTGGACCGGGCTCTGGCCGGGCTTCCAGCCCACCGGTGGCTGGCTCGCCTGGCACCGCCACGAAATGCTGTTCGGTTTCGCCATGGCTATCGTCGCCGGCTTTCTGCTGACGGCAGGGCAGACCTGGACCGGTCAGCCTGGCGTATCGGGCAGCAGGCTGATGGCGCTGGCGGTGGTCTGGCTGCTGGCGCGTCTCGGCTGGTTGTTCGGGCTGCCGTTGGCGCTGCTGATTCCGCTCGATCTGCTGTTCCTGCTGGGTGTAACCGGGCTGATGGCGCGCATGCTCTGGGTGGCCAGGCAGAAGCGCAACTACCCGATCATCGCCGTGCTCGGCCTGATGACGGCGGCCGATGTGCTGGTGCTCTGTGGCATCGCGCTGGGCGATGACGGTTTGCAGCGCCAGGGCGTGCTCGCCGGGCTATGGCTGGTGGCGGCGCTGATGGCCATCATCGGCGGCCGCGTGATTCCCTTCTTCACCCAGCGTGGTCTCGGCCGCACCGAAGCGGTCAAGCCATGGCTCTGGCTGGACGTGGCGCTGCTGGTGGGGACCGGTCTGATCGCGGCGCTCTATGCCGCCGGCGTTGCCCTGCAGCAAAATCTCGGGCTCGGCGTGCTGTTTCTCGCCATTGGCGCCGGGCACCTGCTGCGGCTGGTGCGCTGGTATGACAGCGGCATCTGGCGCGTGCCGTTGTTGTGGTCGCTGCACCTGGCCATGCTCTGGCTGGTGATCGCCGCAACCGGGTTGGCGCTGTGGAATTTCGGTCTGCTGGGCAGCTCCAGCTCGTCGCTGCACGCGCTGTCGGTCGGTTCCATGAGCGGCTTGATCCTGGCGATGATTGCTCGCGTCACGCTCGGGCATACCGGCCGGCCGTTGCAGCTGCCCTCTGGCATCGTCAGCGCCTTCGTATTGTTCAACCTCGGTGCCGCCTCGCGGGTGTTTCTGGTGACCGAATGGCCACTGCCTGGCCTGTGGCTCGCGGCGATCTGCTGGACGCTGGCGTTCGCCCTGTATGCCTGGCGCTATGCACCGATGCTGCTCACCGCGAGGGTCGATGGCCACCCAGGCTAGACGCTGAACAAACCTCTTATCCCGCCACCCCCTAAAGAAATGCTGCCTGCCCATTCCGGGACGGGCAGCCTGCGGCCCGGCGATTGCCGGCATCGGAGATGATGATGAAAAATGAATTCAATGAACGCCTGGCTGTGGTCACCGGTGCCAGTTCGGGTATCGGCTTGGCGCTGTGCACCGCACTGCTGCAGCGCGGCGCGCGAGTATTGGCCATGTCGCGCAGCCCGGGCGGCTTGGCGCAGCTGATGGAAACCTATCCTGAGCACCTGCACTGGGTCGAGGGCGACGTGACCTCGGCGGATGATCTACAGCTGCTGGCGCGTCGGGCTGCCGAGCTGGGTCCGGTGGACTATCTGGTGCCGAACGCGGGCATCGCCGAGTTGGGCGACAGCCTCGACGTGGCTTGTTTCGAGCGCCAATGGGCGGTCAACGGAGCCGGCGCGCTGAGCACCCTGGGCGCGTTGCGTGCCGAATTGGCCAAACCCGCATCGGTGGTGTTCGTCGGCACCTTCCTGACCCACAGTAGCTTCCCCGGGCTGGCTGCCTATATCGCCAGCAAAGCCGCACTGGTCGCACATGCCCGCACGCTGGCGGTGGAGTTCGCTCCGCTGAACGTGCGCATCAATGTGGTTTCCCCGGGGCCGACGGCCACCGCGATCTGGGGCACGCTGGGGCTGCCCGATGCGCAACTCGAGCAAGTGGCCGAAGGCATCACCCTGCGCCTGCTACCGGGACATTTCCTCGAATCTGCTGCGGTGGCCGATGTCATCCTGTTCCAGCTCTCGCAGGGCGCGCGTGGCATCTACGGCCAGGATTGGGTGGTCGACAATGGTTACACGCTTCACTGAACCCGCGACGGGCAACCTCAGCTGCATCATTACCGTGGCAGCGTGGCGTTGCCGGCAATCTGGTCCGCTTCAGCCATTCGGTCGAGCATCTGGGCGACTCGTTCGAATAGCTCAGCGGCCAGCAGAGCGAAAACCGCACGCAGGCCGAGCAGAATCCTTTGCGCCCATGCCTTTGTCGGCGCGTCCCGCTGACCTGTTGGCCGCTGCCATCGGTATTGCGCTGGGTGCCAGCCCCTTGCCTGTGGCGCTGGCGCCCTGCACCGCAGCCCGCGGGAGGCACGGCCGGAACCTGTGGCATAATCGCAGTGCCTGAGTGCTGTACCTCTTCCAAGCCGAGCCCATGCAAGACCCTTTCAACGACTGGCTGCGATCCTTCTTTCCGGTGCCATTGAGCGTGGGGCCGAAGGAATGGCTGCGCGCGGTGATCGGGGTGGGTCTGGTGGTGCTGCCAATGGTTTCCATCGGTCTTTGGCTGTTCGGCGGCCCGGTCACGCTGCATATCGTCGCGCCAGCCGGGGCCTCGGCGGTGATCCTCTTCAGTGCATCGTCGAGTCCCTTCGCCCAACCCTGGTCAGTGCTCGGTGGCAACCTCATTGCGGCGACCATTGGCATCGCGCTGGGCGCCAGTGCCTTGCCCACGGTGGCAGCGGCGGTGCTGGCCGTGTGCCTGGCCATTGCCTGTCTGTTCCTGCTGCGCTGCATGCATCCGCCAAGCTGTGCGCTGGCGATGGTCGCCGCCATCGGCGGGCCGGGGATCAGCGAGTTGGGTTATGGCCTGCTGATCCCGGTGGCCTTCAACTCGCTGCTGCTGATTGCCGCTGCGTTGGTCTACAACAACCTCACGCGCCATCCCTATCCCAAACCGCGCGCGGCCAGTGGCGCTGAGCAGACTGGCAGTGTCCCGCTGGGGGAGGCGCGGATGAGCTTCACCAGCGATGACGTGGACCGTGCACTGGAGGATTTCGGTGAGTACGTCGACATCACCCGCGACGACCTGGTGGACCTGATCAAACGCACCGAGACTCATGCCATTCGCCGCAGCATGGGTACCGTCACCGCTGCCGACATCATGTGCCGCGAGTTGCACTGGGTCGATCCCGCGGCGCGGATGCGTCAGGCCTGGGACATCGTGCGTCGGCACCGTCTGCATTCGCTGGCCGTGCTCGAGCCGGGCAGCGGCAAGCTGGTGGGCATTCTCACCCTGACCGATCTGCTGCAGCACGTCGAGCCCAGCCCGTCATGGCTCAACCTGCGGCGGCTGACGTTCGGTCGCGAGGTGCGAGTGGAGCGGATCATGAGCGCGCCGGTGGTTTCGGTGCATGAAGATGCGCAGCTCGCCGACCTGGTCCATCTGCTGGCCGACCGCGGCATGTCGTGCCTGCCGGTGGTCGACGCCGAGCAGCGCCTGGTCGGCATGATCACCCAGAGCGACCTGGTCGCCGGGCTTTACCAGAACTGGATGAAGCGGCTGAGCAGCTGAGCCGTCGTTGTCCTGGCGTTTTGTCTGGATTTGCCCGGCTGGATTTCGTAGTTCCAGCGCGACCAGTCGTATTCCTTTTCGGCAGCTTCTCGCAGCAGCGCAACGGCACGCTGCAGCGCCGGCGACGCGGCGGCATGCGGGTACAGCCGAGAGACCGGATAGCTGAACGCGGGCGCCTGCTCGACCCGCTTGAGCACGCCTTCGTCAAGGTAGCGTTGGACCACGCGCGTGCGGAAGTAGCCCCGCGACCGCCGTGCTGCCGCAGATACTGCAGCGCCAGCGGCGCCGAGGCTGAAGGAAAGCGCTGGTTGCCGGTTGCTCAGTGCGAGGTGCCTTCGGCAAACTCGATCTTGTTGCCGACGTTGTACTTGCCGGACGGCTTGTTCATCGGAATGCGCTTGATCTCCTTCAATGTCCTGGCGTCATAGATGATCAGTGCGCCATCGGTGTCCCAGACGCTAAGCAGCGCGTAGCGACCGTCGTTGGTGAACTCGACATGTGCCGCATTCTTCCCGGGCATCGGCCTTAGCGTATGGGCGACCTCCAGGGTCTGCTTGTCGATCAGGTGCACCGCATCGTTGTTGGGGCCGAAGAACACGTCGGTCCAGGCGTAGGGTGAGTTGAGGTGGCTGCGCATGAAGAACCCCGGCCCCTCGGTGGGGATTTCCTTGATCAGTTCCCAGCTCTGCAGATCGAGCACCGAAATCAGCCCCTTGCTTACGTTGGGCGTGGCGAATACCCAGTTGCCGCCGCGTTTCCAGTAGATGCCCGAGCCCAGGTGCGGCATGCCCGGCAACGGAATGTCGGTGACCGCCTTGCCGGTATCGAGATCGATGACCTGCCCGCCGAGTGCCTTGCGCGAGGTGGCCAGCAGATAGCGGTAATCCGGCGTGAACGAGAAGTCGTCAAGGAAGTCGGCCGCCACGATGCGCCGTGGCTGGAAATCCGGCTCGCCGGCGTAGGAAATTTCCCAGGCTTCTTTGACGTCTTTCAGCGCCACCACGAAGCTGTCACGCGGCGGTGCGGTGTAAACGGCGCTGACCCGCGATTGGGTGCCGTCCGCGCCCAGGGTCGGGATGTGTTTGACCAGTGACAGATCGCGTGCGTCCAGCAAGACCAGGTTGCCCGGCAGGTAGTTGCCCACCAGCACCCAGCGCCCGTCGTTGCTGACCGCCAGGTTGCGGGTGTTCAGCCCGGCCCGTACCTCGGCGATCATGGTCAGGTTGTGCAGGTCGTAAAGACTGATCCAGCCGTCCCGCGAGGCGAAGTAGACGAAACGGCCATCCGGCGAGAACTTCGGCCCGCCGTGCAGGGCGAAGTGTGACTGGAAGTTGGCCAGCTCCTCGAAGCGATCGCCGTCCAGTATGCGCACGTGATGGTTGCCGGCCTCGACCACGACGAACAGGTTGAGCGGATCGGCGCTGTGCTGCGGTGTGTTCGGCAGCGTGTCGACGTCGGTGAGGATGCGCTGGCTGGCGCGGATGTCGGCATCGCTCCAGGTCGGTGGGGTGGCGGCCGGTTGGTAGAGGTAGCTGACCAGCGCATCGATTTGCGCAGGGTTCAGGCGATCACCGAAGGCGGCCATCTGGCTGGCCGGACGGCCGTTGTGAATCACCGCGCGCGCCTCATCTGGTTTGATTCGGCTAAGGCTTTCGGGTAGCAATGCGGGCCCGGCCCCGCCTAGACGATTGGCACCGTGGCAGCTCTGGCAGTGTTGCTCATAGAGCACGCCGGCCTGCTCCAGCGACACGGCCTCCGGGGCGGCCTGAATGGCCCCGCAGAGCATGAGCAGGGCGAAGGGGATCAGTCGCATAGCGCCTCCAGAACCGCTTCTTGTGAGCTGTGCGCGGCACATAGGCGCGCCGGAAACGCCAGTGATTGATTGGCGAACAGGCCGACCACTTGCCCTATCACGGTCAAGGTAGGAGGTTTCAGTTGTTGTGCCTGCGCCATCGAGGGCAGCTGTTTCAGGGTGCAGCGCACCACCCGCTGATCGGCGCGGGTACCGTTGCCGATCAACGCGGCGGGGGTGTCGACCGGCAGGCCGGCGGCAATCAGGTTGCGCGAGATCTCGCCAAGGCTGGCCAGGCCCATGTAGAACACCAGGGTCTGCTTGCCCTCGACCAGGCTACTCCAGGGCAGCTGTAGAGCGCCGTCTTCCTGCAGGTGACCGGTGATGAACTGACAGGAGTGCGCCAGGTCGCGGTGAGTCAGCGGAATCCCGGCATAGGCGCTGCAACCCGCTGCGGCGGTAATGCCTGGCACCACCTGACCGTTGATGCCATGGGCGAGCAGGTATTCGAGTTCTTCCGCGCCGCGGCCGAAGATAAAGGGGTCGCCGCCCTTGAGGCGCACCACGCGGAGGTTCTGCTGCGCCAGATCCACCAGCAGCTGATTGATCTGCGGCTGCGGCAGGCTGTGGTAGCCACTGGTCTTGCCGACGTAGTGACGTGCGCAGCGCTCAGGTATCAGCTTCATCAGATCGTCACTGACGAGGCGGTCGTAGACCACTGCATCGGCTTGCTGGAGCAGACTCCAGGCACGCAGGGTGAGCAGGCCCGGGTCGCCGGGGCCGGCGCCGACGAGCGCGACTTCGCCCGGGGCCAGGGTCGCGCCAAGTGAAGCGGGGAGAGTGGTTGGCTGATCCATGCGAACTCCTGAGAATCTCATCGGGCTGGCGGTATGTACGGGGCGGCCTTGGGGCCGCTCTTCGTCAAAGGGCGATGCTGGGAATGCACTGCGGTTGTGGCAGACCGATCTCCTGGTCACTGAGGTAGCAGCCGGGGTCTTCGCCCCAGAGGTTGCCTGCAGCCCAGGCGCGGGTGCGGGTGTTGCCGTTGCAGATCGATAGCCAGCGGCACTCGGCGCAGCGTCCGGTCACGGCGCGGGGGTGCTGGCGCAGCTCGGTGAGCAGCGGCTCGGGATTGTCCAGCCAGAGTTCACGGAACGACTGCCGCCGCACATTGCCGACGGTGTGCTGCCACCAGTAGGTATCCGGGTGCACGTCGCCGATGTTGTCGATATTGGCGATGCCGCCACCCGACGCATTGCCGCCCCAGGCGCGCAACATCTGCTCCAGACGATCGCGGTGCGGTGGCAGATGGGTTGCCACCCACTGCAGCAGCAGGATGGCGTCGGCATCGTTGTTGCCACTGACGAAATCGGTTTCGCGGCCGTTCTGCACGTCGTCCCAGGCTTGCTCGAACAGCTGGTACATGGCGTCGCGGGTCATCTGGTGATGGGCGTCGGCCTTGCGGCTGCGCTTGCCGCGGCCGCTGTAGTTGAGGTGCGAGAGGTAGAACTTCTGCACGTCGTGCTCGCGCATCAGCGCCAGCAGGTCGGGCAGCTGGTGGTAGTTGTTCTGGGTCAGGGTGGTGCGCAGGCCGACACGAATGCCACGTTGGCGGCACAGGTCGATGGCGTGCATCGAGGCGGCGAAGCTGCCCTTGAGCTGGCGCCAGTCGTCATGGACCGCTTCCAGCCCGTCGATGCTGATGCCGACGTAGTCGTACCTGGCGGCAGCGATCTGGTCGATGTTGCGCTCATCGATCAGCGTGCCGTTGGTGGACAGGGCAACGAAGAAGCCTTTCTCGCGGGCGTATTCGGACAGCTCGAAAATGTCGTCGCGCAGCAGCGGTTCGCCGCCGGAGAGAATCAGCACGCGTACGCCCGCTTCGTGCAGGTCATCGATGACCCTGAACGCTTCGGCGGTATCCAGCTCGTCGCGAAACACGCTGTCCGCTGACGTCGCGTAGCAATGCTTGCAGGTCAGGTTGCAGCGCCGCAGCAGGTTCCAGATCACCACGGGCGGCCGGCTTGCACCGGGGCTGCGGGCGCCCAGTACCGGCATGGCAGGCCGGGCGAGGGCACGCAGGTAATGGCTGATTCTCAACATGCGCGTTTCTCCTGCCGCATCACGCTTGGTTGCGCGGTTCGATAGATGCAGCATCCCCGAGCGACACGGACCGATCCTTGACTGGAAACAATAAAAGCCATGGTCACGGGAGGGGACGCACGCAAGCGGGGCAGGGTGGGCCGGGCGGCGTTGCGCTTCGGCCCCCCATTGGTTCTACCTAAAAGGTGCTGGTGGGCTGAAGCCCACGCTACGGGTTTGTGCGGCGGCGCTAGCGGCGGTTGCCGAGCAATGCGCGGGTCTGCACGCGATAGCCATTGACTTCTTCGGCGCTGCGGCCATGCACCATGGCGAACGGTTCGTAGGGGGGGCTTCAGCCCACCAGCACAGCACATGGTGAAGGTGGGCTGAAGCCCGCCCTTGAGAGAGCATGGCAACGGCCTAGCGACGACTGCTCACACGCAGCCCGGTCTTTTTCAGGATGCGACTGCTGACCAGCATTTCCCCGGCCCGGCAGGCGCTGCCGAGCAGCTGGCGAATCTCGGCACGGTAGGCCTCGATTTCCTCGGCGCTGCGGCCATGGACCATGGCGAACAGGTTGTAGTGCCAGCCCGGCTGGCGCGGGCGCCGGTAGCAATGGCTGACGAAGGCCTGCGAACCGATCAACGGACCGAGGCGGGCGATCTCTGCGTCGTCCACGTCCCAGACGGTCATGCCGTTGTGTCGATAGCCCAGGCGGTAATGGTTGGGCACGGCGGCGATGCGGCGGATGGCGCCCTCTGTCTGCAGCCGTTGCAGCAGTTCGAGGGTGACCTCGAGGCTGGTTCCCAGCCGTTCAGCCAGCCAGGCCCAGGGATCAGCCACCAGTGGCAGGCCCGCTTCGGTGAGTTCGACCAGGCGTTTCGCCAGTTCCATCGATCCGGGTGCGTCTGACGGGTCAGAGCGGGAAGTGCAGGCCGACATGGTAGGTCTCCTCCTTGGGCAGGTTGAGCACCGGCAGGCCGGTCTCGGCTTCGATGCGGGCGATCGTCTGGGCGATGCCTTCGGGTGTCGCGCAGCCGAGCACAAACCACATGTTCCAGGCGTGTTCGCGGCGGTAGTTGTGCGCCACCTCGGGCATGGCCGCCAGTTGCTCGGCGACGCGGTCGAAGCGCGCTTCGGGTACCGAGAGTGCGGCAAGGGTAAAGGCGCCGCCGAGGCGCTCGATGTCGAACATGGGGCCGAAGCGGGTCAGGGTGCCATCGTCGAGCAGCGCCTGAACGCCTTCGCGCAGCTGCGTGGCGTCGGCATCCAGTTCCTCGGCCAGCGCCTGCCAGGGATGGCGGACCAGCGGCACGCCGAGTTGCAGGCGATTGATCAGGCGCCGGTCAAGGTCATCCATGGGCGGCCACCTGGCTCGCGGGCGGTGCATAACGCCCGCCGCACTGCTTGAACGCGCGGGTGCTGAACAGCAGCTGGTGCGGAACGTCATGCAGCCCGTTCCCGGCGAGCATCTGTTCGATCAGTCGGCAGACCTGCTCGCGCTCACGACCGTGAACCATGCAGAACAGGTTGTACGGCCAGTCCGGTAAGCGCCTCGGCCGTTGGTAGCAGAGGTTCACACCCGCCGCTTGGCCGAGTTTGCGGCCGACCGCGTCGACGCACGCATCCGGGATATCCATCACCAGCATGGCATTGGCGCGAAAGCCCAGCGCACGATGTTTGATGACCAACCCCATGCGCCGAAACAAGCCGCTATCACTCCAGCGCCGGACCTGGTCCAGCACCGCCTCTTCGCTGGCACCCACGCGCTCGGCCAGCAGCTGATAGGGACGTGCGGCCAGCGGCAGGCCGGTTTCGAGCAGGCGCCGCAACTGCAATGCCTGGAGGTCGTTCAGGAGGGATGTCATGGCGCGTCTCCGATGGGAAAGCCGAGGTCGATGCGGTAGGCCGCCTGCATCGGCAGGTCCAGCGGGACCAGGCCGGTCTCGGCTTCGATCTGTCGCAGCAGCGCATCGATGCGGGCGCGGTTCGGCCCGGTGAGCACGAACCAGAGGTTGTAATGATGCTCGCGCAGGTAGTTGTGGTTGACCTCGGGGTAACGGTTGATCCGTTCGGCGACCTGTTCCAGCTGCGCTTCGGGTACGGCGAGGGCGACCAGGGTGCTGGCGCCGGCGCGGCTGTGTTCGAACACCGGGCCGATGCGCGACAGGCCGCCGCTGCTTTCCAGGTGTTCGAGGCAGGCCAGTACCTCGTCTTCGCTGCAGTCGAGGGCATCGGCCATGGCGCGATAGGGTTCGGCGCACAGTGGCATGCCGTGTTGAAAGCGGTCGATCAGGCGGCGGCTGAGGGGGTCGATCTGCATGTCACAACCCCGTTTCGTGTGCGCGGCTGCTGAAGAAAATACCGCTCGGGCTGTCGGCGGGCAGGCGCTTGAGGAGCTTCAGCGTGTAGGGGTCCCAGACCTGCACCTCGTTGCCGTCACGTACCGACAGCCAGAGCTGGTCGCCACGGGCGGTGAATTCCATGTGCAGCACGGCCGGTCCTGGCTCCAGCTGGGCGATGATTTCGTGGGTCTCGCTGTCGATCACCTGCACCTTGCCGTTGTCCGGGTGGGCGAAGTTGACCCAGATCTGCCGGGCGTCCGGGCGCGCCATGACGAACACCGGCTGGCCGGCGACATCGATGGCGTCGGTCTGCTTCCAGCTCTGTGAATCCATCACCAGCACCTGGTGATGACCGATGGCCGGGACGAAGGTCTGGTTGCCGGCGACCGTCCAGCCCTCGAGGTGGGGCATCTTGTAGACCGGCAGCGCTGCCTCGCCACGGCCGTAGCCGTCGATGATCCGCTCGACACCGCGGACGGTGTGCCAGAGGTCGATCTTGGCCATGCCGTCCTCGCCGAACAGGCCGGCGATGTAGTAACGACCCTCTGGGGTCAGCAGGGCGTCATAGGGTTGCTTGCCGACGTTCTCGAAGCGGGTGATTTGCGCAGTGTTGCCCTGGCTGAAGTCCAGCAGCCAGGTTTCATGGGTGTCGAACAGGCTGTAGATGAAGCGCTGTCCGGGCGCGTCGATGACGCCAACCACGCGCGAGTTGCGGCTGCCATCGGCCAGCGGCGTGGCGGGAATGTCGGCCACCAGCTCCAACGTGTCGGCGGCGAAGACCTTGACGCCGCCGGGCTCGTAGTTGCCGACGGCGATCAGCTTGCCGTCCTGGCTGATGGCGCCGCCGATGCTGTTGCCGCCCTGGATCACGCGCTTGTCGATGCGCTGGCGCAGCAGGTCGACCTTGGTCAGGCCGCCGTCACGACCGAACACATAGGCGAAGCGCTGATCGCGGGAAAACACCACCGAGGCGTGGGACAGGTCACCCAGCCCCTCGATGCGGGCGAGCCGTGTCTGGCCGCTGGTTTCGATGATCTGCAGGGCACCGGTGGCGCGCTCGATCACCACGCCCAGATCGCCGGTGCCGCGGAGCGGTTGCTCGGCGCAGGCACCGAGCAACAGGCTGGCAATGGCGAGCAGCAAAGACGGACGAATCATGGCGTTGGGTATCCTTCGAGGAGTAAATCGACCAGCCAGGCGATGTCCTGGTCGCTGAGCAGGGCATTCCAGCCGGGCATGGCAGTACCGGGCCGTCCGTGGGTGACGGTGACGATCAGGCTGTCGCGGGATTTGTCGGCAATCGCGTCCAGTGTCAGGGCTGGGCCTAGACCGCCGGTCATGCGCAGGCCGTGGCAGGACCCGCAGTCCTGCACCAGCAGGTGTTCGAGCTGGGCCTGGCGTTCAGCTGTAGGGCTGTCGGCCAGGGCAGCGGAAAAGGGGAGGAGGGACACCAGGCTGAGCCCCCAACCGAATACCGCATGGCGGGACTGAAACATGATGTCCTCCGCTATTACTTCTGGCTAAGAACCCACTCGGCGAGGATTTTGGCTTCTTCCTCGGTGACAGGGTTTGGCGGCATCGGGATCGGACCCCAGACACCCTGGCTGCCGTTCTTGATGTGACCGGCGAGCAGGTCTGCTGCGCCGTCCTGGCCGGCGTACTTGGCGGCGACTTCCTTGAATGCCGGGCCCACCAGCTTGGCGTCGATGCTGTGGCAGGCCGCGCAAGGCTTGCTCTTGAACAGCGCTTCAGCGTCCTGAGCCACGGCGGGCTGCAGGACCATCGCGCCGCCGAGGGCGAGCAGTGGGATGAGAACTTTTTTCATGAATTACTTCCTCAAGGCTAGGGGGGGATCTTGGCGTCCCCCCCGGTTTTACTCAGTACACGTCGTGCTGAGTGTTATGGACGTTAAATTTACCGGTTGGGGTAATCAACCTTTTGTCTTTGATCACCTTTTTCAGCTTTAACGTCTTGTCATCGACCACGACGATAGCCGATTGCTCGTCCTGGCCACTCCAGACGGAGAACCAGACCTCGTCGCCCGCTTCGTTGTACTCCGGTTGCACGACGCGCTTGGCACCGTCTGTCACGCCGGCCCATTCGGCGATTGGCAACACGGTAAAGCCTGCGTCCAGATCGTCGATGTTGAACACCGCGGCCGATTGGCTGATCTTGGCGTCCGGGTTGAAGGTGGTGTCCAGGTAGATGTGGTTGGACTTCGGATGGGTCTTGATGAACAGCGAGCCGCCGCCCTGGCCCTTGAGCGTCTCGACCACTTTCCAGGCCTGGTCGGGATGCTTGTCCGGATCGGTGCCGATCAGCGAGATGGTTTCATCACCCAGGTGGCTGGTCGCCCAGACCGGACCGAACTTCGGATGCACGAAGTTGGCGCCGCGACCCGGATGCGGGATTTTGCCCACATCGACCAACGCAGCCATCTTGCGCTCTTTCGAATCGATCACCGCCACCTTGTTCGAGTTGTTCGCCGCTGTCATGAAGTAGCGATGGCTGACGTCCCAGCCGCCGTCATGCAGGAACGGCGCGGTGCCGATCATGGTGGTGGTCAGGTTGTCGATGTCCTCGTAGTTGACCAGCAGCACCTTGCCGGTTTCCTTGACGTTGACGATGAACTCCGGGTGCTCGTGGGAGGCGATGATCGCCGCCACACGTGGCTCCGGATGGTATTCCTGGGTGCCCACGGTCATGCCCCGAGTCGAGACGATCTGCAGCGGCTCGAGGGTTTCGCCATCCATGATGGTGTATTGCGGCGGCCAGTAGTCGCCAGCAATCACGTACTTGTCCTCGTAGCCCTTGTACTTCGACGTTTCCACCGAGCGGGCTTCGACGCCCACCTTGATCTCGGCGACCTTGGCCGGCTCCTTGGCCCAGAGGTCGACCATGTCGATCCGGGCGTCGCGGCCGATCACGAACAGATAACGGCCGGAGGCGGACATGCGCGAAATGTGCACGGCGTAGCCGGTGTCGATGGTCTTGATGATTTCTTTGCTCTTGCCATCGATCAGCGCGATCTTGCCGTCGTCACGCAGGGTGACGGAGAACAGGTTGGGCAGATCCAGCGTGTTCATTTGCTTCTTTGGTCGGTCTTCCGGCTTGACCAGCACCTTCCAGGAGTTCTTCATCTCGGCCATCCCCCACTCGGGCGGGGTTGGCGGGGTGTGCTGGATGTACTTGGCCATCAGCGTGATTTCGTCTTTGCTCAGCGCGTTGGAGGTGCCCCAGTTGGGCATGCCGGCGGGCGAGCCGTAAGTGATCAGCGCCTCGAGATAGGCCTGTCCACGTTCCTGGGTAATGTCCGGCGTCAGTGCCTTGCCGGTTGCACCCTTGCGCAGCACACCGTGGCAGCCGGCGCAGCGCTGGAAATAGATCTCTTTGGCCTGCTCGAATTCGGCGGCGTTCAGGTCGGGTGCACCGGGCGAATGGACCACCTGGGCGCTGGCCGGATCGATAGCGGAGGCTTGGCCCTTATAGGCGGCATCGGCGTTTTCTGGATTCATCGCGGCCTGGGCAACTGCCAGGCCGAGCAGTGAAAAGCCGGCGATGACGCCCGCCAGTATGGGTTTGCTCATAGTGATCTCCTCTGACCGCTTTTTGCGGTTCCTGCTAGTGACGGCGATGTGGCAGTTCCCGGGTTTGCTGTCTGCGGTTTGCATCCTATGGCGGGCTCTGTGCGAAAGCGCTTGATGGCAATCAAGAGTCGATCCGTCATGCCCCAGGCGTGACGTCGTGTCGCGGGGCGGATAGATCAGGCGGGAAAAGGGAAAAGCGCACGTCAAACGCCGGTGGTTACGCCCGCGCATCGGTGCATTTCGAGTCGGGCTTGATCGTAATCAAGCTTCGTTGGCGGACGGCTTGAGGCGCGGTGGGGCGACCATTAGCGTGGTGCCAGTCAAATCCAACCGCTGCAGTGAGGTATTGCCAATGAACGCGCCCGAGAACCTTGTCGGCATGAGCGATGCCCCGTTCTACCAGTCGCTGGGCAACGAAGAGGTGCTCTTCGAGCAGGCCTGGAAGCATGGCATGCCGGTGCTGATCAAGGGCCCGACCGGCTGCGGCAAGACCCGCTTCGTGCAGCACATGGCGCACCGGCTGAACCTGCCGCTGTACACCGTGGCCTGCCATGACGACCTTTCCGCCGCGGACCTGGTTGGCCGTCATCTGATCGGTGCCCAGGGCACCTGGTGGCAGGACGGCCCGCTGACCCGCGCCGTGCGAGAAGGTGGCCTCTGCTACCTGGACGAAGTGGTCGAAGCCCGGCAGGACACCGCCGTGGTGCTGCACCCGCTGGCGGACGATCGCCGCGAGCTGTTCATCGAGCGCACCGGTGAAGCCTTGAAAGCACCACCGGGCTTCATGCTGGTGGTGAGCTACAACCCGGGTTACCAGAACCTGCTCAAGGGGATGAAGCCGAGCACCCGGCAGCGCTTCGTCGCCATGCGTTTCGACTACCCGCCGGCGGCCGAGGAGCAGCGCATCGTTGCCAACGAGGCGCAGGTAGACGCCGAACTGGCGGCGCAGGTGGTCAAGCTCGGGCAGGCACTGCGCCGACTCGAACAGCATGACCTGGAAGAAGTCGCCTCGACCCGCCTGCTGATTTTCACTGCGCGGATGATGCGCTCCGGCATGAGCCCGCGCGAGGCCTGCCTGGCTTGCCTGGCCGAGCCGCTGTCTGACGATCCGCAAACCGTCGCGGCGCTGATGGATGTGGTCGATGTCCATTTCGGTTGACCGCACCAGCCTCTCCCGGCGCCTGCCGGGTGATCTGGCGATGTGGTTCTTTATCCTCGCCGAGTTGACCGTCTTCGCCATCCTGATCCTGGCCTTCGCCGTGACCCAGTTGCTTAACCCAGCGCTGTTCAGCCGGAGCCGCGCAGCGCTGGACAGTTCCATGGGGCTTGCACTGACCCTCAGCCTGCTGACGTCCGGCCTGTTCGCGGCGCTGGCCGTGGAGCAGGTGCGCGCAGCACGGCCTGGGCGAGGGGCGCTGTTGCTGGTCGCTGCGTTGGCGACCTCCTGCATTTACGTCGTGCTCAAGCTCAACGAGTACGGCCATCTGTCATCGATGGGGCTGGGGCTCGAGCACAACACCTTCTTCACCCTGTACTGGATTCTTACCGGCTTTCATTTTCTCCATGTGCTGTTGGGGATGGTGATCCTCGGCTGGATGGCCATGCGTTGCCAGCGCGGCCTCTACACAGCGGCGGACTGCGCGGGGCTGGAATCCGGGGTGCTCTATTGGCACATGGTCGATATGGTCTGGGTGCTGCTGTTCCCGCTGGTCTACGTCATCAACTGAGGAGGCCGTGATGTCCGCTTCAAAGGTGCTGATCGGGTGTTGGCTGGCGCTGGCCGTCCTGTCTACGGCCACCGTACTGCTCGGCAACGCCGGTTCGACGCTGCTGCTTGCCGGCGCCGTGCTGGCCGTCGCGCTGATCAAGGCCTGGGTGATCACCGAGGGCTTCATGGAGCTGCGCCATGCGCCGGTCATGTGGCGCCTGCTGTTGTTCGGCTGGCCCCTGGCGATGGCGTGCGGGATCCTGTTCGCGATGATGGTGTAGGTGACGAACCTCGATCATCAGCCTCGATCGCCAGCAAGCTGGCTCCTACACAGAAGAGCGGTGCGCCGACGAACTTGGTGAAAGCCGGCCCGCGTCGTCCTTTGATCGGAAGTTTTCGCGGTGGGATGCCCTTCGCGATAAGGGTATGGGTAGCGCTTCGATCGCCAGCAAGCTGGCTCCATAGGACATCGGTGCTCATACAATCAGTCACCAGGCTGGCGGGCTTTGCTTACGCGCAGTTGCGGCTGAAACCGTGGACGAGCCTTGCGCGGCCTTGCTCCGTTCTTCGTAGGAGCCAGCTTGCTGGCGATCGCTTTTGCGACTCCGCAGCGGATTCGAGGGTACCGCCTTGGCGTCCCTTCGCGCTCGACCAGACGCGCGCACCGTATCGCACGTCGTAGGAGCCAGCTTGCTGGCGATCGCTTTTGCTGCAGCTGACCCGCGCGCGCCCGGGGCGCTTCCTGGCGCCTGCGCCATAGGCTTCTCAACTGGCCCCGCTTCCTATCCATTATCGAAAGACGCGGCAGAGGGCGGGCCGAGCGGCGCTCCGCTTCAGCCCGCCAACACAGGCACGCGCAGTCGCTCATCGTGCCGCACCGCTATCTGGCTCTGGTTCCGCCGCCGGCCCCGTTGCCAAGGCATCGATAACCCCACATAGATCGCGGCTCAGCGCCAGGCCCTTGTCAGGGAACAGGGGTCTGCGAAAGACCCAGTACCGCGTTCAGGTTTTTCTTGATTGCCATCAAGCAGGTTTCGATAGCTCCCTTCTTAAACTGGCCACGCCAACATGAGGAGGCGACCATGTCCGACACCTTTACCAAGGGAATGGCCAGAAACATCTACTTCGGGGGAAGCGTGTTTTTCCTCCTGGTATTCTTGGGCCTGACCTATCACACAGAACAGACCTTTCCAGAGCGATCCAACGAATCGGAACTGACCGACGCGGTGGTGCGAGGCAAACAGGTCTGGGAAAACAACAACTGCATCGGCTGCCACAGCCTGCTCGGTGAGGGAGCCTACTTTGCACCGGAGCTGGGCAACGTCTTCGTTCGGCGCGGCGAGGATGCGGCTTTCAAGCCATTCCTGCAGGCCTGGATGAAGGCTCAGCCGCTGGGTGTGCCCGGACGCAGATCGATGCCTCAGTTCAACCTGAGCGAGCAGGAAGTCGACGATATGGCCGAATTCCTCAAGTGGACATCGAAGATCGATACCAATAACTGGCCGCCAAACAAGGAGGGCTGAGAGATGAGCATCATGAATCCGCATCTCAAGTTCCAATCGCAGGCCGTTGCCAAACCCTACTTCGTGTTTGCCCTGATTCTGTTCGTCGGGCAGATCCTGTTCGGTCTGATCATGGGCCTGCAGTACGTCGTCGGTGACTTTCTGTTTCCGCTGCTGCCGTTCAACGTGGCACGCATGGTTCACACCAACCTGCTCATCGTCTGGCTGTTGTTCGGCTTCATGGGCGCGGCCTACTACCTCATCCCCGAGGAAGCGGACCGCGAACTGCACAGCCCGAAACTGGCGATCATCCTGTTCTGGGTGTTTGCTGCTGCCGGTGTGCTGACCATCCTGGGTTACCTCTTCGTGCCCTACGCCGGTCTGGCGGAACTGACCCATAACGATTTGTTGCCGACCATGGGCCGGGAGTTCCTCGAGCAACCCACGATCACCAAGATCGGTATCGCGGTGGTCGTCCTGGGCTTTCTCTACAACCTTGGCATGACCCTGCTCAAGGGCCGCAAGACCGCCGTCAGCATGGTCATGATGACCGGTCTGATCGGGCTTGCAGTGTTCTGGCTGTTCTCCTTCTACAACCCGGAAAACCTGGCGCGCGACAAGTACTACTGGTGGTTCGTGGTGCACCTGTGGGTGGAAGGGGTGTGGGAACTGATCATGGGCTCGATGCTGGCCTTCGTGCTGATCAAGATCACCGGGGTCGACCGTGAAGTGATCGAGAAGTGGCTCTACGTGATCATCGCCATGGCCTTGATCACCGGCATCATCGGTACCGGTCACCACTTCTTCTGGATTGGTGCGCCCGAGGTCTGGTTGTGGCTGGGTTCGATCTTCTCCGCCCTTGAGCCGCTACCGTTCTTTGCCATGGTGCTGTTCTCGCTGAACATGGTGAACCGCCGTCGCCGTCAGCACCCGAACAAGGCCGCATCGCTCTGGGCCATCGGCACGACCGTGACTGCCTTCCTCGGTGCGGGCGTGTGGGGCTTCCTGCATACCCTGGCCCCGGTGAACTACTACACCCACGGTTCGCAGTTGACTGCCGCCCATGGCCACCTGGCGTTCTACGGTGCCTACGCGATGATCGTGATGACCATGATCAGCTACGCCATGCCGCGTCTGCGTGGCCTCGGTGAGGCGCCGGATGCACGGGCTCAGCGCATCGAGATCTGGGGCTTCTGGTTGATGACCCTGTCGATGGTGGCGATCACCCTGTTCCTCACCGCCGCTGGCGTGGTGCAGGTCTGGTTGCAGCGGATTCCGGCTGACGGCGCGGCGATGTCCTTCATGAATACCGCTGACCAACTGGCCGTGTTCTTCTGGCTGCGGCTGGTCGCCGGGGTGTTCTTCCTCATCGGGCTGGTGCTCTACCTCTGCAGCTTCAGGCAGCGTGGGCGGGTCACCACGGATGTACCTGCGGCCGCCGTCGCGGCCTGAGGCAAGACACCGATGTAATCGACGGCCCGGCTGACCCAGCGGGCCGTCATTGTTTTCAAGCCGCGCTAAGGATCGATCGCCATGGCCTTTACCATCGAAGTTGAAGAGTGGATCGGCAGTGTCTGGCACCGCTTCATCACCCGCCGCGCCAGCCCGGACTTCCCCGACGCCAACGTCTCGCTGGAAAGCATGCAGCGCAGCCTGTCGGTGCTGTTTCGTGCCATGGGCGGTGCCAGTGGCGCCGGTGTCGAGGCGGCCAACGCGCGCGATCTGCTGCTGCGCCGCAACCTGCTGCAACAGGTCGCCGGCACCTGCAAGCAATTGCCGGTGGCCTGGTGCGATGCGAACAACCTGCGCCTGCCGCAGAACCTCGCGGTATACCCCGAAGTTTCACTCAATCAGGATCTGTATCGCTGGCTGGCGCTGCTCGCGGCGCAGGCGGGCGAGATGCGCCACTGGGCGCGTGACAACCAGCGCTGGACTCAAGCCATTCTCGAGCGTTTCCCGGCGATGCAGCCACGCTACCAGCGACTCGTCGAAGCGCATCTGCAGCTGCGGCCCGATCCTGACACGCTGCCCCGCGCCGAGGGCGCGCTGGAGCGTGCCATCTGCCAGGCCCTGCGTGAGCCGGGCAGTGTTCAGCAATTCCCGCGCAGCGAAGTGGCCCCCTGGCCGCTGCCCATGTGGCTGTACCCCGCGGAAAATCTCGGCGTGCCGCAGGCCACCGAGCTCGCCGAAGAAGATCAGGACAACAATCTGCAGGCGCCGCCGACCGAGCAGAAGGGCATCCGCAAGCGTGCCAAGCGTGTCGAGGACAGCACCAGCAAGGGCGGCCTGATGCTGTTCCGCCTGGAAAACCTGTTCAGCTGGTCCGAGCATGTCGAGCTGGATCGCCAGGGTGACGACAGCGAAAACGAAGACGCCTCACGCGTCGCCGAAGACCTCGATGAGATCGCCATGTCGCGTCAGCGCATGCGCAAGGGTGGCGGCCTCAAGCTGCACCTGGACCTGCCCCCTGCGGACGTGGATGACATTCCGCTGGGCGAAGGCATCAAGCTACCCGAATGGGACTATCGCAAGCAGCGCATGCAGGCCGATTTCGTCAGCCTGCAGATGATGTTGCCGCGGGGCTCCGAACCCATGGGCCTGCCGCTGCGACTGAGCCCGCTGGCGCGCAAGCTGCGTCGGCAGTTCGAACACCTGCGCAACGATCGGCAATGGCTGCGCGGGCAACCCCAGGGTTCGGAGTTGGACATGCAGGCCTGGCTCGACTTTCACGTCGAGCGCCAGCACGGCCAGTGCGCCGAGCGCGGGCTGTTCATGGAACAGCGACAGAATCGTCGCGACCTGGCCTGCCTGCTGCTGGCCGACCTGTCCATGTCCACCGACGCGCACCTGGACGACGAGCACAAGGTGATCGACGTGATCACCGACAGCCTGCTGCTGTTCGGCGAAGCCCTGTCGGCGGTAGGCGACGATTTCGCCCTCTACGGGTTCTCCTCGCTGCGTCGCCAGCAGGTGCGCATGCAGGAGCTCAAGCGCTTCAAACAGCGCTATGGCGACGACACCCGTGGTCGGATCCAGGCGCTGAAGCCCGGCTACTACACACGTATGGGCGCGGCCATTCGCCAGGCGACCGAACTGCTGGGCAAGTGCAAGCAGCGACGCAAGCTGTTGCTGCTGGTCACCGACGGCAAGCCCAATGACCTGGACCTTTATGAGGGCCGTTACGGCGTCGAAGACACCCGCCAGGCGGTGCTTGAGGCCAGGCGCCAAGGCCTGCTGCCGTTCTGCATCACCATCGACCAGGAAGCCGGTGATTACCTGCCCTACATGTTCGGCGCCAACGGCTTCACCTTGATCAAGGAGCCGCAACAACTGCCGTTCCGCCTGCCGCAGTTGTACAAGCAACTGACACAGCCGTAGGGTGGATGTCGCTTTCACATCCACCGTTACCCGGTTCGGTGGACCGCCACCCGGTGGGCCGCCACCCCGTGGATCGGTGAAGCGTGATCCACCCTACGAACCGCCAAGGCAGATTGCGTGGCAACGCTAGTGTGGGACGGGCGGCGTTCCGTTTCAGCCCACCAGCCTTTGCGCCGCTTGATGCCTGGCCATTCACCTGCGGAAATAGCCCGTTCATGCCGCGACATTGACGCAGTGTTCCGAGGCTATATTTCTAGCGCAGTTGCTTCGCTTGACTCTGACGTATTCATCGGTGGGCTGAAGCCCACCCTACGGACTTATGGCGCGCCGTATTTAGGCTTGCCAGTTTGGGAAGGACGTTGCTTTGATGGACGGAAGCCCACTCTGCTGGCTGGCCCAGCAATGCGGTCGGAGCACGCCGGCGGTTTTGTAGGGTGGGCTTCAGCCCACCAAGGCATGTATCGAGCGGCTGTTGCCCGCCAAGCTTGACGTCGCTATCCATTCTCCCGAAGTTGCCTCAGAGGGAGGGTAATTCGTAGGGTAGATGTCGCTTTTTACATCCACCACCACACCGCTCAGTGGATCGCCACCCGGTGGATCGCCACCCCGTGGATCGGGCAAGCATGATCCGCACTACGAACCGTCTAGAACAGGTTTCGAGGCAACCAGACGATCATCACTGCGCAGAAGATGGCAAGACCGATGCAAAACCAGAAAAAACTGCTTTGCTGTCGTTCCCCGGCGGTATCAGCCAGGGCGGGGAGGGGCATACCGCAGTTGCTGCATTCGGCTTGCTGCGGCGGGTTGGGTTGCTGGCAGTACAGGCACTTTGGCATTGGCGGCGTCCTCTTTACGTCACATGCAGCTTGCCATTCCCGACGACCGATCAAGGTTGACCGCAGTCAACCGCGTGAAAAAAGCCGTCCGGCCTGGACGGGCAGCCGGCCGGGTCGAGCGGGGCGGCTGCTTCCGATCACTCGAAGGATTCGAGGCGTTGGCGATCAAGGATGGTGATTTGCCGACCTTCCTGGGTGATGATCTGCTCGTCGATCAGGCGCCTGATGATCCGTGAAAACGTCTCCGGCTGGATCGACAGGTGACCCGCAATCAGCTGCTTGGCCATGGGCAGCTCGAAGCTGTTGCCTTCATCCTTCAGGCGCGCCAGCTGCGTCATCAAATAGCGCACCACGCGGTGAGTGGCGTTCTTCAACGAGAGGGTCTCGATTTCATTGATGCGTTGGTGCAAGCGCACGCTCAGTTTGCCGAGCAGGGCAAAGGCGAGCTTCTGGTTCGCTTCCAGCAGGCGCATGTACGCGGCGTTGGAGACGCGATAAACCTGCGTCGGGCACACGGTCTGGGCCGAGGCGACGTAGTTGGGCGTGTCCATCAGCATCATCGCCTCGGCAAAGGTCTGGCGATTGCCGATCACCTCGAAGACTTTCTCCTGTCCGTCCGGGGTCAGGCGGTAGACCTTCACTGCGCCGGAAATCACGAAATAGAACGAGTGCGCCGGTTCGCCCTGGTGAAAGAGGTTGTCGCCCTTGTCGAGATTGAGCAGCTGGCTGGCGCTCATCAGCTCGTCCATCTGTTCGTCGTTCAGGGGTTCGAACAGGTGGTGGCTGCGAAGAATCTGGTTATATACGCGATGAAGCACCATGCAAGGCATCCTTATTGCTAATGATCAGCCGCCCGCAATCGTGGTTGGCGGAGGCGAAGGTAGCTGCGCTCAAACCGGCTGAGCGAGGCAGGCGCCAGAGCGCAATGAAGCGTCGTTACGGAGCCTAGCCTAGATGCATGGCACAGGTATTGACGCAGGCCGGATTAGCGCCATGGCTGAGACTGGATCCTCCTGCTTGTCCGATTTCACTGACCCGGCATGACGGTTTCGCGCCAGTGCGGCGGAGCGAACAGGCTTGGATAGCGCTCAAGCGCGACGTGGAGCCGTTGGGCGCCGTCGGCTCGCTCGGCGGGTACGGCCAATGCCCTGGCACCGCCGAGCAGGTCGGCGAGTAACCCGTGCAACGCCGCGTCGGCCTGTGCGGACAATTCGCAGTTGGCGACCAGGTAGGAGACGCTGTCCTCGACCTCCTTCTGCAATGCCAAGGCCTGGCGCTCGCCGATCGGTTGCGCCGGATCGTCCGGCAGCGCGGCATCGGCGGCCTGGCGGAGGCGCGTCATGCCTTCACGCAGGGCGGCATCGGTTGCCCACTGCTGCTCACCGCCAGCGGGTGGCGCAGCGTGCGCGCCGTGCCCGTCGTGAGTAACCGTTGCCTGCGCGGTATCGACTACCACGTCGAGTGCCACGCCACTGGCCAGCGCCAGCATCGACGCCATTGCAAGGCCCCACACCAAGGGTTGGATGACTGCTTTCATATGCGCCTCCGGTACTGCAGGGGCGGGCCGTCTGGCCCGTAGCGTTGTTGTCGCCTCAGTGCGCAGACGCCTGGGGGAACAGGATGGTGTTCTCCAGATGAATGTGCTGCATCAGGTCGCCGCGCAGCGCTTCGAGCCCGCGATACAGTGCTCGCCAGGTATTGCAGGCGTTCGCCGGTGGGGTGACGTCATCGGTGAGTTCAGCCAGGCGTTGAAGGGCGGCGCCGTGCTGGTCATGCTCGTAGCGCATCACTGCGATCGGGCCTTGGGTCTGCGGCAATTGCATGTCGCGGCGCAGCATCGGAAAGAGAATCTGCTCTTCCTTGAGCATGTGGCTTTCCAGTTCCTGCTGCATGCACCACAGATGTTCGGCGAGCCCGGTCGGGCAGTCCGCCTTGTTGCCATGCACCTGCTCGACACGGGTGGCCAAGCGGATCAGCTCTGGGAACTGCTCACGATGACGTTGGTGAAAGCGTTCGAGCAGGTAGTCGATCAACGATCCGGCCGGCATCTTGCGCCAGTCAGGCTCGGTCGTGGACTCGCTTCCCAATGCCGCCAACTCATCCGCGATCGCCTGGGCATCAAGGTTGCGCTGCAGGGCAGCGTCGCGCAGCGGGGTGTCGCCAGCGCAACAGAAGTCCAGCTTGTAATGGCGAAACACGCGGGTGGCGCCAGGGATCAGGCAGGCCAGGCTGCCCAGGGTTTGCTCGGTAAGCGCAGTGGTCATGGTGGCGTTTCCAAGGGTGGAAGTGCTCGGAACAACGCAAGCGCTATGCCATCATTAAGTCATTGATTTATAAGATATAAATATTAATGGTGGTGAAATGTACCTGGGCGGTATAGGGTTTAAAAAACCTTAGGGGTAGTAATGACCATGATGGAAGAAGCACTGCTGGCTGACCTTGTCACCGAACTGCCCAATGCGGTTCGCCTGCAACGCCTGGTGCACACGCTGCATCAGCGGTTTCGCTGTGGTGCGGTGGTGCTGCTACGTCTCGACGAGGACACCCTGCGCCCGCTGGCTGCGGTGGGGCTGGTGCAGGAGGCGCTTGGCCGACGCTTCGTGGTGGCCCAGCATCCGCGGCTGGCCGCCATCCTCTCGCAGCGTGAACCCACCTGGTTCGAGCCCGACAGCCGTTTGTCAGACCCCTACGACGGGCTGCTCGATGCGCATGTTGGCGAGCCTCTGCCGGTGCACGATTGCATGGGCGTGAGCCTGTTCGTGGAGGGCAAGCTGTGGGGCGCGCTGACCCTCGATGCGCTGCATGCCGGCACCTTCGACGACGAGGCGCGGCGTGATCTGCAGCGTTACACGCTGGTGATCGAGGCAGCCATCCGCATCACCCGCCTGGAACACGAAAATCGCGGCCTGCGGCTGGCCCGCAGCGACGTGCTGGAAACCACCCCGGTGCCGGGCGACGGCGAAATCCTGGGGCAAAGCGTTGTGATCCGCGAGCTGTTGCGTGAGCTGGAAGTGGTTGCCGACTCGGAACTGCCAGTGTTGCTGCTGGGCGAAACCGGCGTGGGCAAGGAGCTGTTCGCGCGCTGGCTGCATCGACATTCGCGGCGCCGCAACAAGCCGCTGGTGCTGGTCAATTGCGCCGCGTTGCCCGAATCGCTGGCCGAGAGCGAGCTGTTCGGGCACGTCAAGGGGGCCTTTTCGGGCGCTACCACGGACCGTCCCGGACGTTTCGATGCGGCCAACGGCGGCACGCTGCTGTTGGACGAGGTGGGCGAGCTGCCGCTGGGGGTGCAGGCCAAGCTGCTGCGCACCTTGCAGAACGGGGAGATCCAGCGCCTCGGGGCCGACAAGCCGCGTCAGGTGGACGTACGCATCATCGCGGCGACCAACCGCAACCTGCGCGAAAGCGTGCGAGACGGACATTTCCGCGCGGATCTCTATCACCGGCTTTCGGTCTATCCGGCGCCGATCCCGCCTTTACGCGAGCGTGGCAACGATGTCCTGATTCTGGCCGGCTACTTTCTCGAGCTGAACCGCGCCCGGCTGGGCTTGCGCAGCATGCGGCTGTCACCGGCCGCCGAGCGGGCATTGCTCGGCTACGCCTGGCCTGGCAACGTCCGCGAGCTTGAGCATGTGATCAGCCGAGCGGCGCTGCGGTTGCTCAGCCGTGGCGCCTCGCGCAGCGAAATCCTCACGCTCGAGCCGGAGCTGCTGGATCTGGACAGCGAACACGTCGGCGCCTTCGCTCCGGCTGCTGAAGTCGAACCCCTGTCGACGGAGGCTGAGATCGTCTCGTTGCGCGAAACCGTCGATGGCGCCCAGCGCCAGGCAATCATCCGGGCACTGGAGGCCTGCGGTGAAAACTGGGCGCAGGCGGCGCGATTACTGGATGTCGACTCGAGCAACCTGCACAAGCTGGCGCGGCGTCTGAAATTGAAATGAGCGCGCGCTGGGGCGGGATACAGCTGGCAGCCTGTTCCGCCAGTCGGCGTGAGTCGTCTTTGTCGGGTAGCGGTCTAAGCTTTCATCATCAAGACGAGGAGATTTCCATGGCTCTGGACCATGACCAGTTCAACCAGTTGCTGAGCGAGGCCCAGGCGCACGCCGACCGCGCAGCCAGCGAGAACAATCCGCAGCATTATCAGCAGGCGTTCGAGGCGAGCCTCAAGGCGATGCGTCTGCTCGCCGAAGAGTCCGGAAACTGGCGGGACGCCGTTGTTCGCGCAACCGAGGAATATCAGGGCGACGAAGGGATATAAAAGCTGCAAGTGGTGAGCTGCAAGCGGCAAGAGAACGCTTGACGGCATTTGCGCAACAGCCCCGACACTGATTTG
>NZ_JAMOIE010000074.1 GCF_024448935.1 Stutzerimonas stutzeri
CCAGGCTGTAATGCGCTACGTCTGCCGGCACCCGCGCCGCTCGCCCGGCAATCGCGGATGATTCCCGCCCGCGTGCGGTCTCGTTACCGGCCGCTTCAGTCCGAGTGTTGATCCCCGCCGTCTACAGGGTGCGGGCGTTGCCCTGAGCGCACCCGGATGGTGCGACCCAGGTACAGGCGCACCATGACAGGACAGCCTTAGGCCCCATTTTCAAGCACGGACAACCCGCAGCCTGGGGGGCGCTCCTGGTGTGGCGGGTTGGCAAGAGCCTTGCTCTGCTTGTGCCAATCGCACAACCGGAACTGCTCGCCATGCTGGTCATCCATCACCGCACCTCCCCCCAGGCCAATGCCGACGCCGAGCTGGAGTTGACCTTCGAAGCCCGTAGCAAATCGCGTCTGCGTTGCTTCACCACCACGGGAGAAGAGGTCGGCCTGTTTCTCGAACGCGGCCAGCAACCGCTGCATGACGGCGAATGCCTGCGCGCCGAGGATGGCCGTATCGTCCGTGTGCGGGCCCGCGCCGAACAGCTCCTTCATGTGACCTGCAGCAGCGCGTTCGAACTGACACGCGCCGCCTATCACTTGGGCAACCGTCATGTGGCACTGCAGGTGGGCGATGGCTGGTTGCGCCTGCTCGACGATTACGTCTTGAAAGACATGCTGTTGCAGCTGGATGCAACCGTCGAACACATCGAGGCGCCCTTCCAGCCCGAGCACGGCGCCTACGGTGGCGGCCATCACCACTCCCACGCAGGCGAAGCCGAGTTCAGCTACGCGCCACGTTTGCATCAGTTTGGTGTGCGCACGTGAATCCGGCTGCGTTCGCGCTGCTGCGGCTTGCCAGCCCGCAGTTGCCGATCGGTGGCTACAGCTATTCGCAAGGCCTGGAAATGGCGATCGAATCCGAGCGGGTACGCGACGAAGCCAGCGCCAGCCGTTGGCTGGGCGATCAGCTGTTACTGAATCTTGCGCGCTTTGAAGCGCCGCTGCTGCTGGCGCACTGCCAGGCGGCCGCTGCTGAAGACTGGACAGAACTCGAGCGACTTGCCGATTGCCATCGCGCCAGTCGCGAAACCCGTGAGCTACGGCTGGAAAGCCGGCAGATGGGCTATTCATTGAAGCAACTGCTGGCCAATCTGCCCGAGCTCGACGCCCCGGCCCGCGCCCTGTTTCAGCGCATCGACGAGCCCGGCCTCGCCCTGGGCTGGGCCCTGGCCGCGCGTGCCTGGGGCATCGGCCCCGAGGAAGCACTGACCGCCTGGCTCTGGGGCTGGCTGGAAAACCAGCTGACGGTGCTGATGAAAACCCTGCCGCTCGGGCAGCAAGCGGCACAACGCTTGACCTCCCAACTGCTGCCGACCCTGCAGCAGGCCCAACGCGACGCAACCCTTATCGAGCCGGAGCACTGGGGCACTGCCGCCTTTGGCCTGTCCCTGACGAGCATGGCGCATGAGCGGCAGTACAGTCGGTTGTTCAGGTCATGAGCACCGCTTTCACAAGAGGAAACAGACGATGAACACCCAACCCCTGCGCATCGGCATCGGCGGGCCGGTCGGCTCCGGCAAGACCGCCCTGACCCTCGCCCTCTGCCTGGCCCTGCGCGAGCGCTACAACCTGGCCGTGGTCACCAACGACATCTACACCCAGGAAGACGCGCAATTCCTGGTACGCAACGAGGCCCTGGCGCCCGAGCGCATCATCGGCGTGGAAACCGGCGGCTGCCCGCACACCGCGATCCGCGAGGATGCTTCGATCAATCTGGAAGCCGTCGAACAGCTCAACCGGCGCTTCCCGGGGCTGGACCTGATCATCGTCGAGTCCGGCGGCGACAACCTGTCCGCCACCTTCAGCCCGGAACTCTCCGACCTGACCATCTACGTGATCGACGTGTCAGCCGGCGACAAGCTGCCACGCAAGGGCGGGCCGGGCATCTGCAAGTCCGATCTGCTGGTGATCAACAAGGTCGACCTGGCACCCATGGTCGGCGCCTCGCTGGAGGTCATGGATCGCGACACCCGCAAGATGCGCGGCGACAAACCCTTCGTGTTCAGCAATCAGAAGATTGGCCAGGGCCTCGACGAGATCATCGCCTTCATCGAAACACAGGGAATGCTCAGCGCCGCCTGAATCGAATCGCTCCCGTAGAGCGAGTTTGCTCGCGAGTATGCGATGACTGTTAGGAAGCCGGCATCGCCGGCTGGCGCTGGCGCTCGTGCTGCTGGTGGCGCTAGCGGTACGTCCGCCCGTGGCCGCGCCTCTGGTCTGCCTCGCAGGCGCCGCCCCGGCGCGCCCCGGTGCTTGGCTGCTGGCAGTTTGAGGAGCAGCGTGAAAAGCAGCGGCAAGCTTCAAGCGGCAAGCAACAGCGAAAAGCCAAACCTGAGTTCGCTTCGGCTTTTCGCTTGCCGCTTACAACTTGCAGCTTGCAGCTTGCAGCTTTCAACTTGCCGCTTCTTCTAGCGGAACGGCGGCTCGTCGAAGCTGCGCAGCTTGCGCGAGTGCAGCGAGTTGAGCTGGGTGCGCAAGAGATCGAGCGCGGCAATGCCGATCTTCAGGTGCTGGTTCACGGCGCGCTCGTAGAAGGCGTTGGCCGAGCCTGGCAGCTTGATCTCGCTGTGCAGCGGCTTGTCCGAGACGCACAGCAGCGTCCCGTAGGGCACCCGCAGGCGATAGCCCTGAGCGGCGATGGTGCCGCTTTCCATGTCCACCGCGACCGCACGGGAGAGGTTGATCAGCGGCCGTTCCTGCGCCCAGCGCAATTCCCAGTTGCGATCATCGTAGGTCAGCACGGTGCCGGTGCGCAGGCGCCGCTTGAGCGCCTCGCCCTGCTCACCGGTCACCTGCGCCGCCGCTTCCTGCAGCGCCTGCTGGACTTCCGCCAGCGCCGGCAGCGGGATATGCGGCGGCAGCACCCGGTCGAGAATGCCGTCACGGCGCATGTAGGCGTGGGCCAGCACGTAGTCACCGATGGACTGCGACTGCCGCAGCCCGCCGCAATGGCCGATCATCAACCAGCAATGGGGGCGCAGGACGGCCAGGTGATCGGTGATGTTCTTGGCGTTCGACGGGCCGACGCCGATGTTCACCAGGGTGACGCCATCGCCATCCTTGGCCTGCAGGTGATAGGCCGGCATCTGGTAGCGATGCCAGAGCACACCGCCAATGATCGCCTGGGCTTCGCCCTCCTCCATGCCGCGCTCGATGATGATGTTGCCCGGCAGCACCATGCGCACGAAACGGGTGTCGTCGCGCAGCATGTCGAGACCGTGACGGATGAACTGATCGACGTAGCGGTGGTAGTTGGTCAGCAGGATCCAGGGCTGTACATGGCGCCAGTCGCTGCCGGTGTAATGCACCAGCCGGCGCAGCGAGAAGTCCACCCGCGCACCATCGAAGAGCGCCAACGGGTAGGGATCGGCATGTTCCCAGTCGTACAGCCCGTCGGCGATGTCATCGGTGGCCGCCGACAGGTCGGTGCTGGGGAACACCCGCGCCAGTTCGGCGGCAGTCACACCGGTCCCGGCCAGTTCGTCGCCCTGTTCGATCACATAGGGGTAGGGAATGTTGCGCTCACTGATGCCCACCTCGACTTTGACGCCGAAGTCCTTGATCAGCGGTCGCAGCTGATCGAGCAGGTAGCTGCGAAACGATGCCGGATGGGTCACGGTCACGCTGTAAACACCCGGTGCCTGCACCTTGGCGTAGGCCCGGGTGGAAGCCGGCACCTCGCCATGGCACTCGTAGGTCAGGCGCAGTTCGGGATAGTGGAACAGGGCGCGCTCGGCCGCGTCGGGCTCTTCGCGCGTGACGACATAGCGTTTGAGCGCTTGGTTCAATGCGCGGGTGGCCTGCCGGTGCAACTCCGCAAGGTGGTCCACGGCCGCTTCTGCGCTGGTGGCAATGCGAAAAGTCTCGCCTGCTGGATTCATGGTGGGTTTCCTTGTCGATTCGTTGAAAACATCTTGCCTGCTGTTCGATGACAGCGGTAGCGCCGTAGTGCTGCGATCATCGATCAGACGCGGCTATTCGCAGCGCCAGCGACTCCAGCCGCGCCTTCAATATCGCCAGGCTGGGCGCCGCCGCCAGGCTCAGACGCAGCGCATTGGGTGCGCCATGACCGACCGCGAACACGGCCGCCGCAGCCGCCTCGATTCCCGCATCACGGCACAGCACCGGCAGACTGTGATCGTCTGCCAATTCCAGCCACAGATGCGGCGAGGCATTTGGCGAGGCAGACCCAAGCAGTTTCTGCGCCAGCCGCCAACGCCGGGTCATCTGCTCACGTTGCCAGGCCAGCCGACGCGCCGCGGTGCCGTCTTCAAGCCATTCGCAGCCGATCTGCAGGCATAGCGTCGACAAGGCCCAACGGGTCGCCTGCCGTTCCGGATCGATCCGCGATAGCCGCTCGTCCGGCCCGGCAATAAAGCCCAGGCGCAACCCTGGCGCGGCCGTCTTCGACAGGCTGCTGATCAGCAGGGTGCGTTCAGACAACGTCGCGGCCAGTGATGGCTCGTCGCCAAGTGCGCCGTCGATATCGTCTTCGACGATCAGCAAGCCTCGCCGTCGCGCCACGGCGGCGATAGCCTCGCGGCGCTGCGTATCCATGCTGTTGTCGCCATCCACAAAGACACCCATAACCTCGCCGAAGGCACCGGCGCTGCCGCGCTGATAGCAGGATCAGCATTGAGAATCGGGCGGCGTGCGCGATATCCGCCTGTTATCCGGATGCGGCCGCCCAGGCTTTCAGATGCTGAAGAGAAGATGGAATCGGTTTACCGCCCGGGTCTATTACAACCTGGCCTGTGGGGCCGCCTGGCTGCACGCCTGATCCAGCTGCGCGATGGAGCGCCGGGCTTTGCTGAGGCTCAGCGCCGCATGGACTCCCTTGTCCATCAGTGTGCGGACGGCGATATGGTCAGCGTCGATCCAGGGATCGCTTATGTCGCGAACTACATCGGCGAAGATCCCGGTGCACGGCTGCGGTATCTATCGGTTCAAGGCGCGTAAAGGTGGGCCCGTCCAGAGGATTTGCGCCGCCAGTCGCAAGCTGCCCGCTCAGCGCCTGGTATGGAGCGGTACCACCACGCGAGAATGCGTGCGGCCGAGCAATTCGCCGATGGCGCTGATCAATGATTGCTGGGTGAAGGGTTTGGCGAGCACCTGTAACTCTCGGCTGCCTTCAGGCAGCTCGGCATAGCCACTTACCAGAAGAATCGGTAACTCGGGTCGCTCGACGGTGACCATATCCGCCAGCTGCGTGCCTGTCAGACCCGGCATCATCTGATCGGTGACGAGGATATCGAAGACGCCGCTCTTGCGCAGAACGGCGAGCGCTGCCTGACCATCCGCCACCGCCACCACACGATGTCCCTGGTCTTCGAGCAGAGCAGCGGTATTGTCCAAAACAAGGGGATCATCATCCACCACAAGGATGGAAAGCGCTGCCATCCCTGCCGCAACGGGTTCGTCCATGTCGACCCGCGCTGGCTCGTCCGTCGGAGCGGCTACGCCGATGGGCAACCACAGCTCAACGGCCGTGCCTTTGCCTGGACTGCTTTCAAGCACCAAGCGCCCGCCTGACTGCTCTGCCAGACCTTGCGCCATCGAAAGGCCGAGTCCGGTCCCTTTACCGGTCCCCTTGGTTGTGAAGAACGGCTCTGTCGCGCGGGCAATGATCTCAGGGCTCATGCCGCAACCATCATCACGCACAACCAATGCCACGAAATCCTTGACCGGCTGGCCCGGTGACTGACTAGACGAGCGGAGCTGCCCTTCGATGCATATCGTTCCACCATCGGGCATGGCGTCGCGTGCGTTGACGACCAGGTTGAGAAGGACCATCTCGAGCTGGCTCACATCGACAAAGGCAGGGGGCAGGTTGAGCGGGAAACGGGTGTCGATCCCGATATTCGCGTCGACCAGGCGCTGCAGGATCTCCCGCATATCCATGACCACCTCCGGCATGGCGACTGAGGTTGGCCGCAGTTCCTGCTTGCGGGCAAAGGCGAGCATGTGTTGAGTCAGACTCACGCCGCGTTGGGTCGCCTGCAACGCGTTGTCGATCAGCGTGGCGACACGAGCTTCTGCGCTCGGTAGCCGTTTACGCAGCAGCTCCAGGTTGCCGAGTACGACCGCCAGCAGATTGTTGAAATCGTGAGCGATGCCGCCTGTCAACCTGCCGATCGCCTCCATTTTATGCGCCTGGCGCAAGGCGGCTTCGGCTTGCCGTCGCTCGGTGACGTTGACCAGGCCGCCGAATATCATCGGCCCGTGCGCTCCTTGCTCAAGACGGGCTGAGGCGAGCACATCAATGAAGTTGCCATCCCTGTTAACCAAACGGTATTCGGCGTCCACGTAGCTGCCGGATTCCAACAAGTGGGGCCAGTCGTGGCTGAGCATCTGGCGTGCCGAGGTGTCCGTCATGAAGTTCACCAGCGGTCGACCGATCACGTCACCGCGGCGATAGCCCAGCAGACCGAGCCAGGCGTCGCTCACCGACTCCAGCCGTCCGTCTTGGTCAAGCGCGTGCAGCGGCAGCGGTGTCTTCATGTACAGCTCGCGGAAGCGCTCTTCGCTCTGGCGTAGCGCCGCCGCTTCGCGTTCGTTAAACGTTGCCAGCCGGCGGTCGTACATCGATGCCGAAAGCCCCAGAAACAGGACCAGGAAAGTGGAGCCCGCAACGGCAAGCGCCAGTGTCAGCAGATCCAGGCCATCACCTGGCGGCGCGGACATCGCGTCATCCAGGGGCATGAATCGAGCGCCTGCCATTGCTGTGTAGTGCATGCCAGCAATCGCAAAACCCATTGCCGCGGCAGATATGCCCTGGAGCGACAGCCGCCGCCCTTTGGCTGACAGCCATAGCGCGATGGTGGCTGCGCCAATCGAGATGACCAGGGACAGCAGCACCCATAACGGATCGTACGACAGCTCGGCATGCATGGTCATGGCGGCCATGCCTATGTAATGCATGGCGCCGATGCCCAGCCCCATGAAAAGCCCACCAAGCAGAAGCGTTCTGCTACTGAGCCCTTGTTGTGCCTTTACGGAAAAAAAGCTGATTGCCGTGACCGCGATGGGCAGGATCAGCGACCATAGTGTCAAGGCCAGGTCATATTCGACCACCATGCCTGGCATGCCAAACGCCAGCATCCCGACGAAGTGCATCGACCATATGCTGCCACCCATGCATACGGCAGCGGCACCGAGCCAGGTATGCTCAACCCAGCCTTCGGAGGCGCGCGCCCGGTTGGCTAGATCCAGCGCGGTAAACGAGCCCGCGATGGCAATCATGATCGACAGGCCGACCAGTGCGAAGTTGTATGTCGTGATCAAGGCGCTTCCATTTGTAGGCGATAACAGGATTTACCCATAACAGTCTGGCAGGCTCAAGCGCGCATGCCACCGCTTTGCGACCGAACGCGCTTGAGCGATCAGCTCGTTTGCTCTGGATGTAATAAGCGAGCATTTTCCGTTTTCACCCGGGCGAAACCATATCGCCGACGTTCGTGCGCAATCATGGCATTTTGCAGCGCCTGGTGCCCAGCGCAGTCCATGCGGATAATGGTGTGCTAGCGCTTCACGCCGGGTCACGTTGCTGTCGCAAGTCGACACGATGGGCCAAAGGATCCACCGCGATCAAGCAGTGATCGAACAACTCACCCACGAAATCGCACTGCTCAGGCGGTACAATCTCGCCCGGCGCAGCGGGCTACTCAGCCGCCCAGTGCGCATCGGATCCTTGGCATATCAGAATCAGAGTCGACCAGCAGGAGCGTACGGCTGGGGATCGATGCAAGGCGAGCGATCCAGCATCAGATCGGTCAATAGCTGGCATGAAGCAGGCGCCAATACCAGCCCGTTGCGGAAATGTCCGCAGTTGAGCCAAAGTCCCTCATGGCCCGGCACCGGCCCTATATAAGGAATACCCTCAGGCGAAGCAGGACGCAGGCCCGCCCAATGCTTGACCACTGTGGCACCAGCCAGCCCAGGAAGCAGCTCGATGGCCGACTCCCGGAGACTTTCCAGCGCATCTTCGGTTGGAGTCTTGTCGAAACCGACATCCTCCAAGGTGCTGCCCACGAGAATATGACCATCACGCCGCGGAATCGCATAACGCCGCTTGGCCAGCACCATGCTCGGCAGGAAATCTTCGGCGCACTTGAACAGGATCATCTGGCCCTTCATCGGCTTGACCGGCAGCTCCATTCCAAGCGTCGCCAGCAACTTGCCGCTCCAGGCCCCGGCGGCGACAACGACCCGCTCGGCACGCATCTCGCCCTGCGCCGTTTGCACGCCGACGACCCGTGCTCCGTCATTGATGAAACCGCTTACCGGGCAATGTTCGATGATCCGCACGTTCGGCATTTGCGCCAAGGCTGCACGCACGGCCCGAAGCAGTCGTGGGTTGCGCACGTTGGCCACGCCCGGCATATGCACGGCCCGTGCGAAACCATTGCCCAGCGAAGGGACTGCAGCGTGCACCTGATCCATCCCGACCCGACGCAGCGGGCGCCCTTGCGCCTCGGCCCAGGTCATCGCCTGGTCCTCGTCTTCCAGATCCAGCCAGTAGAGGCCGGTCTCAAACACCTCCGGATCGATGCCGGTCTGCTCGAACAAGGCCGCGCCCAGCTGCGGGTAGTAATCCTGCGACCAATGCGACAGCGCCGTAATTGCCGGGCTGTAGCGCCAAGGGTAGAGCGGCGAGACGATCCCGCCGCCGGCCCAGGAGGCTTCGGTGCCCGTGTCGGACGCCTCGATTAACGTTACGGAACAACCCGCACCAGCCAACCCGTACGCCGACAGCAAACCAATAACGCCGCCACCCACCACAATCGTCTGTTGCTTCACTCAGCCTCCGGGTTCACATTTTCAGCCTTTTATCCTTGGACTGGCGGCCGCACTGATCTAAAAAGCCAGCTTCGCATGTCGTTGACGAAGCGGCACTACCAGGACGGCGACACATGATACTTGCAAAGGAACTGCACCATGCCGAACAGGAATCAAGGCTTCACGCTTATCGAATTGCTGATCACCCTTACCCTATTTGGGATCGTGCTGGCGATAGCCGTACCCGGTTTTACAAGGGCTCTTGAGTCGACCCACCAGCGTACCCTGGTGAACCAGCTGCTAGCAGACCTCAACTTTGCTAGAAGCAGGGCGATAACCACCAGGCAAATGGTAAGCCTATGTGCCGGTGACGCTCGCTGTGACGACCTAGCTCGCTGGCGCGAACAGATCATCATTTTCGACGACACCAATGCCAATGGCGTGCTCGATGGCGACGAAAGCCCGGTACGCATTTCAAGTTTGGCTGCAAGGCACGAATGGAACTGGGGGAACTTCCGAAATCAACGCTACATGAGCTTCAAACCTGACGGCACCACTCACAGCCTAAACGGAACCTTTACGCTTTGTCGTGAAAACCAGGCTCTCGAAACCATTGTGATAAACATCACGGGCCGCACGAGACTTGGATCACCTACTGATAACAAGCACTGCACCTAACATGCCGCACAGCCTTCGAAACCGACCGAGCGTCCGGCTGAGATGGGAAGCGAGACGGTTAACCGGGATGATTTGATGACTTTTGAACCGAGAAAAGCCATGCGGTATTCCCGAGGTTTCACCCTTATTGAATGGATGGTGACCATTTCGGTCCTCGCGATTCTACTGAGCATCGTCGTATCTTCTTTTACGAATCTGCTTTTAGCCAATCGTGTTCAAACAGCCAAAACGGATGTTTTGGTCGCGCTGCAGTTCGCTCGCTCGGAAGCCGTCAAGCGAGGGGAGAAGGTTCACATTTGCCAGAGCGCCAACGGCAATGCGTGCGGCTCGGCTACAGAATGGGCAAAAGGCTGGCTAGTCGAAGCGGAAAGCGGGGGCGTGTTGCGTATTTGGAACAGCGTGCCTGCTGGCGTGACGATCAGCGGTCCCGCCACAACCATATCTTTCAAGGCAGACGGGACGACCGATATCAAACCGACATCCAGTGAGAGCGATGCGGGGACAGACTTCGCAATAGCCCCTAGCCCTTGCTCTGGCCAAACAAAGTACGGAGTGAACATTAATGCCGTTGGCCGCGCCTTGACCAACAAGGGGACCTGCCAATGAATCTATGCATTAACCGAGCTGTTCCTCTGCCACCCACGAGGCAGCAGCAAGGCGCCACTTTAATCGAGGTGCTGGTTGCCCTGCTGGTGCTTTCCGTCGGCCTGCTAGGGATGGCCGGTTTACAGATGACAAGCGCCAAAAGCAATTACAGCGCATACCAACGATCCCAGGCGACGCTGCTCGCTTATGATATTACAGACCGAATGCGTGCCAATCGTGAAGCGGCCGACCAATACGAGCAGGCATTCACAGCCGCAACGTGTGATCGCGAGTTTTCGGGAAGCGGTAGCACGCTTATCGAGAGGGACAAGAGCGAGTGGCTTAATGCGGTCGCCTGCTTACTTCCTGACGGACAAGGGCAGATCAGCACGAAAGGCGATCTGTTAATGATAACCATACGGTGGAACGATAACCGCGGACGAATTGAAGAAATAGCGGGAACCGATCGGCAGTCATTCGAGTACACGACCCTACTATGACCAGAGCAGCGCTAACACGCCAACAGGGCCTTTCCTTAATTGAACTAATGGTCGCCATGCTCATAAGCCTGGTGCTCTTGGCTGGCGTCCTGCAAGTTTTCCTTTCCAGCAAGCAACTTTATGCCAGCAACACAGCCTTGGCTCGGATACAGGAGAATGGTCGATTCGCCGCTCAGTTTCTCAGCTACGGGTTGCGCAATGCGGGATTCAAGGGCGAGTGCGTTAACGGAATCGAAGTCAGGCTGAATGTGACTGATGAGGAAGAACAAGCCTACAATCCGTTGTATGCCATCGAAGGATGGGATAACGGCACATCACCGACTAATCTATCAGGCACAGTACGAGCCCAGACCGACTCTTTTTCCGTAAGATCTGCGGGTAACGGTTCGGAGTTTTTAACCAAGAACGGCACTAAAACCAGTACTCCTAGCTTGAACATCGAAGGGTCTCATAATGTTGAGGACGGTGAGATAGTTCTGGTTGGCAGTACCAGCGGGTGCGATTTATTCCAGAATGCCAACAATGGAAACGCAAGCGTCTTACAGCAAAAGGGAGGCAATGTTTCACCGGGGAATGTCAGCTGCAACGGCCAGAGCGAATCGTGTTGGTCTTCAGGGGTCGAAGGCAAATATCTATCGATCTATAAGCTCACCAGCGAAACCTACTTCCTGAATGATCATGACGACCGGCTGCCCTCCCTTTCGAGGAGCAGACTTAACGACGGAGGCTCTTGGACCAAAGAAGAGTTGGTCGAAGGCGTTATCGATATGCAGGTTCAATACCTGCTGGAAGATGGCGACCAATATATCAGCGCCAACTCTTCCCAACTTGATAATGAGGAAGAATGGAAAAAGATCGTGTCTGCGCGGGCATATCTTATTGTCGTTAGCTCCGAGACTAACGTTGTGGACGAAGCGCGGACCTTCTTCTTCGCCCCCGCGAAAGGCATCACCAAGGAAGACCAATACGCCAGCTACGCAGACGGCGCCGTCACGGTCAAAGAGCGTCGTCTTGCTCAAGTGTTTGCCACAACCGTAGCTATACGGAATCGCCTGCCATGACTAGAAAAAAGAGCTTACAGCCCGAACGAGAAAAAGGGGCAGTCCTAATTGTCGCGCTCGTGATGTTGCTTTTACTGACGATTATCGGCGCGGCAAGTATGCGCGACACCAATCTACAGGAAAAGATGGCTGGCAATTTCCGAGATCAGAACATAGCGTTCCAGGCCGCCGAGGCCACGCTTCGTTATGCCGAAGGAGAACTTCACGGCCTAAGCTCGGCGAAATATAACAAGCTATATGACTTGCGTGATTACGAAGCCTACAAGGACAAGGAAGTTTTCGAGAATTTCTCAGCAGACGTGTCCGAACAACCCACTTACACCATCACGCGCCTCCCTGGATATATTTCGAATGGCGGATCCCTAGAGACTGGAAGTGGCGCTACCGGATTTCTTGTGCGGATAGAAAGCATTGGTTATGGAATCAGTCCAAACAGCAAAGTCACCTTACGTACGATCCACTTGGTGAGCAAATTATGATGGAAATCGCCATTTTTAAAACTGCCAAGCACAGGCTGCCTAACCGACTAAACTCCGCTTTGGTAGTGACCGGCTCGCTTATATGGTCACTTGGAGCAAGCGTGGCAGTGGCAGACAGCGTATCGCAAAGCCCCCTTCAACTGGGAGGTGGCGATGTACCTGGCAATCTGGCTCTCGTCCCTTCTGTTGAATATCCAACAATTCAAAGCATTGCCAACACTGCTGACACCTACGCGACCAGTAGTGGATATGTCGGCTATTTTGATAATGCCAAGTGCTATGAGTATGTAAAGGGCAGCACATCGGATGGAAGCCATTTCAAACCTACATCTTACGCTTCCGGCAAGACCTGCAGCGGCTCGAAGGAGTGGAGCGGGAATTTTCTTAACTGGACTGCAACGCAGTCAATCGACCCATTTCGTAGTGCACTTACTGGCGGATACCGAGTCAGAGACACCGCTACCGAAACATGGCTTGAAAAAGCAAGACATACCGGACAGGACGGCAGTAACTACGGCCGAAACATCAGCGGCTACTCAATGATAGCCGGAGCCACTCCATTGCAGAAAACAAAAAGCGGTGAGAGTAGCAGTAATATTTCGAATCTTTACTCGAAACTCAACGGTTTCGGCATGAAGATGCATTTCTCAACCAACTCCTATGCCAGTATTTCTTCGACAGCCGCCGAATACAACAACGAAACAACGCTCAATCAAAATACAACTTATTTCGTCTATATTCGCGTAAAGGTCTGCGACGCAACTGTAGGATTAGAGAGCAATTGCAAGCAATATTCACAAGGCCACAAACCAGAAGGCCTGATCCAGGAGTATGCTAATTCCCTTCGTTATAGCGTATTTGGATATCTTACAGACAATGTTACGAGCAGGGACGGAGGGGTACTTCGTGCCCAGCAGAAATATGTCGGTGCAATCCGACGTATTCCAGGCGAAACAGGGGAGCAGGAGAACCCTTATGTCGAGTGGAATACCACAACAGGCGTATTCATAAAGAATCCGAATCCTGATGACGCAACCAAGACCAACAGTTCCGCCACTGGCGTCAACGTTGAGCGAAGTGGTGTGATCAATTACCTCAATATGTTCGGCCAACTGACTAGCGACAATCAAAAAGCATACGATCCGGTCAGCGAACTCTACTACACAGCCATTCGCTATTTTAAAAAGTTGGGCAACGTACCCGCCTATTCAGATATAACTACTAACGCCTCGCAGCTTGCTGATGGTTTCCCAGTTGTTACGGACTGGCAAGATCCTATTCAATATAGCTGCCAGAAAAATGTAATTCTCGGGATCGGGGACGTTAATACGCATCGCGACAAAAACTTGCCAGGCAGTAGCTATGACAGTGAGGAGCCAACCAAACCTGCAGAAGTGAGCGCCGACACGACCGTTAACGTAGCAACCGTCACCAACGAAATAGCTCGCCTCGAAGGAATCAGCATCAGCAATCCCTTCAATGGCAACAACAACTCCGCCTTTATTGCAGGCCTAGCGTACGACGCTCACATCCAGGATATCCGTACCGACAAGGCAGGTACCCAAAGCGTATCGACCTATTGGGTCGATGTCATGGAGAACAGAACGCTTAACGCCAAGGAGAAAAACCAGTATTGGCTGGCTGCGAAATACGGTGGATTCAAGGTCCCTGACGACTATAAATTTGGTGACTCTCTCGAGCCGACCTGGTGGTGGACCAACGGAGAGATCCTTTCTACCGGAGATAACCGGCCCGATAACTTCTTTACCGCGGGCGACGCGACTACCATGGTTGAAAGCCTCAAAACAGCATTCGCCAAGATTGTCAACGAGACCCGAGGCACCACCGCGCAATTGAGCGATAACTCAACAAGTATCGAGACTGAAAGCGCGCTTTTCCAAGGCATCTTGGATAGCCGCGACTGGAGCGGGGACCTCCAAGCCAAGGCCTTCAATGACGACGGAAGCGAAGGCGCGGTTAGCTGGTCAGCTGCAGAGAAACTCGATGCAATCGCGAATCCTAGTAATCGAATAATATTGACCAGTGGTGATCCGGAGATCACCAAGCAGACGGGCGCAATCGTGAGCACCGAAGGGGTCGAGTTTGCCTGGTCTGCTCTTAGCGAGGTTCAGCAGGAGGCCTTACGCGCAAACGATAGCGGCACGCTGGTAGACGCCTCTGTAGGCGAGAGCCGCCTCGGCTACCTCCGCGGCTCACGTACGAAAGAAAACAGTGACAGCAACCCAACTGGTAGCTTCCGCCAGCGTGGGAGCCGTATGGGGGATATCGTCAACTCGGCTCCGCAGTATTTCCATCAAACCAATTACGGATACTCTCGTCTCCCTTCCAGTTATGGGTATTCGGACGCGGCCTTAGCATACCGAACCTTTCGCAGCAGTTCTGTTTATGAAGGTCGCCCTCCTATTGTCCTGGTCGGCGCCAATGACGGCATGCTGCACGCCTTCAACGCCAATCTCGATGACAACGGAGGCAAGGAGCTATTCGCTTACGTGCCAAACAATGTAATTCCTAATCTTTATCGGTTAACGCAGCCTGCATACGAGCACCGCTACTTTGTCGACGGCACTCCAGAGCTAGGCGATGCTTGGATAAATGGCGAATGGAAAAGCCTGGTAATTGGTTCTACCGGAGCGGGCGGCAATGCCATTTTTGCTTTGGACATAACCGACCCTGAGAACATGAGCGCAAGCAATGTGTTATGGGAGTTCACGCATGACAAGCTTGGCTATACGCTTGGCAAGCCTGCTCTCATCGCGCTTCCTAATGGACAGTTTGCCGTTGCCGTATCGAGCGGCTATGAACGGGACAGTACCGAAACGGATGGCCTCGTTTGGCTGCTCGACGCATCGGACGGAAGCGTAATCACAACCTTCACTCTGCCCAACAGCGGGGACCTTGGAGCCCCACTGGCCATTGACAGTGATGGAAATCTGGTCGCGGACCGTCTCTATGTGGGCGATACACTGGGTAAGGTTTGGCGTATTGACCTAGATGGAAAGAGCGAAAACGAGTGGGGTATTCCAGGCGACCTCGAAAGCGCTCCCCTCTACGTCGCGCTAGACGGAGACGGGAATACTCAACCGATTACTGCACCCTTGAACGCTGCCTTTAACAGCGACGGCGAAATCGTAGTTGTGTTTGGTACGGGCAGTTACTATCTGTCAACAGACAATGAAGTGGGCGAGAACCCCCGGACTCAAAGTTTTTATGCCATCAAAGATCAGGGAGTTTCCTTTACCGGCCGTACGAAGCTTCTAGCTCAGGAAATCGTGGCTGAAGTCAGCGAAGGCAGGGCTGTGAGCAATAACAGCGTGGAAAGCTCGCACTATGGCTGGTATCTGGACTTGGTAGCTTTGTCTCGAGGACCAGCCGGCGAGCGGGTCTTCAAAAAAGCCTCCGTCGAGAATTACGAAGTCCGCTTCAACAGCTTCACACCTTCCGAAGACCCGTGCGAGGGCGGTGGACTCGATTGGAACATGACTCTTAGTCTGGATAGCGGTTCTTACCTCTCGTACTCGACCTATGATGTCAACGGAGATGGAACGGTGGATGAAAACGACTACGTAACGATAGATGGTGAAAGCGTTCCGGTTTCAGGCATCAAAAGCCAGACCAGCGGTAGCGGATCGGAGGTAAAGCAAAACGATAAAAAATATCTTTGCTTTACAAGCGTCTCCGGTAAGGGAATCTCCTGCGTGTTGCTAAACAGCAATGGCAGCGACTCAGGCCGCCAATCATGGCAGGAAGTAAGGGAAGACTGATGAAAAAGCTCCGATCGCCGCGCCAAGGAGGCTTCACCTTGATTGAACTCATGATTGTGGTTGCGATTATTGGCGTGTTGGCCGCTATCGTCTTTCCGTCTTATCAAGAACACGTCCGCAAAGCTCGCAGAGCGGACGCGCAAGCTTCGCTGTTCGAGCTCGCTCAGTTCATGGAACGGCAGTACACGGCCAACGGCACCTATGAACTATCAGATACTACGCTACTGCCATATGACGAGGCACCTCGAGATGGCGCGACCAAATTCTACGATCTGGCCTTCAAGAATGAGGAGCCGACCGCGAGTACCTTCGTGCTCACAGCAACTCCCAAGAACGGAATGACGGATGATCGCTGTGGCACCCTGAGCTTGAGCAACATCGGGGCCAAGGAATCGACAGGCGACGCTGCAGTAACCGACTGCTGGAAGCAATAGGCTAAACCGCCCTCAACCGCAACTCCTTCGGCATCGAGAACGTCACGTTCTCGGGCCGCCCGTCAAGCTCATCCATACCCGTAGCGCCCCACTCGCCGAGCCGCTCGATCACGCCAAGCACCAGCACTTCTGGCGCTGAGGCACCGGCGGTGATACCGATTCGGTCGATGTTCTCAAACCATTCACGCTTCAAGTCTTCCGCGCCGTCGATCAGGTAAGCCGGCGTGCTCATCCGCTCGGCCAGCTCACGAAGGCGATTGGAGTTCGAGCTGTTCGGGCTGCCCACTACCAATACCAGGTCGCACTCAGCCGCGAGCTGCTTGACCGCATCCTGACGGTTCTGGGTGGCGTAGCAGATGTCATCCTTGCGCGGGCCACCGATGCTGGGGAAGCGGGTGCGCAAAGCGTCGATGACACGGCTGGTGTCGTCCATGGAAAGCGTCGTCTGGGTGACGAAGGCCAGCGCATCCGGATTGCGCACCTGCAAACTGGCTACATCCTCTTCGTCTTCAACCAGATAAATGGAGCCGCCATTGGCGGTATCGTACTGGCCCATGGTGCCTTCGACTTCCGGGTGGCCTGCATGGCCGATCAGGATGCACTCGCGCCCTTCCCGGCTGTACTTGGTCACTTCCAGATGCACCTTGGTCACCAGCGGGCAGGTCGCGTCGAAGACCTTGAGGCCGCGCTTGTCCGCTTCCATCCGTACCGCCTGAGAAACGCCGTGGGCACTGAAGATGACGATGAAGCCATCCGGCACCTGGTCCAGCTCATCGACGAAGATGGCGCCCCGTTCACGCAAATCTTCCACCACGAATTTGTTATGCACGACCTCGTGACGCACATAGATCGGCGGACCGAAGACTTCCAGGGCGCGGTTGACGATTTCGATGGCGCGGTCGACACCGGCACAAAAGCCACGCGGATTGGCGAGTTTGATTTGCATGGTGAGTTCTCGGCATACGGGAATCGGTGAATAGGAAGCGTAACGTGTCGGTGGCGGCATGAAGCCCGGCTGTTGGCTGCGGAAAGCCGCGTAGCAGCCAACCATGGGTTACGGGCTGTGATCGCCGGCAAGCTGGCGCCTGCAAAAAAAGATGGCCGATCTGCAGGATTCGTATGGCGGCACGATCTTGTCAGACCGGCTTGACCTCGAATACCTCTACTTCAAACGTCAGTGTCTTGCCGGCCAGCGGATGATTGAAGTCAACGGTAACCTGACGATCATCGAAGCTTTTGACGACACCCGGCAGTTCCGTCTTGGCGGCGTCGTTGAAGATCACCAGCAAGCCCTCGGACAGTTCCATACCCTCGAATTGACTATGCGGCATAACCTGCACGTTCTGCGGGTTGTGCTGGCCGAAGCCCTGTTCCGGGGCCATCTGAAAGGTGCGCTTGTCACCCGCCTTGAGGCCGAACAACTGCTGTTCGAAACCCGGAAGCAGATTGCCGTCACCAACCTTGAACGTGGCCGGCTGCTTGTCGAAGGTCGTGTCGACCTGCTCGCCGTTTTCCAGGCTGAGCGCGAAGTGCAGAGTGACCTGCATGTCCGGCCCGATGCGCTGTTCAGTCATTTACCGTTTCTCCCGTTTTACTGCTACGGAACATATCCAGCGCCAGCATCACGGCGCCAATGGTGATGGCGCTGTCGGCGATGTTGAATGCCGGGAAGTACCAGCGGTGCTGCCAATGCACCAGGATGAAATCGACCACGTGGCCGAGCACGATGCGATCATAGAGATTACCGAGCGCGCCACCCAAGACCAGTGCCAAGGCCACGGCAAGCCAGGTCTCGCCGGTTTTCAAACGCATCATCCAGACCACCAGCACGGCGCTGACACCGACACCGATCAATGCGAACAGCCAACGCTGCCAGCCGGAATGATCGGCGAGAAAGCTGAAAGCAGCGCCGGTGTTATAGGCCAAGGTCCAGGCGAAGTAGTCGGGGATCACGTCGACCTTCTGATACAGGCTGAAGTTGGCCTCGAAGTAGTATTTGGTCGCCTGGTCCAGCGCAATCACCAAGATGCTGAGCCATAACCACGACAGCTTACCGAGACGGGCGGTCATGCTGCTTTGCTCGAAATGGCACAGCGGATCGTCCCCGCCACGGAACGGGTATGGCGCCATAGGGTGGGCTTAACGGCGCTCCGCTTCAGCCCACCGGCAGCCCCGCCGTGGCGCCAGCGGCGGACTGAAGCCCAGCCCACGGCGATCATCGAGCCGTGATGGCCAGCACGCTGGCGCCTACAATCATGCGCTCGGTCACGCATAGTGGCGAACCTCGCCAACGCCTTCGATATTCTCGATGCAGCGACCGCAGATCTCAGGATGGGCCGCGTGAGTGCCGACGTCAGGCAGGTGGTGCCAGCACCGGGCACACTTGGCGTGACCGGTTTTGCTGATCTGTAGCTTGAGACCCGGCAGCTCGCTCTGCACGGTTTCGGCTGGTGCGTCGGCGAGAGGCGCTACCGTCGCGGCCGAGGTAATCAGCACGAAGCGCAATTCGCTTCCCAGCTTCGCCAGCTCGGCAACCAGCGCGTCTTCGGCGTACAAGGTGACCTCGGCCTGCAAGTTGCCGCCAATGGTCTTGGCCGCGCGCTGGGTTTCCAGCTCCTTGTTCACCGCAGCCTTGACCGCCATGACCTTGTCCCAGAACTCGCGACCCAACTCGACACTGGCAGACAGTTCGGCGAGCCCGGCGTACCAGGTATTGAGCATCACCGATTCGTTGCGCTGCCCCGGCAGGTACTGCCAGATCTCATCAGCGGTGAACGACAGGATCGGCGCAACCCAGCGCACCAGCGCCTCGGCGATGTGATACAGGGCCGTCTGGCAGGAGCGCCGCGGCAAGCTGTCGGCGCCGGTGGTGTACTGGCGATCCTTGATGATGTCGAGGTAGAAGCCGCCCAGCTCCTGTACGCAGAAGTTGTGCACCTTCTGATAGACATTCCAGAACTTGTAGGTGCCGTAGGCTTCCTCGATTTCCCGCTGCAGCAGCAGGGCACGATCGATGGCCCAGCGGTCGAGGGCGATCAGCTGGTCGGCCGGAACCTGATGCTGCGCCGGATCGAACCCGTCAAGGTTGGAGAGCAGGAAGCGCGCTGTGTTACGGATACGGCGATAGGAGTCTGCGCTGCGCTGCAGGATCACCTTGGAGACGGCCATTTCGCCGGAATAGTCGGTGGAGGCGACCCAGAGACGGAGGATGTCGGCGCCCAGCGTGTCAGTGACTTCCTGCGGCGCGACCACGTTGCCCAGCGACTTGGACATCTTGCGGCCGTTCTCGTCCACCACGAAGCCGTGCGTCAGCAGCCCTTTATACGGCGCGTGGCCGTCGATGGCCGAACCGGTCAACAGCGACGAATGGAACCAGCCACGGTGCTGGTCGGAGCCTTCCAGGTAAAGGTCGGCGCGAGGGCCGCTTTCGTGGCCCATCGGGTGCGAGCCGCGCATCACGTGCCAATGGGTGGTACCGGAATCGAACCAGACGTCCAGGGTGTCGCTGATCTTCTCGTACTGCCCTGCTTCGTCGCCCAGCAGCTCGGCGGTATCCAGCTTCGACCAGGCCTCGATGCCGCCCTGCTCGACGCGTTGCGCCACGGCTTCCATCAGCTCGATGGTGCGCGGATGCAGGTCGCCGCTTTCCTTGTGCAGGAAGAACGGGATCGGCACGCCCCATGTCCGTTGACGGGAGATACACCAGTCCGGGCGGCCGGCGATCATGCCATGCAACCGCGCCTGGCCCCAGGCCGGGACGAATACGGTCTGTTCGATGGCGTCCAGCGCGCGACGACGCAGGGAGCTGCCGTCGTGAGCGACCTTGTCCATGCCAACGAACCACTGCGCCGTGGCGCGGTAGATCAGCGGCGTCTTGTGCCGCCAGCAATGCATATAGCTGTGCTGGATCGACTCGTACTTGAGCAGCGCGCCGACTTGTTTCAGCTTCTCGATGATGGCCGGGTTGGCCTTCCAGATGAACTGGCCGCCAAAGAATGGCAGGTCCGATACGTATACGCCGTGGCTCTGAACGGGGCTGAGAATGTCATCATTCTCCATGCCGTAATGTTTGCAGGAGCGGAAGTCGTCTTCACCGTAAGCAGGCGCCGAATGGACGATGCCGGTTCCTGCACCGGTTTCCACGTAATCGGCCAGATAGACCGGCGCGAAGCGCTCATAGAACGGGTGGCGGAAGCGGATCAGCTCCAGTTCGCTACCCTGGCAGCGGGCAATGATCTCACCCTGCAGGTCGTAGCGCTGCAGACAGGATTCAACCAGCTCTTCGGCGAGGACCAGCAGCTTGTCGCCGGTATCCACCAATGCATAGACGAAGTCGGGATGGACGTTGAGCGCCTGGTTCGCCGGGATGGTCCAGGGCGTGGTGGTCCAGATGACGATGCTGGTCGGCTTGGCCAGTGCTCCGACACCAAACGCAGCCGCCAGCTGGTCCGCGTCCTCCACCTGGAAGGCCACGTCGATGGCATCGGACTTCTTGTCCTGGTATTCGACTTCCGCCTCGGCCAGCGCCGAACCGCAGTCGAAGCACCAGTTCACCGGCTTCAGGCCCTTGAAGACGAATCCGCCTTCGACCATCTTCGCCAGCGCGCGGATCTCCCCGGCTTCGTTGGCAAAGTCCATGGTGCGGTAGGGATTGTCCCACTCGCCCAGTACGCCGAGGCGGATGAAATCGGCCTTCTGCCCTTCGATCTGCTCGGCAGCGTAGGCACGGCAGCGCTCGCGCGTCAGGTCGGCCGGCTGGTTCTTGCCGTAGGTGATCTCGACCTTGTGTTCGATGGGCAAACCATGACAGTCCCAGCCCGGCACGTAGGGCGCATCGAAACCGGCCAGGGTCTTGGAGCGAACGATGAAGTCCTTGATGACCTTGTTCACCGCATGACCGATGTGAATGCTGCCGTTTGCATAGGGAGGGCCATCGTGCAGGACGAACTTCGGGCGGCCCTCGCCGATCTGCCGCAGCTTCCCATAGAGGTCAATGCTGTTCCAGCGCTGCAGGGTCTCCGGCTCGCGCTGTGGCAGACCGGCCTTCATCGGAAACGCCGTGGATGGCAGATTGAGGGTCGCTTTGTAATCGGTCATTTCAGTCCTGACTCGTGGTAAAGGGTGAAGCCCGCCAGTATTCGCGAGCCGCGGCGATATCGGCTTCGATCGCCGTCTTGAGTGCCTCCAGCGAGGCGAAGCGCTGCTCGTCACGCAGCTTGCGATGAAAGGTCACGCGCAGCAGACGACCGTAAAGGTCGCCTTGATAATCGAGCAGATGCACTTCCAGATGTGGCTGGCCATCGCTTTCCACCGAGGGGCGCATACCGATGTTGGCCACTGCCGGCTGAGGGATGCCGTCAACTTCCGCGCTCACCATGAACACCCCGCTGAGCGGCGTGCTCTTGCGCTTGAGCTGGATGTTGGCGGTCGGCGCGCCAAGCTGACGCCCCAGCGCCTGCCCGTGCATGACCCGACCGGTCAAGCTGAACGGCCGACCCAGCAACTGTTGCGCCAGGACCAGATTGCCATCAGCGAGCGCCTGGCGCAGCAGCGTACTGCTGACGCGCTCACCGCCCACCTCTATGGTGGTGGCCGCCTCGACGGTAAAGCCTTCCGCAGCACCAGCTTGTAACAAGAAATTGAAATCACCGGCTCGGTCGCAACCGAAACGGAAGTCATCACCGACTTCCAGATGCCGCACGCCAAGCCCTTCAACCAGCGTCGCGTGGACGAACTCGGCGGCGCTCAACTCGCGTAAACGGCGGTTGAAGGCCAGGCACAGCACCAGATCGACGCCCTGCTCATCCAGCAACCGGAGTTTCTCACGCAGCCGGGTCAACCGCGCGGGCGCCTTGTCCGGCGCGAAGTATTCTCGCGGCTGCGGCTCGAAGATCACCACGCAGCTAGGCAGGCCGAGCTCGGCGGCACGCTCGCGCAGACGCGCCAGGATGGCTTGATGCCCCCGGTGAACCCCGTCGAAATTGCCGATGGTGGCGACGCAACCCCGATGCCGGGGCCGCAGGTTATGAATACCTCGAACCAGCTGCATACCGCACTTCTTGCTTGAAAAGTCGTCGATTATACGCATGCGACAGCAGTCGCGGACAGGCTTGCCACCCGCGCATGGTACGGATCAATGACGGAGATGCCGCGGTCGCAAACCGAGCACTACCAAACCCACCGCGAAAGCGCCTAGCCCCGCCACGACCAGCAGCCCCAGTTGCAACGCGCGCTGCTGCCAGCCCCAGGCGAACCACTCGACCGACGGTACGTTGATCCACCAGACCATCGCCACCATGGCGGCACAGCCGCCGGTCAAACGCAGCAGGAACAGCCCCCAGCCCGGCGCCAGCTGGAACACGCCGATCCGGTATAGCCCCCAGAACAGCAACCCGGCATTGAGCATCGAGGATAACGAGGTCGCCAGCGCCAAGCCGACATGCTGGAGCGGCCAGATGAGTATCAGATTCATTACCATGTTGGCGATCATGCAGATGATTGCGATACGCACCGGCGTCTTCAAGTCCTGACGAGCGAAGAAGCCTGGTGCCAAAACCTTGATAAGCATGAACGCCAGTACACCCAGCGAGTAGGCTTCCAGCGCGTTGGCCGACTGCACCACGGCCTCCTCGCTCATCGCACCGTAGAAGAACAGGCTGGCGATCAGCGGCTCAGCCAGGATGCCCAGCGCGAGCGCCGCAGGAACCCCAACCAGCAGCACCATTCGCAGCGCCCAGTTCAGGGTGCTGGAAAAGGCCTTGGGATCCTCTCCGGCATGCTGACGAGAAAGGCTAGGCAGGATCACGGTACCGATTGCAATACCGAAGGCGCCCAGCGGCAACTCCGAGAGGCGGTCTGCGTAATAAAGCCAGGAGACGCTGCCGGTCTGCAGAAACGAGGCAAGCACCGTATCGAGCAAGAGATTGATCTGGCTGACCGACACGCCGAACAGAGCCGGCACCATCAACAGCATGATTCGCCGCACGCCCTCGTCACCGAACTTTACCCGCGGCCGCGGCAACAACCCCAGCTTGGCAACATAGGGAAGCTGGAAGGCCAACTGGGCGAAGCCGGCAATAAACACTCCCCATGCCAGCGCCATAATGGGTTGATCAAAGTAAGGCGTCAGAAAAACGGCCGAGCTGATCATGCAGACATTGAGCAGCACCGGCGTGAAGCCCGGCACTGCGAAATGCCCGTACGTATTGAGCACGCCGGAGGTAAACGCCGTGAGTGAAATCAGCAACAGATAAGGAAAGGTGATGCGCAGCAGCTCGCCGGCCAGCTGCATCTTGGCCGGCTCATCATGAAAGCCCGGCGCGAAAAGCATGACCACATAAGGCGAAGCCAGCACCCCGACGGCGGTGATGCCCGTCAGGATCAGCCCAAGCATGCCGGCGGTGCGGTCAACCAGCAGCTTGACCTCCATCTGGGTCCGCTTGGTCCGAAATTCCGACAACACCGGAACAAAGGCCTGGGCGAAAGCCCCTTCTGCAAACAGACGGCGCAAAAAGTTTGGGATCTTGAAGGCTATGAAGAAAGCGTCAGCAGCGGCGCCGGAACCGAAGTAGCTGGCCACTACCATATCGCGTACCATGCCCAGCACCCGTGACAGCAGCGTCATCATGCTGACTACCGCACTGGACCGCAGCAATCCGCCTTTGCCGGATGTATCGGACATTTGTCTTCCTAGGGTTGCAGCGGGAGGGTTCCGGCCAGTCACCGGGCATCGTCTCGATGGCCAGTTACGACAGTGAAAGAGGTCGCGAGTTTAGCGACACCCCATCTGTCCGGCCAGTGTCTCGATTGCTCAATCAGGGTTGACAAGAACCCGCAGCATCGGCATGATTCGCGGCCTTATTTGCTTTGTAATCCCACGTTTTCGAGGAGTTCGACGGTGGCCAACAGCCCTTCCGCCAAAAAACGCGCAATTCAGGCTGAGAAGCGTCGCAGCCACAACGCCAGCCTGCGCTCCATGGTTCGTACCTACATCAAGAATGTGGTCAAAGCCATTGATGCAAAAGATCTGGATAAAGCTCGTACTGCTTACACTGCAGCCGTGCCTGTAATCGACCGCATGGCCGACAAAGGCATCATCCACAAGAACAAAGCAGCCCGGCATAAAAGCCGCCTGAACGGCCATATCAAGGTCCTCGGCGAAGCTGCTGCAGCCTAAGCTGTACGCTCTTGTGAAAAAACCGGCCTTGAGCCGGTTTTTTTATGACCTGGAAAAGGCTGGAGGCTGGAGG
>NZ_JAMOIE010000075.1 GCF_024448935.1 Stutzerimonas stutzeri
ACATCGCAGCCTTGTACGCCAACTGCCGCCGGAACTCGAAGAAGCTCATATCGGCAATGGAGCGAGCCAAGTGACGCCCGGCGTCACGCGCAATCAGGCAAACCGGCGCTCATCCATTGTTGCCATCTCAATGCGACAAACACGCAACGAGCTGACACGCCCGCACGGCGCGCCACCCGCCTCGGTCAGCGCTTTTTGGTCGGCTTCGTTCCGCCCAGGCTCGGCACCTTGCGGATCGGCTTGGCGTTGGGCTTCTCGCTCTCATCGAACCAGTTGCCCAGATGAACACGGCCTTTGCCAGCCGACTCGTTAGGCTTCTTCGGCTTCTTCGGCTTTTTCGGTTTCTTGATGATCTGCCCGCCCGGCTGGGTGGTCGGCACCCGATGATCCGGGACGAAACCCGGCTCGTCGTGGCGCGGCAGAACTTGCTGAATCAGCGTCTCGATGGCTGCGAGTTGATCGACCTCATCGGCGGCGACCAGCGACACGGCCTCGCCGGTTGCGCCCGCCCGGCCTGTCCGGCCGATACGGTGCACATAGTCCTCGGCCACGGTAGGCAGGTCGAAATTGACCACCTGTGGCAGGTCATGGATATCCAGGCCTCGCGCGGCCACATCCGTGGCCACCAGCACCTGCACTTCGCCCGCTTTGAAACGTTCCAGCGCGCGCAACCGCGACGCCTGCAGCTTGTCGCCATGGATCGCGTCGCTGCTGATGCCCTGCGCCTGCAACTCATCCACAAGCTGGTCGACGCCCTTGCGCGTCTTGACGAACACCAGCACCTGCCCCCAGCGCTTTTCCGCCAGCAAGTGCAGGAACAGCTCGGACTTGCGCTTCTTGTCCACCGGCACCAGCCACTGCTTCACGGTGTTCGCCGCAGCATTGCGCGGGCTAACCTCGATGGACAGGGGATCGCGCAGCAGCTTCTGCGCCATCTGCCGAATCGGGTCGGAGAAGGTTGCAGAAAACAGCAAGGTCTGGCGCTTTTTCGGCAGCGCACTGAACAGCGCGTCCAGCTCTTCGGAAAAGCCGAGGTCGAGCATCCGATCGGCCTCGTCCAGCACCAGCGCCTGCACCTGGCTGAACTTCAGCGCGTTCTGTCGATACAGATCCAGCAACCGCCCGGGCGTGGCGACCAGCACGTCGATGCCCTTGCGCAAGGCCATCATCTGCGGATTGATGCTGACGCCGCCGTAGACCGCATAGGTGCGCAGCGGCAGGTTCTGGCCGTAGGTTCTGAAGCTCTCATGCACCTGCTCGGCCAGCTCACGGGTCGGCACCAGCACCAGTGCGCGGACCGAATTGCTCGCCACTTGCGGCCCTTCGTGCAGCAGCCGCTGCAACAGCGGCAAGGCGAAACCCGCGGTCTTGCCAGTGCCGGTCTGCGCGGCGGCCATCAGGTCGCGGCCCTTGAGCACAGCCGGAATCGCCTTGGCCTGGACCGGCGTCGGCTGGCTGTATTCAAGCGATTCGAGGGTACGTAGCAACTGATCGATCAGGCCCAAAGAGGCGAAGGTCATGACGGTAACCGGAAGGACAAAATACGAGGTGGGCAGTTTAACCGCACTGCAAGCTGCAAGCTGCAAGCTGCAAGCTGCAAGCTGCAAGCGAATCAGTGTGCGGGCATTCGGGAAAGGCTCGGCAAGCGCTTTCGCTTTGAGCTCGCTTTTGCTTTCGCCTGAAGCCTGAAGCCTATAGCCGCCTCTTCTACCGCAACAACAGCTTGCCCTCGATGGGCACGTAACGCGACGCCGCGCGAATCAGCGAGTTGGCTGTCAGGCCCGGCGCACCATACGCCGTCGCCTCGGCGCCGCCAGCGCGCACCCGGTCGAGCAGCAGATCGAAGTCACCATCTCCTGACGCCAGCACCACTTCGTCGACCTGCCCCACCACGTCCAGCACGTCGATGGTGATCCCGACATCCCAGTCGCCCTTGGCCGAGCCGTCGCTGCGCTGGATATAAGGTTTTAGCTTCACGGTGAAGCCGAGGTTACGCAGGATCTGCTGGAACTGCTGCTGCTTGGCATCCCCCCGATCGATGGCATAGGCATAGGCCTCCACGATCTCGCCGCGCTCACTGACGTCGGCCCACAACGCTGCGTAGTTGAAATGGCAGCCGTGGGCCTGGCGCACCGTGTAGTAAAGGTTCTGCACATCAGCAAACAGGGCGATCTTCTTCACGCGGCAACCCGAGCGGAGGAATGGCCAGTCAGTATGGACTGCGTTAGCGCGGCTGTCGCCGGCCGGTCGTTTGGGCTCGTCAGGCCATTGAAAACTACGTTGGCAAGGCTTCGTAAAAAACAGTCTGGATTGCCAGCCCGGTCAAAATGCTCGTTTGGAACCCTACCCTCTGCGGCTGCGGCTGCTTTGACTCGCGATGGTCGTTACACCTCGTCTTGCCTGAATCGCCTACTTTTCCAACGGCCTGCTAAAGTGCGCGCCTGGTTTTTCCCACGAGTTGCCGCCCTGCGATGAATGTCCTGTCCATCCTCCGTGACGCCTGGTTCTTCTACTCGCGCAATTTGCTGTCCATTGCACGCCTCTGCCTGCCGCTGATTCTGCTGGAGAGCCTCGCCCGCCTGGCCATCGACCATCTGTTCGGCAAAGGTGCGATGCCGGCACAGGAGCTGCTGATCGGGCTCGTCTTCTATCCGCTGTATATCGCCGCTTTGATCCTGTTCCTCGATGCGCGCAGCCGCGGTCATGCGCCGCCGCTGCGCGAGGTGATGAGGCGTGCATTGCCGCTGTGGCCGTCGATGGCGGTACTGGCCGGGCTCGGTACCTTGCTGATCATGCTCGGCGCCTCGCTGTTCGTGCTGCCGGGGCTGTGGGTGATGGTCAAGATCGCCTTTGCGGAATACCTGTTGGTGATGCGCGGCCTGAGTCCGCTGGCGGCACTGAAGGAAAGCTTGCTGCAGACCCGTGGACATCTTCTGCTGATTCTCGGCTGCATCCTCGCCGTGCTGGTGCCGCTGTGGCTTCTGGAAGCCTGGGTGGCCGCACAGTTCTGGGCGGGCGAGACAGCGCCTGGAGCGCTCGCCGTGGTGGTCGACAGCCTGATCGGGCTGGTGCAGCTGTTGGCGACGGTGGTGCTGTTCCGCTGCTTTATGCTTTGCAGCGAACCAGGCGGCGATCAGAAGCAGCAACGTTGATCGGCAAGGCGGCAGAACGCGATTCGACCAACCAGTTGACCGCCATGATCCGTTCGAACACCGCCCGGCTGGCGTCGGCGACCCGGCTGCGATGGGTAATACCCGCATTGTTGATCAGCAGGTCGATACCGCCGAAGCGCTCCACCAGCAGCGCAATGGCCTGCTGCACCGCTGCGGCATCCGACACATCGCAGCGCAGCCCTAGCGCATCGGCGTCGTAATGGTCTGTAAGGTGCCGTACCAGCCCGTCAATGGCATTTTGATCGCGATCGAGCTGCATAAGGTCGCCATTCGCTTCATCGTGTCCCGCCACACTGAAGACAGCCAGGCGCTGGCCGACTCACTGGACCGAGCCTATGCCGAGATGTCAGCAGCCGGTGAGGGCCTGAGCCTGCCGAAGCAGAGTCCAGGCGGCAGCTGAGCGCTTGCGGGGGACCGGAGATGGCCGTCCTCCTGGTGAAGCCTAAGGATCGACGCCGCTCCATCAGGTCCCGCGCTGTTTGGTACGGGCGGTGGGCTCCGCTACCAGCGGGTCATCGGGCCAATAATGTTTCGGGTAGCGACCTTTGAGGTCTTTTTTCACTTCGGCGTAGGTATTCGCCCAGAAGCTGGCCAGGTCCTGCGTCACCTGCACCGGACGGCGAGCCGGTGACAACAGATGCAGCTTCACCGGCTGACGCCCGCCGGCGATGCGCGGTGTATCGCCCAACCCGAACAGCTCCTGCAAGCGCACCGCCAGCACGGGCGGCGACTCGCTGTAATCGAGCCGCACCCGCGACCCCGAGGGCACGGCGAGGGTGACCGGCGCCAGTTCGTCGAGGCGCCGTGGCAACGGCCAGGGCAACAAGGTGGCGAGCATGGCTTCCAGATCCAGCTGGGCGAAATGTGCCAGCCGCGACACCTTGCCCAGATAGGGCAATAGCCAATCCTCCAGCCGAGCCAGCAGGGCTTCATCGCTGACATCCGGCCAGTCGCTGGTATCGCCAGAGGCCAGATCGAGCGCCCTGAGCAGGCTGATACGCGCCTGCCACTGGCGCAGTTCCGGCGTCCAGGGCAGCAACTCCAGGCCCTTGCGCCGGACCAGCCCGAGCAGCGCGCGGCACCGGGCCTCGTCATCCAAGCCCGGCAAGGGCTCACGGCTGAGCACCAGCTCGCCGACCCGCCGCTGCCGCTCGGCCCGCAGCCCCCCTTCGCGCTCGTCCCATTCCAACTCGTCGCGTTGGCTGACCATCTCCGCCAGTTCCTCATCGAACAAGCTTGGGTCCAGCGCGGCGGCGCGATAGATGCGTTCCTCGCGCTGGCCCTGGCGGCTGCCCAGTTCGGCGATCACCAGCCAGGGCTCCTTCATCAAGCCATCCGGCTCACCGAATACCGCGGCGCGACCGTTGGCCAAGCGGTATTCGCCACCGCTCTCGCGCCGCTGACGGGCAATCCGGTCGGGATAGGCGTACGCCAGCAGCGCGCCATGCCAGCGATGATCGGACGCATCGGCGGTAACCACACCCGAAGAGCCGCGCAACAAGCCCCGAAACTGTCGGGCCAGTTGGCGGACGCGCTGCGCACCGGCATGCCGGCCGGCGCTGCCGTCGAGCAACCCGAGACGCGTGGAAATATCGGCTCCGCCACCGCGCTGGCCACCGGATTGAATGTCTCGCTCGACCAGCAGCGCGGCGAGATCAGCCGCCAAGGGCGCGAGCCCCATCGCCTGGCCACGTAACAAGAGATGAGCGATACGCGGGTGCGCCGGCAGCTCGGCCATGGCCTGACCATGAGCGGTCAACTGCCAGCCGCCACGGGCGTTGCGACTGAGCGCGCCGAGGCGCTGCAGCAGTTCCTGTGCCTGGGCGTACGCAGCGGCAGGAGGCTTGTCCAGCCAGGCCAGCTCGTCCGGCTCGACACCCCAGCGCGCCAGCTGCAGCGCGACGCCGGCCAGATCCGCCTGTAGGATTTCCGCGACGCCATAGGCGGCCAGCTGTGCGTGTTGAGCTTCGGACCACAACCGATAACACGCGCCGGGCTCCAATCGCCCCGCACGCCCAGCCCGCTGAGTTGCCGAGGCACGGGAGATGCGCCGGGTTTCCAGCCGGGTCATGCCGCTGCCGGGATCGAACCGCGGCACCCGCGCCAGCCCGGCATCGACCACCACCCGCACGCCTTCGATGGTCAGGCTGGTCTCGGCGATGTTGGTCGCCAGCACCACCTTGCGCTTGCCCGCAGGCGCCGGTTCGATGGCCGCACGCTGGGCGATCAACTCCAGTTCGCCGTGCAGCGGGCAGAGCATCACCTCGCCTCGCTCCCCCAGCTGCTCGGCCAGCATCTCGTTCACGCGGCGAATCTCGGCCTGCCCCGGCAGGAACACCAGAACGCTGCCGGGCTCTTCATCCAGCGCCTGCAACACAGTCTGCACCACCCGCGACTCGATTCGCTCACCCGCCTGAAACGGCCGGCCCCAGCGCTGTGCCACCGGATACATGCGCCCTTCGCTGCGCACCACTGGCGCGTCGTCCAACAGGCTCGACAGACGGGCACCTTCAAGGGTGGCGGACATCAGCAGGAGCTTGAGCGGCTGATCTCGCAGCAGCACGCGTGCGTTCAGGGTCAGCGCCAGGGCCAGATCGGCATCCAGGCTGCGCTCGTGAAATTCGTCGAAGATCACCAGCCCAACGCCTTCCAGCGTTGGGTCATCCTGCAAGCGGCGCGCAAGAATGCCTTCGGTCACCACTTCGATACGGGTGTTCGGCCCGACCTTGCTCTCCAGCCGGATGCGATAGCCAACGGTTTCGCCGACCTTCTCGCCCAGCTCGCTGGCCAGTCGCTCGGCGGCCGCGCGGGCAGCAAGACGCCGTGGTTCGAGCATCAGGATCGACTGCCCGGCGAGCCACGGCTCGTTCAACAAGGCCAGCGGCACGCGGGTGGTCTTGCCGGCGCCCGGCGGCGCTTCGAGCACCGCTTCATCGCGGGTTAGCAGGGCCTGGCGCAGCGCCGGCAGGGCTTCATCGATGGGCAAGGCAATCATGGCAACTCCGCTTTCAGGCCGCGATTATAACGGGCAGAAGCCTCAGCGCAGCGGCGAACAGCGTCATGCCCCAGGTGAAGCAACGATGCCGAACAGAGCGGACAGCGGGACTGTCTGATATCGACAAAACATCACGCAGCCCTTGTCTTGTCCTTGTCTTGTATAGTTGCGCCACTTTCCCGGAGGTCCCTATGCAAACTCGTTCCCGTGTCATCGGCGGCGTGCTGGCCGTCTCCCTGTTCACCCAGCTGACCGCCTGCGGCACGCTGTTCTACCCCGACCGCCGTGGCCAGATCGATGGCCGAATCGATCCGGCAATTGCTGCAGCCAATGCCGTCGGCCTGCTCTTCTATCTCATCCCCGGCCTGATCGCCTTTGGTATCGACTTCGCCACCGGCGCGATCTATCTGCCTGACGACAACTACTCCATGGCCCCGGGAAAACTGCAGGAAGCCATTGGCGCGGACGGCAGCATCGACCAGGCCAAGCTCAAGGCCATCATCGAATCCGCAACCGGCCGTAGCTTGCCGCTGGATGATCCTCGCTTGATCCAGCACCACGGCAGCGCCGCCTTTGGGCTGCGTCCGGCCGCATGATGCAGCACACCCGCGAGCGCAAAGGGGTCAGCGCCGAGCACGCAAGGCTGATGCGCCGCGCCACACACCTGGCGCTGGCCGTGGCACTGACGCTTGCTGCCAGCAAGGCGCTGGCCTGGTGGCTGAGCGGCTCGGTCAGCCTGCTGGCCGGGCTTACCGACTCGCTATTGGACGGTGCCGCCTCGCTGCTTAACCTGTTAGCCGTGGGCTACTCGCTGCGCCCCGCCGATGACGGTCATCGCTACGGTCATGGCAAGGCCGAAGCCCTGGCCGGGCTCGGCCAGGGTGCATTCATTTCCGTGAGTGCGATTCTGGTCTGCGTTCAGGGTGTGGACCGCATGCTGCACCCGCAGCCGCTGGGTGCGCCGACACTGGGCATCGCCGTCATGCTGTTGTCGTTGGTGCTGACCGTGGCGCTGTTGATGTATCAGCGCCATGTGGTGCGAGAAACCGGCTCCACGGCGATTCGCGCCGATTCGCTGCACTACCGCTCGGATCTGCTGCTCAACAGCAGCATTCTTGTCGCGCTGGTGCTGGCCGGTTACGGCCTGGAACGTCTGGACGCCGTCTTCGGTATCGCCATTGCGGTGTACATCTTCTGGAGCGCGCTGAGCATCGTGCGAGAGGCAGGCGCGGTGCTGATGGATACGGAGCTGCCCCCCGAGATCAGCGAGCATATGCATCAGCTGGCCTGCGATGTACCCGGCGTGGTCGGCTGTCACGACCTGCGCACCCGTGTTTCCGGCACCCGCTGGTTCGTGCAGATGCACCTGGAATTGCCGGGCGAGCTGCCACTGATCGAGGCGCATGCGCTGTGCGATCAGGTCGAGGCGGCGATCCACGCCAGGTACCCCCGCGCCGAAGTGCTGGTCCATGCTGATCCGCTTGAGGCGGTCAGGCCGATGGGGTGACGGTTTCGGAACTTGGGTTTGGGGATGGATCGTTTTCAGAGCCGATTTGCGAATAGGTTGTTGGCTTGGTTTCGCCCAGCAGGGCGAAACCAATGCCTCGTCCAGCTCGGCAATAGGGATCGCCTCAGCTTGCAGGATGGGTGCAACCCATGGGTGATGGGCTTCGCCCATCCTACGTTCGGTCAAGACGTCTTAATCGATATCGGGTGTAGGCCTCAGCCACCAAACAATCACCAAAACTAAAGAGACCACGCCTGGGCGTGGTCTCTTAGATTCGTTGGGCCGATGGTAACGGCTTCTTCTCCCACGCCTCGTGAGCGTCGGGGGCCCGGACCGATAACCTCGGTAAGGTATGCGGTTGGCGCGGCGGGGTAAGTACCGCGTCAGTTCTGCCGGGGGCTGAAGTTGGATAAAGCTTACGCCCCGCCACCGGCAGGTGATTGCGAAAACCGCTGATATTCATGTCAGTTGCGCAATCATTGCGCGCGGGTGCATAGTTATACGCAATTAAACCCCGCAGGCAGCCAAACATGAGCAAACTAGACCGTTATGACCTGCGCATTCTGCAGGAACTGCAGCACGAGGCGCGCATTTCCAATCAGGATCTGGCCGAGCGTATCGGGCTGTCGCCCTCGCCCTGCTCGCGACGCGTCAAGCAGCTCGAGGACGACGGCTACATCACCCGCCAAGTCGCACTGCTGGACCGCAAGAAGCTCGGCCTGACGCTGACCGCCTATGTACTGATCGGCATGGACCGACACACACCGGAGCGCTTCGAGCACTTCGAAACTGTGATCGGCAAGCGCCCGGAAGTACTCGAGTGCAGCCTGGTGACCGGAATGGATGCCGATTACCAACTCAAGGTTGTGGTGCCGGACATGGAGCACTATCAGGCTCTCCTGCTCGGCTCCCTGACCCGTATCGAAGGGGTGTCGAGCGTGCGCTCGAGCTTCGTGCTGCGGCAGGTGTCATCGAGCACCGAGCTGCCGCTGGAGCATTTGCGAAGCTGAGACCCATTGCCGCGGCCGGGCCTCGTGACGGGGCGTTGGCGTATACTTGCCACCGCCTTGTTGCTATGCCCCGCGCGTCATAAAAATAGAGCCCTGCTCACCCATAAACGCCCGCCCGTTGTCATAGCTGCTGTCGTTTAACCGGACTTAGCACGCGGAGCGTTTGATGGAGCCTGAAGTATTTGAGAAGTGGATGATGATCGTCCTGGTCGGCGGCCTGATGGCCTTCATGGCGTTCATCATCTGGGACCTGGCCAAGAAATCGAAGGCCGGTCGCCTCGGCACGGCCATTCTGTTTCTGGGCCTGGGGCTGTGCCTGTTCGCCTTCCTCGCCAAGCCGATCATCGGCTACGTCATCGAAGTGACACAGGGCATTCCGCACTGATCCGCTGAAGTCGTTTGAACAGAGCACAACGGCCGGCGCCTCACAAATGCGCCGGCACCTGCCGCCATTCGCCCGGCTGCAAATCGTCCAGAGACCAGGGCCCGATCCTGACCCGCACCAGCCGCAGCGTCGGCAACCCGACCGCAGCAGTCATCCGCCGTACCTGACGATTGCGGCCCTCCCGAATCACCAGCTCCAGCCAGCAGGTTGGCACCCTCTTGCGAAAACGCACCGGTGGATTACGCGGCCAGAGTGCGGGCTCGTCGAGCTGCCGCGCTTCGGCCGGCAGGGTCATGCCGTCATTGAGTTCGACCCCGTCGCGCAGGCGCTGCAACTGCTCAGCGGTCACTTCGCCTTCCACCTGGACCCAGTAGGTTTTTGCCAGCTTGTGCCTGGGATCGGCAATCCGCGCCTGCAACTGCCCGTCGTTGGTCAGCAGCAACAGACCCTCGCTGTCCCGGTCCAGACGCCCGGCCGGATAGACGCCCGGCACCTGCACGTAATCCTTCAGCGTCGCGCGGCCATCGGCATCGTTGAACTGGGTAAGCACGTCGAAGGGCTTGTTCAATATCAGCAGACGCGGCTCGACGGGCGGCACCTTGGCCACACGACGAGGTTGTGATCGCGCCGCTGCAGAGCGCGGTGGACGGGGGCGAGACGTGCGAGGCATGGCGGAGCCTTTATTAGCAGGCCGGCCATGCTAGGACGGGCATTGCCGACCAGCAAGGCCCAGCGTGCTTGGCCGATCAGATACCAATCAACCGGACCGGATCGCTGCTGCGGCCGCGATCGGCACCCCAAAAGCGCCTGGCGTGCGCCATGAAGACGCCAGGCGCACCGTTATCGAACAGCGCCGCGCCCATGCCTCGTTAGGGTGCATTTCCAGAACCGGGCGCAAAGCACCGAAACAGAAGGCTTGCAGGTAAATTGGCACGGATGCTGCGACTGGGCTTCTCGTCCCCAAGGACCAACCCCACAGTTGCGCATGGACAGCCAAGGAGCCGCCCACCATGAAACGCCGTCCCCTACTGAAGTCCACCCTCGCCGCCAGTGCCCTGATGCTCAGCGGTCTGTTCCCCTTCACCCTGCAGGCCGCCGAGACCATCAAGGTCGGCATCCTGCATTCATTGTCCGGCACCATGGCCATCTCGGAAACGTCGCTGAAAGACATGGCGTTGATGGCCATCGACGAGATCAACGCCAAGGGCGGCGTGCTCGGCAAGCAGCTCGAGCCGGTGGTGGTCGACCCGGCCTCCAACTGGCCGCTGTTCGCGGAAAAGGCCCGCCAGCTGCTGACCCAGGACAAGGTCGCGGTGACCTTCGGCTGCTGGACGTCCGTTTCGCGCAAATCCGTACTGCCGGTCTATGAAGAGCTCGACGGCCTGCTCTTCTATCCGGTGCAGTACGAAGGCGAAGAGCTGTCGCCCAACGTCTTCTACACCGGCGCCGCGCCGAACCAGCAGGCCATCCCGGCGGTCGAATACCTGATGAGCGAAGACGGCGGCGGCGCCGAGCGCTTCTTCCTGCTGGGTACCGACTATGTCTACCCGCGTACCACCAACAAGATCCTGCGCGCCTTCCTGATCAGCAAGGGCGTGCCGGAATCGAACATCGAAGAGGTTTATACCCCCTTCGGCCACAGCGATTACCAGACCATCGTCGCCGACATCAAGAAGTTCTCCGCCGGCGGCAAGACCGCCGTGGTATCGACCATCAACGGCGACTCCAACGTGCCCTTCTACAAGGAACTGGCCAACCAGGGCCTGGAAGCCACCGACGTTCCGGTCGTGGCTTTCTCGGTCGGTGAAGAAGAACTGCGCGGCATCGACACCAAGCCGCTGGTCGGTCACCTGGCTGCCTGGAATTACTTCCAGTCGGTGGAGAACCCGGTCAACGAAGCCTTCGTCAGCAAATGGAAGGCCTATGCCAAGGCCAAGAATCTGCCGGGCGCCGACAAGGCGGTGACCAACGACCCGATGGAAGCCACCTATGTCGGCATCAACATGTGGGCACAGGCGGTCGAGAAGGCCGGCAGCACCGAGGTGGACAAAGTGCGCGATGCACTCGCCGGGCAGACCTTCAAGGCACCGAGCGGATACACCCTGACCATGGACGAGAAGAACCACCACCTGCACAAGCCGGTGATGATCGGCGAAGTCCAGGATGACGGTCAGTTCTCGGTGGTCTGGGAAACCGACAGCCCGGTGCGCGCGCAGCCGTGGAGCCCCTACATTCCCGGCAACGACAAGAAGCCGGACTACGCGGTGAAGAGCAACTGACGACAGAGGCGCTGGAGGCTGGAGGCTGAACGAATACGCCATCCCGTTCGTAACGATCCGTAGGGTGGGCTTCAGCCCACCGATGGCGTCTTCGGTGGGCTGAAGCGGAACACTGCCCGGCCCACCTACGAGACTGATTGCTGCTTTCATTGCGGTGGATGGATGAAGCGCCATCCACCCTCGGCTTTGTAGAGTGGATCGGAACGCGGAGTCGACGCCTTTTTCATCACCTGCCGACCATCACAAGCTCCACCAAGAGAGCTACGGGGTCCCTGGGGAACAAACGAATGAACACTGCCCTGTACCGATTATTGCTGCTGCTCCTGTTGGCCCTGCCCTGGGCCGCCCACGCCGGAGACGCCGCCGATTACGCCAAGGCCAGCCCGGCCAAGCAGGCCAAGCTGCTGGAAAGCTGGGCCGTCGCGCCCGCACCGGAGCGCCTGGAACTGATCGAAGCGCTACGCGCCAGCCGCGTGGTGATCGACAAGAACAAAAAGCCGTTTATCGAAGAGAACGGCGAGTATCGCGCACTCGAAGGCGACGCCGAGCCTGTCGGCACGCCGAAGAAGCTGCGCCTGAACAACCGCCTGCGCGGGCTGCTCAACACCGCTCTGGCCAGCCACCAGCTGTTTTCCGACGACCCCTTGCAACGCCTCAGGGCCGCCAAACGCCTGCAGCGCAGCGGCAAGCCGGAACAGCTCGGGCTGCTGCAGCAACGCCTCGAAGCCGAAGAAGACCCGGCCGTGAGCGAAGCCCTCACCTTGACCCTGGCGAACCTGCAATTGAGCGCTGAAGATCCGGCCGTGCGCCTGGCCGCGGTGCGCCTGCTCGGCGAAACCGGTGCGCCACTGGCGCGGGTGCGGCTGGAAAACCTGCTGGCCGATGAAACGGAAACCGACGCCGGCGTGCGCAAGGCCGCGGAAACCAGCCTGGCCCAGGTCAAACGCAAGCTGCTGATCGGCGAATTGCTTGGTCAGGCCTTCAGCGGCCTGTCGCTGGGCTCGATCCTATTGCTCGCCGCCCTCGGCCTGGCCATCACCTTCGGCCTGCTGGGCGTGATCAACATGGCTCACGGCGAGATGCTGATGCTCGGCGCCTATACCACCTATATGGTGCAGGTGCTGATGGGCCGGCTCGCGCCCGACGCCCTGGCGTTCTATCCGCTGGTAGCGCTGCCGGTAGCCTTTTTCGTCACCGCCGCGATCGGCATGGCGCTGGAACGCACGGTGATCCGCCACCTTTACGGCCGCCCGCTGGAAACCCTACTGGCCACCTGGGGCATCAGCCTGATCCTGATCCAGCTGGTGCGCGTGCTGTTCGGCGCGCAGAACGTCGAAGTGGCCAACCCCGGCTGGCTGTCCGGCGGATTGCAGGTGCTGCCGAACCTGGTGCTGCCGTACAACCGCATCGTCATCATCGGCTTCGCGCTGTTCGTGGTGCTCTTGACCTGGCTGTTGCTGAACAAGACGCGCCTGGGGCTGAACGTGCGCGCGGTAACGCAGAACCGCAACATGGCCGCCTGCTGCGGCGTGCCCATCGGGCGCATCGACATGATGGCCTTCGGTCTCGGTTCCGGCATCGCCGGGCTCGGCGGCGTGGCGCTTAGCCAGATCGGCAATGTCGGCCCGGACCTCGGCCAGAGCTACATCATCGATTCCTTCCTGGTGGTGGTGCTCGGCGGCGTCGGCCAGCTGGCCGGCAGCATCTTCGCCGCCTTCGGCCTCGGCATCGCCAACAAGCTCCTCGAACCGCAGATCGGCGCCGTGCTGGGCAAGATCCTCATCCTCGCGCTGATCATCCTGTTCATCCAGAAGCGTCCGCAGGGCCTGTTCGCGCTGAAAGGGAGGGTGATCGATTGAAGACCTACCTCCCCTCCCTCGTAGGAACGATGAGGGAGGCCCAGTTCTCGCTAGCGGTCAATGTGCTAGCCAGCAACCACGCAGGATCGCCAGCACGCTGGCTCCTACGGGGCAGCCTACGAATCGGCGTCCCCGTCATCAACCTGCGGCAGGAGTGCCACATATGAACCAGCCACTTACCCTCACCGCCGCGCAGAAGGCTGGACCGAAACTCACCGCCGTCGCACTTGGCCTCGTGCTCATCATCCTGCTGGCCATGCCGCTGCTGCACCTGCTGCCGGCGGACAACGCCTTCCATGTCTCGGCTTACACCCTGACCCTGGTCGGCAAGATTCTCTGCTACGCCATCGTTGCCCTGGCGCTGGACCTGGTCTGGGGCTACGCCGGGCTGTTGTCCCTCGGCCACGGCCTGTTCTTCGCCCTCGGCGGTTACGCCATGGGCATGTACCTGATGCGCGAAAGCGCCGGCGACGGGCTGCCCGCGTTCATGAGCTTTCTCGCCTGGACCGAGCTGCCCTGGTACTGGTACGGCACCTCCAGCTTCCTCTGGGCGATGTGCCTGGTGGTGCTGGTTCCGGGCGTACTGGCCTTCGTGTTCGGGTTTTTCGCCTTCCGCTCGCGGATCAAGGGCGTGTACTTCTCGATCATGACCCAGGCGCTGACCTTCGCCGGCATGCTGCTGTTCTTCCGCAATGAAACTGGCTTTGGCGGCAATAACGGCTTCACTGGTTTTACGCGGATCCTCGGCTTCGACATCACCGCACCGGCCACCCGCGCGGTGCTGTTTTTCGCCACCGTGTTGCTGCTAACCGGCAGTTTGCTGCTAGGTTGGAAGCTCGCGCAGAGCAAATTCGGTCGTGTGCTGACCGCACTGCGGGATGCGGAAAACCGCCTGATGTTCTGCGGCTACGATCCGCGCGGCTACAAGCTGTTCATCTGGACCCTGTCCGCCGTGCTCTGCGGCCTGGCCGGCGCGCTCTACGTGCCGCAGGTCGGCATCATCAACCCCAGTGAAATGGCGCCGACGCAATCCATCGAGGCTGCCGTCTGGGTCGCCCTGGGCGGACGTGGCACGCTGATCGGCCCGCTGCTGGGCGCCGGTATCGTCAACGGCATGAAGAGCTGGTTCACCGTGGCCTTCCCCGAGTACTGGCTGTTCGCCCTCGGCGCGCTGTTCATCATCGTCACCCTGTACCTGCCGAAAGGCGTCATCGGATTGCTGCGCCGGAGGGGCGAACAATGAAAACCGCACCCGTACCCGAATTGATCGATCCGATCGACACCCACGGCAGCGGCCGCGATGCCATCGGCCTCGGCCGAGCGAAGAGTGCCGGGCTGGATGCCCGCCACGGGACCATCCTCAGTCTGGAAGGCATCAACGTCAGCTTCGACGGCTTCAAGGCGCTGACCGACCTCAGCCTCTACATCGGCATCGGCGAACTGCGCTGCATCATCGGCCCCAACGGCGCCGGCAAGACCACCATGATGGACGTCATCACCGGCAAGACCCGTCCCGACAGCGGCACGGCCTTCTTCGGCGACACCCTCGATCTGACGCGCATGAGCGAAGTGGAAATCGCCCAATCCGGCATCGGTCGCAAGTTCCAGAAGCCCACGGTGTTCGAAGCGTTGTCGGTGTTCGAGAATCTGGAGCTGGCGCAGAAGACCGACAAGTCGGTGTGGGCCAGCCTGAAAGCCAAGCTCAACGGCGAGCAGAAGGACCGCATCGACGAGGTGCTGACCACCATTCGCCTGGACAGCTCGCGCAATCGCCCCGCCGGGCTGCTGTCCCACGGCCAGAAGCAGTTCCTCGAGATCGGCATGTTGCTGATGCAGGACCCGCAACTGCTCTTGCTCGACGAGCCGGTCGCGGGCATGACCGACGCCGAAACCGAGTTCACCGCCGAGCTGTTCAAGAGCCTGGCGCGCAAGCATTCGCTGATGGTGGTCGAGCACGACATGGGCTTCGTCGACACCATCGCTGACCACGTCACGGTGCTGCACCAGGGCCAGGTACTCGCTGAAGGCTCGCTCGAAACCGTGCAGAACGACGAGCGGGTGATCGAGGTGTATCTGGGGCGGTAAAGACAAAAAACCGATAGAACCGCTAGAGGCTAGAGGCTGGACGAAAGAGCGCAAAGCAACGCCGCGCTGCGTTTTCGTCCAGCCTTCAGCCTTCAGCCTTCAGCCTTTAGCCTTCAGCGGCTTTCACAGGAAAAAGAGCCATGCTCCAAGTCCAGCAACTGCATCAATACTACGGCGGCAGCCACATTCTCCGCGGCCTGTCGTTCGACGCGCAGATCGGTGAAGTCACCTGCCTGCTCGGGCGCAACGGCGTCGGCAAGACCACCTTGCTCAAATGCCTGATGGGCCTGATCCCGGCCAAGGAAGGGAAGGTCGAATGGGAAGGCAAGGCCATCACCGGCTTCAAGCCGCACCAGCGCGTGCGCGCCGGCATCGCCTACGTGCCGCAGGGGCGGGAGATCTTCGGCCGACTGACCGTCGAGGAAAACCTGCTGATGGGCCTGTCCCGCTTCAGCGCCAAGGACGCCAAGGAAGTGCCCGAGTTCATCTACGAGCTGTTCCCGGTCCTCAAGGAAATGAAGCACCGTCGCGGCGGTGACCTCTCGGGCGGCCAGCAGCAGCAGCTCGCCATCGGCCGCGCCCTGGCGAGCAAGCCGCGACTGCTGATCCTCGACGAACCCACCGAAGGCATCCAGCCGTCGGTGATCAAGGAGATCGGCGTCGTGATCAAGAAGCTCGCCGCCCGCGGTGACATGGCGATCCTGCTGGTCGAACAGTTCTACGACTTCGCCGCCGAGCTGGCCGACCAGTACCTGGTGATGAGCCGCGGCGAAATCATCCAGCAAGGTCGCGGCGAGACCATGGAAGCCGAAGGCGTAAGAAGGCTGGTCGCGATCTAGCGTCTTGGGCGAATAAATTTCGCCCCTACGGATAAGGCGACCCCCATTCAGCCACACCGGCCGCAAGCCATGTTCCGGCGCTTCATTACCGCGCCGAGGCCGACATGAGCAGGCCCGTCACCAATGACTATGTCCGTTCGTTGGATTGCCAGCACGTTTTTCACTACTGGTCGATTCAGGGCTCGCTGAACCCTCTGGTAATCGCTGGTGGGGAGGGCTGCCGCCTGTGGGACCATGATGGCAACCGCTATCTGGATTTCAGCAGGCAGCTGGTCAACACCACCATCGGCCACCAGCAGCCGAAGGTGATCGCTGCCATCAAAGCGCAGGCGGACAGCCTGTGCACGGTCGCACCGGCCACTGCGAACCTGATGCGCAGCGAAGCGGCCAAGCGGATTCGTGCCCGCGCCCCAGCCGTTTTCAGCAAGGTGTTCTTCACCAACGCCGGTGCCGACGCCAACGAAAACGCCATGCGCATGGTGCGGCAGTTGACCGGTCGCGACAAGATCCTCTCGGCCTATCGCTCGTATCACGGCAACACCGGCGCGGCCATCGTCGCCACGCTCGATGCCATGGCTGAGGAAGGCATGGTCGATAATGCCGGATTTACTGTACGCCCAGAGGTATGCCGGGTAGCACGCGAGTTGGCCAGATAAACGTCGAATCCCCGCGCATCCGGCACTTCAAAAAGGGGGATCCAGTAGACGCCAGTCGCCTCCATGGCCACCCCATTGATGCCCATCGATGTGAGCCAACCAGCCAGCGCAATCAGATCATCGGTGAAGGTCGAAAACTTGCGGACCGGGTTATCGCTCCGCTCAGCATCGACCGCCGCAAAGTGTTCCCGGCTGCCGACATCGATGCCCGCGCAGTCACGGTGGATAATCTCGAAGCGTTTTTGATTCTTGCGCGCCATGGCAATTCCTTGCAGGATCGGAAGGCGCGCGGGGTACACGGTGGCGAAAGGGTTCACTCTCTCATGCGTGGTCACAGCTGGCTGTGCCGACAATGACTCCACGCCGATACCGTGCGGACCACTCTCCTACGCGGGGTGCAGTCACACCAGTGCCGCTTACGGTCTCTGCCCCGCGCGTACTTTAACGCTAGACCCATCCCCAGTTTGCTGCGCGACAGCCCGGCGCCTGGACGACGGGTGATCTCCTACTCGATTGGTGTCGATCCTTTGCGCCCGTGCCTTTGTCGGCGCGTCCCGCTGATGGGTGCAACTTCCCAAGCTCAGCGTGCACCGTGCCGAATCATGGCGAGTGGCCAATCAACAAGCGAGCGCCTTGCGGAGCTCGTCGAGCTGAATCGCAGCAGGGTAGCGGGGCCACTAAGTGGCGTATGCCGATACCTCGCTCAAAGCATCCACTCGATCGGCAAAATCGAAAGGAGCGATACGGCGGTGCGCTTCCAGAAGCCGGTTTCGGGCTCGGAGTCATGACGCACCTCCTCACCGTCACGATTCTCGATCCAGTAGATTTGGCCGCCGCTCGATAGCCGTACCTCGTAGGCGCTCAAAGGTATCGATTCATCGAATGCTTTCTCGATCGCGTCCGCCATGGTCGGGCTTTCGATGACGAAGCCGAGCTCGGTGTTCAGGTTCGCTGAACGTGGGTCGAAGTTGAACGAGCCGATGTACACGCGCGCCTGATCAACCGCGAACGTCTTCGCATGCAGGCTCGAACCGGAGCTGCCGAATGCACCGGCACTTTCGTTGCGTTTATTGCCGGATGCCAAGCGACGCATCTCATAAAGGACTACGCCACCTTTGAGCAATGCCTTGCGCCGCTTCGCATAACCGGCGTGGACCGCGGCAACGTCCGTCGCGTCCAGCGAATTGGTCAATACCCTCACGCTGACGCCCCGTTTGGCCATGCCTGTGAATACATCGACGCCCTCGGTGGTGGGGACGAAGTAGGGCGAGACCAGCTCTACGTGGCTCTGCGGGCTGCCAAGGATGCCTCCTAACTGATGAATCATCAGCTCGCTCGGCACCGCTTTACCGAGTCCCTTCGCAGGATCATCGCTGACCATTCGCGTATCGGCCCACTCGAAGTCCAGCTTTCCCTCGAGCAGGCCTGTGATGAACCCGGAGTCGCGGATGGCTCGTATATATTCGGCAGCCGCAGGCGATTCTGCTGTCTTTTTCGCGGCGGCCGCCACCGACGTCAGCGCCGAGCCAACGGCTGGAGGCAGGATCAAGTCGACTGGATAGGAGGAGCCACTGGCCCAATAGCGGTCAAAGTCGGTGGAAACGTCAGCCACTACCGGGCCGACGGCCAGTACGTCGAGGTCGGCGAACAGTATGCCTTCGGTGGCGCCGAAGTATTCATCGCCCACGTTCCGCCCGCCGATGATGCTGGCCTGGCTGTCAGCGGTGAATGACTTGTTGTGCATTCTCCGGTTAGCACGCATGAAGTTGGTGACATAGCCGATCGCCTTGGCCTTGCGAAACACAAACGGATTGAACAGGCGAATCTCGATATTGGAATGGCTGTTCAGTGCGGCCAGCTCGGTATCGACGCCGCTGGTACCGTTATCGTCGAGCAACAGACGCACCCGCACGCCGCGTTCGGCAGCGGCGCGCAGCTCGTCGAACAGCAGCGTGCCGGTGATGTCGCCATGCCAGATGTAATACTGCACATCGAGCGTCTTCTCAGCAGCCCTGGCGAGCAAGGCGCGAGCGGCAAATGCGTCGTGCGGATCGCTCAATGCATGGATGCCGGACTTCTTTGGATTGGCGCGTGCGCGGGGAGCAACGGCGCGGCCGAGTGGCGTTTCCAAGGTCTCTACCTGGTCCAGAGCGCTGGCGGTCGAGCGGTTGTCCAGAGGAGGCAAGTTGCATCCGCCCAGTGGCGCAAGCAAGGTGAAGAAAACCATAAGGTTCCGCCAGAGCATGTTTTGAACCTGTATCAGGGCCTGATTTCCGGGGCGACGAGGGTGTCCCGGATTGTGTGTAAACGGTATTTCCATCAATCCTGCATCAATCGATCTTCGAACTGGGATACTGAAGCGATTCAGGGCCGCTTTCCAGTTCCGTATCGGCATCGTCCACTTCTTGCTGATGTTGTTCAGCGCCAGATAAAACAGCTTGCTCACGGCCTCGTCAGTGGGGAACGAGGCCCGGGTCTTGATCACCCCAGGCTTTCGGGTAGACCGTTTCGATCGCCTCTGGGAAGCCGTTGAGGCCGTCCACGCAGGCGATAAAAATGTCCTGCACGCCACGGTTCTTCCGCTCGGTGACTACCTGCAACCAGACCTTGGCACCCTCGGTTTGGGCGATCCGAAGTTCCAGTACCTCTTTGTGCCCGTTCATTTGACCTCGATAGCCAGGTACACCGCCTTGGTCCGCACCGCGCCGGCATCGCGCACTTTGACGTGGATACAGTCCGGATACAGGATCGGGTACAGCGGATCAAGAGGCCTGCCCTGCCAGAGACTGCCAACAAGGCGGCGAAGACTTTTCGGAAGTTGGCTGGGTTATCGCTGCGCCCATGCGCGACGGGACCGCTACAGATCGCTGCGGTAGGCGGCGGGCCCGCTTCAACGGCAACCGAAGCTCGGATCCTCGACCCATTGCCTTGCAGTCGTGGCGATCGCGTCCGCCAAGGCGGCAACGGCACGTTGATGGGCTGCGACCAGTTCGTCCAGTTCGGCACCGGCAGGCTCTGCCAATACGCTGGAACAGGTCAGATTGCGTTGCTGCTCCTCGCCTCGACTCAAGCTTAGGTTCCACACCACGTCCAGGGTGGCCTGGCCGCCGGATTCAGACTCAAAGCGCCGAACATCGGTACGCAGGCGTAACAGCGGCTGGCCGGTCTGCTTGGGCATGCCAGCCAGATCCCGTACCCCCAGCCGGCGTTCTAGCTCCATAGCCAGAGCATCGTGTAGCTCATCGGCAAGCGGCGAGGCCCAGCGAGCACTTTCCAGAATTGCCAGGCTGCCAGTGCCTTGCCGCACCATCAGGCTGGGCTGGTCCACCTGAACTGGAATGCGGACCGGCAGCATTTCGAACTGGAAACCCGCTGAGGTAGCGGTCACGTGCGACGCCTGCGGCTGGTCGCCGATCAGCGTGTAGTAGCGTGCCGGTGCCGAGCTGCAGCCACTGAGGGTTACAGCCGCCAAGGTCAGGGAAAGGGCGCGCGAGATCATTGTTGTGGCTCCGTGACGAGTTCGCGGGACGTGGCGTTGCCGCTGTAGTTGGCAGGCGAAGCGTCTTCGCCACGGCCGCGGATCAACGCTTCCGGATGACGGCCGAGGAAATCCGCCAGCACTCGCACGGAGCGGGCGGTACGCTGCATTTCTTCCAGCGCCTGGCCGAGTTGCTGACGTTGCGGCGATTCATCCGATAACGCCTGATTGGTGTTGGCCAGGGTTTTCTGTGCCTGGTCCAGGGTACCCTGAATTTCCGGCAGCACCTGGGTGTTCACTTGGGCAAGGGTCTTGCGCAGCTCGATGAGGCTGCCATCCAGGTTTTTTGCCAGGGAGTCGACGGGAACCTTGCTGAGCTTGTCGACCATGGCCTGGAGCTGCTCCTGAAGCCTGTCGAAGCTCCCGGGCACTGTAGGTATTTGCAGCGGGCGGGCCTTCGGATCGAAGACGGACCCAGGGGCGCGCGGATCGAAATCCAACGAGATATAGAGCTGGCCGGTGAGCAGATTGCCGGTACGGGCCTGGGCCCGCAAGCCTCGCTCGACCAACCCGCTCAGCAGTTGCGCAGTATGCTCCTCGGTATCGCCACCAACCTGCTGCACCAGTTTTTCGTGTGCTCCGCCCAGGCGCTTTGGATAGATCACCGCGCCGACGATCTGTGGAAAACTTTCGGTCCTGGCATCGTAATCGAGCTTCACGGACACCACCCGGCCGATGTCAACCCCCAGGAACTCCACCGGAGCGTCGACTCGCAGCCCTCGCAAGCTCTGGGCAAAGCGCATCTGAATATACCGGGGTTCACCGTCTGATGGCGCCAGGGCGCTCTGCACATTGGGGAACAACGGGAAACGGGCAAGTTCTTTGACGGGGGCTGCGTCTGGGCTGTACTCCGGCTGACGGAAGGCGATGCCGCCGGCGAGGATGCTGGACAGCGTCTGGGCGTTGACTTGCAAGCCGTTTGCGCTGACGTTGACGTCGATGCCGCTGGCATTCCAGAAGCGTGTGTCATCGGTGACGAAAGCGTCATAGGGCGCGTTGACAAAGATTTCCACTTCGACACCCTTGCCATCGGAAGACAGCTCGTAGCCGACCACCTGGCCCACTTCGAAGCGCCGGAAATAGACCGGCGAGCCGATGTCCAGCGAGCCCAAGTCGCTGGTCTGTAGGGTGAAGCGCTTGCCTTTGGCGCCGTAGGTGACTGGCGGCGGTGCTTCGAGGCCGATGAAGTCGCGACGACTGGTTTTCGCACGCCCGGCGTCGGCGCCGATGAAGGCGCCTGATAACAGTGTATCGACCCCCGAAACGCCGCGGCTGCCGATGCGTGGGCGTACCACCCAGTACTGGCTGTCTTCGCGGGTGAAGGACTGGGCGCTGTTGTCCAGTTCGACGGTGGCGATGACCCGCGTGCGATCCTCGCTGAGCTCGATGCCAGTGACCAGGCCGATCACCACATTCTTGTACTTGACCTGGGTCTTGTTGGCCTCCAGGCCCTCGGCGGTTTCGAAGCTGATGGTGATCTGCGGTCCGGCCGACAGCCAGCTGTGCAGCACCATGGACAGGCCGACCAGGACCGCGGCGATGGGCACCAGCCAGACCAGCGAGAACTGCCAGCGGCGTTCCCGGATCTGTGGCTCGCGTGGCTGCGGTTGGGGCTGATTAGCGGACATCGTATTCCTCTGCATCCCAGATCAGTCTGGGGTCGAAGGTCATGGCAGCCATCATGGTGAGAACCACGACCACGCCGAAAAAAAGAATGCCGATACGCGGCTCTATGCTGCTCAAGGTCCGAAACTGCACCAGCGCGGCCACCAGGGCGACCACCAGCACGTCGAGCATCGACCAGTAGCCTATCAGTTCGACGAAGCGATACAGCCCGGCTCGCTCGCGCATGGCCCAGCGGCTGCGCCGTTGTGCAGTGATCAGGAGCAAGCCCAGTACGAAGAATTTGATGCAGGGCACCACCACGCTGGCGATGAAAATCAGCAGGGCGATATCCCAGGAGCCCCCTTTCCAGAATTCGACCACTCCGCTCAGGATCGTGTTTTCAGTGCCGCTGCCGAACATGTCCGTATACATCACCGGCAGGGTGTTGGCCGGAATATAGAAAACGATGGCGGCGATCAACAGGGCCCAGGTACGGGCGTAACTGTTCAATTTGCGCCTGTGCACCAGGGCATCGCAGCGCGGGCAGTGGGCATCACAGGAGCGGCAGGCGTAGCCGCAACCATGGCACAGGCACAGGCCCAACTGGCCGGCATAGGGCGGCAGGTTCATTGGGGTGTGACCCCCAATTCGTCCCATAGCCGGCGCACGTCGCGCCCGGCAATCAGGATAATGAGAATGGTCAGCATGGCCATGGCCCAGAGGCCGGCGCCCGGCGATACGTTGAGCATGCCGGCCAGTTTGATGATGGCCACCAGGATACCCAGCAAGCAGACCTCAAGCATGCTCCAGGGGCGCAGGTGTTCCAGCGCCCGCATGCAGACGCCAAAGCCCGGGGCGGTCCGGCCAGCCCGCGCATGCCCCAGCACCCAGATGAGCAGGGCTATCTGCAGCAGGGGTGCGAAGATGATCGCCAGGCCCGCGACCAGGGCGACCGGCGTGATGCGGCCATGGGCCAGAGCCCGCACCGACTCCCACAGGGTCGCCTCGTTGCTCAGGCCCTGGAGGCTGATGTGGATCACAGGGAAAAGGTTGGCCAAGGCAAAGAGAATGCCCGCGGCGATGGTCAGGGCCAGCAGTTGATCGCAGCTCAGGCGCCGACCACGTTCAAGCAGCGCGCCGCAGCGCAGGCAATGGGCAGTCTGCTTGCGTGCCAGGGGCTGGCGACGATAGACCGAATCACAATGCTCGCAGATCAGCAGGCAGGCTTGCTCCGCGCAGGCCTGCGGACCTGCTTCGGGTTCGCCGGGTTCCGGGGTAGTGGTAGGCATTGGGGCTCCGGGCGTTGGGGCAGGTCGCTGTTGGATCGGCCTGCCGTGCAGGAGTTCGCTGGAAGCCCACTGCCGCGATAGCACCGCGCCAATGGCGAGAGCTGTACGGAGACTGAGTCAGTAGCGCGGCTGGCATCGAGCGGCGATGATAGCGCAATGCGACTGCGGGATGCACATGGTCGGGACGCCCATGCCAGGTCAACTCGATTTGATAGCTCGCGCCCTTCCACTGGTAGCTTGCGCCGTGCCGTGCCGTTTCGGCGGCTGTCGGGCGTTCGGCTTCATCAGTTTCGGCCGCCGCCCCTCCTATGCGCGTACCCCACGCCCTGATTGGCGGTTGAATGTCGATCCCCTCGACAAGGGCTGCAGCGATTTGATGGTTCCAAAGCGCGAAGACCGGACCGTCTTGGCTAGTTTCTCCAGCACCTGAGTGGCCTGCTAATGACCGGGACATGCGGCGCGTCGCACAGGCTCTCATCTGAAGTTCGGCCAGCCGCTCAAATTCCCCTCCACGAATCCCCTCTAGAGGATCATGCCGAGCTGCGTGGAACGGATCGAAGCGCTTCGCAGTGGGCTCTGTCTGGTCGGTCAACAACCGAGCGTGTCGAGATAACCGGTCAGAGCACGGGGTATCTCCTGCAGCCAGATCCGCTCCCGGCTTTCGTCCGCTTCTGGAATCGAATGGAACAGTCCGGCGGGTATGGATAACAGTACCGCGCTATACGCACGCAAGTCCTCGGCACTCGCGTCGGGCAGCCTCACGCGCAGAACCTTTTCATAGATCGACCGCACCGCGGCGCGAAGCGCTGGCGAAGGTAGATGCCTGTCACCCAGGGTCGGGCTGAGCAGCACGTGGATATCCGGATGGCAACTGATATGTTCAAGAAAGGGAACGATGAGCCGCTCCACCATCTGCGCCGTAGAAAGGCACTTCCAGACCTGATCATCGATCTGCTCCAGTCGCTTGGTGATGGCGAACAGCGCGTCGGTGTGACGTTGATTGAGTGCGGCGAGGACGCTTTTCTTATCTGGAAAGAAGTGATAGAGCGAGCCAATAGAGGTACCCGACTCCTTGGCGAGATGATGCATCGTAAGGCCCGCTTCGCCATCACGCTGTAATATCCTTGAGCAGGCATCCAGAATGGAGGCGACACGCTCGTGTCCACGGTCCTGCTGCGGCTGGCGCGGCGTCCGGCCTGCTTTGGCAGATGCATGCGTGATGGGCGCTGTTTTGTCCGTCATTGAGGTCTTGCCGGCCGGTGGGACTGAAATGCTAGCGGAAGGTGGTACAGTGCGCCGCAATACTAGACCCATTATTCTAG
>NZ_JAMOIE010000076.1 GCF_024448935.1 Stutzerimonas stutzeri
CACCTCCAACGCGGTGTCTTCGAAGAAAGAAGGAATATACTTGATATCCCACCCTCCCCCTTTTCCGGCGAAAAAACGAAGTCCAAGCCGATCCACACCATCGCTGTCTTTCTCACGATGAAAGACATCAAGTGGTAGGTTTTGCACCTCACTAATGCGGGATGGCGCGCACATAAGTAGTGCGAATAGTGAAGTCGTAAACCGATCACGAGGATGTTGTGGATCACTGACAAACATCTCAGCCATGGATTCAAGATGGTGATCTACAGGCAGCTTGGCAGAACGTTTTTGTCGAGTTTCAGCATCGATACTATTTATCTCTTTGGGTTTAGAGATAGGGTTGCGCCACTCGATGCGACGGGGAACAATCTGACTCTGGTTAAGGAAATTGACCAGTTTCGCCAAAGCCGCACCTGCCTGATACGCGGACATTTTGTACTTCCTCGCGAAGTCTGCGGCGACATCCATTACAACAGTATCAACAAGCGTAATATCTGCGACACCTTTAACAGCCACTAATGCCGGCTCTATGCAACGAAGCGCTTTGAATTCGCTCTTAAGCTTGGACGGTTTCAAACCCTGCTGATAACGTACATAGGCTTTCGCAAACGGAAGGATATGAGCATTAAGTATCTGATGCTCGGTATACCCTCTAGAAGGCGCCCCCATCACAGTAAAATTCCCAACATTTGGCCAAGCATTGGCATGCCAGTCCAGATCGGCTCCAAATACAGTCAGTCTGTCGCGGCACATTTCCACGAAGTCAGCTAGATTCTTATTCGCGTCCCGCTCATCCCTCGGGACAAACAATAATACCTCAGCCATTAGCCATCTCTTCTTTTGCAATCTTACAGCGCTGGATTACATCACCTACAGCCAAAATCAAGCGATCATTGGCCGCCGCAATCTTGAGATCCTCAGTTTGCTCTGCCACACGATCACGGTCTTCGATCAAGCGGTCTAGAACCTCCTCGTGCGCGCCGTCAATCCAAGGTTGGAAATGCGCGCAGGTGTAGCAAGCAATAGGTGCATGAGCACTACAGAAGCCGTAGCTACCACAACTACCAACGTTCGCTCGCCCATTGGAGATACGGCTGGAAGGGTCATTACCTCGCCGTGCTTCGCGCTCGGAGCTGATCAAGACGCCTTGGAATGCCTGGGCGATGGGGGCTAACTGCAACGCAACAGCTTTATCGATGCGCTTTACAATGTCAGGAATGTTTTTTACATATACGCCAGCATTCTGAGTATTTGAATAATCCAAAGCTTCTGCTATGACAAAAACACCACCCCCCTCTCGGGCTATGTTGGTGCCAAGTGTATAGCGAAACCGATTCGGGTTGAGCTGCATTGGATGTCCAGTCCGCTCGCTAACAACACCGACAAGTTCAGCAACCCTTTTAATTCTGCCGTATATATTCTGTGATCGAATGTGAAGCCTATCCGAACTGAGAAGCTCGTGAACATCGGCGCCTGGCTGTAATTTCCTCATATTGGGGAACAGAGGCAGGTTACCGTCAAAGTCTGAGGGCAATATATCCACTCCCAGAGCCTCGGCAAATAATCTCCTCACATGAGCAACTTGCTGCTGTAACAACAGCCATAGGTCTTCAATAATCGCGAACTTGTTAAAACTTGATCGCCAGGGCATCCCCCTCTGCTTAGCTCTCGGAAAATTAATCCAGTACTTGCCAGAGCTATCAGAAATTAGATCTTTGATCTTCAATGCCGCAATCTGGACAGGACGGCGCCCGGTCATGGCCAGCAACATAACCAAGCAAGTGTTCTCTAGCCTCAACCTCGCCGCGACAAACGCATTTATAGTCGCCTCTAATAATCCTTGCATCTCAATATCGGTCAGAGGGCCATCATCTGGGCACATCGACTGCACGGCCCACCCTCTTTCATTCCCCTTGAGCACAAGCTCATCCAAGAGCGCCAAGGTTTCACTCGGAATACCCGGATACCCTAAGCGATCCCATTGTTTAATAAGCACCCGAACTAATCCAACATACCACTCCCGCGACATCTCCAAGCTAGACCTGTATGAGATTATCGACTCCGGAGAAAATAGTTCATTGCCTTGCAAATTTTGCACATAATGGAAAAGTCGCTCCGCTATGTTTTTTGTATGAGATGCAGAACGAAGTTTTGCGTAAAACTCTAAAACTTTCCGAAGGTCTTGTTCGTCACCGGGAAAAATCTCGGACAGTGCCGCAATTGAAATATGAATATCCTTACTCAGCGTCCATCGTTCGCCCAGCAAGTCAACCAAGTACCCATCGCTTGAATAAAACGCATGGCCTGACATCACCTTCGGCAAGCTAAGCAGGTCATGTTGCTCCAACTGCTCTGGAAGACTACTCATCACGGACTGCCCTATTAGGCTTATTCATATAGCCTCTTTGAAGTTCAAGGCTTATCTCTTGAGCCTTTTCTTTTATGTGACGACGGTTGTAAGTGTTAGCAGTGCCCGATGTCGGACTCCACCCCATGAAGTATGAGCGAATTTTAGCCTCCTCCTCATGACCCATTTTTCGCGCATCTGCCCTACGTGAAAATTCATAGTTCCAGTTATGGCGCAATGCATGAGCGTGGAAGCCGGCGTCACCAACAAGACTTGAGATTTCTCTCATCCATTTTTGGAACGCCGTGATGGACAAGGGAGCACCCTCGGAAGGACCCGATTTATGTGTCACAAACAGATAACCATGTTTCTTCGCGCGAGGTAATTTGCTGCGCTGGTTGAGCACATATTCTTGGATCCGAGCAACTAAGGCAGGCTCGATACGTATAGCTCGCGGACGGGTCTTAACAACTGGCTGAAATTTTCGAGTATCTCCCTTAGCATCTGGACGCCTCGAAATAGTCAATGTATTAATCCCAAAGTCGATATCCTCTATACGCAGGTTTAGTAGCTCACCTCTCCGTATTCCTGTTAGCCGAAGAATCAAGAACATCAAAGCATTACGAAGCTGCACCCCATACTCTTTGGCAGGATTATTTGGCGATCCTGGCTTCAAGGCTTCTTCTAATGTTTCTATCACTGCAACGCTGAGGTGAATTTCATCCCTATCAGGAACCGACTTGCTCGACCGAGCCGGGCGATTCGCCTTGATCATATTAGCCATTCTTTCAATTTGACGAACATCAGCGCTAGATGGGGAAACCTGACGCGCCAGAAACTCTACATAGTTAGCCGCCACACTCAGACGGTAATAGTGGACACTTGGGCTGACTACTTTCGGCCTTCTATTAAACGAGACGAGATCGTTACTTTTCTTATTTATGAGCGAGCGTTGAAGAAAGTCTGTCAGATCTCTGACCTGGTTCTCATCCAGAAATGTTCCCTGTCCGAAAGCGCTTTCGAGATCGAAGCCAAGGTGCGCTTCCCAAGCAAAGAGCGCTTTAAGGGCATTCAACGCATTGGTGATCGTGTTGGCCGCAACCGAGCGTGCTCGCAACGTCCACGTCGCGAATAGAGTGGGGTAGTAAAGCGGCATCCCCTGCTCATCCACCAGAACGGAGAACCGCTCGCCATCTGGGCTTTTGAAGCTTCGAATCGAATTCTTCATATAACATCCAAAACTTTACGTTTTAGGATGGTGTGGCAACAGCAGAATTCTATCAAGGTAAATTTGACAGCCCTAAAAAGACAAAACCCCCGCATAGCAGGGGCTTCAGTCCTAAACCTTACATAATTATCTAAGGTGGCCTCTAGAACGGGATGTCGTCGTCGAAGCTGTCGTAGTCCGGAGCAGGCTGCTGAGCAGGCTGTGGCTGAGACTGCGGGCGCGACTGCTGCTGAGGCTGCGATTCGCGCTGAGGACGCGGCTGGGATTGACGCGGCGCATCGTCGGAACTGCCACCACGGCCACCGAGCAGCTGCATGGTGCCGCCCATGTCCACAACCACCTCCGTGGTGTAGCGCTTGACGCCATCCTTTTCCCACTCTCGGGTTTGCAGGCGACCCTCGATATAACACTGCGAGCCCTTGCGCAGGTACTCGCCAGCAATCTCGGCAACCTTGCCGAACAGCACGACACGATGCCACTCGGTGCGCTCCTGCTGCTGGCCGGTCTGCTTGTCTTTCCAGCTGTCGGTGGTGGCCAGCGTGATATTGGTCACCGCATTGCCATTGGGCATGTAGCGGGTTTCCGGGTCGCCGCCGACATTGCCGATCAAGATGACTTTATTCACCCCTCTGGCCATGGGTAACTCCTTTGCTGAAACATGAATGGGGTTGGCTGCAATCCTCGCGAGCGGGAAACAACCAATGACCGGTAATCTTACCCTACCGCCGAAGGTCGGCCAACCGGCGCGACCGGACGAACCCCGAAGCCACAGTTGGGCGACGGCAAATGTGGCGCCACTCGTCAGGCCACCAGATGATCCAGTGCAGCTCGGTCCAGCGCCCTCATGTCCACCTTCACATAAGCAGCGGCCTCCTCGACGATGACCACTGCGTCGGACACACCAGGGACCGCCATCATCTGTTCGGTGAGCGCGGGATTACGCACTGCCCCGGCCGACAGCGGCAGACGAAGCCCCGTGACATAGGGGGGCTCACGCATACGCCAAGTCAGGGCAAACCAGAGCGCGCAGATCACTGCACAACCAGCAAATACCAGGCCTAGCCCACCCTGCTGATAGAGCCAACCGCCAAGCACGCCGCCCAGGCCGGAGCCGAGAAACTGACTCGTTGAGTAAATCCCCATCGCCGTTCCCTTACCACCGGCGGGGGCGACCTTGCTGATCAGCGACGGCAACGAAGCTTCCAGCAAGTTGAAAGCGATGAAGAACACGATCATGCCGGCGATCAGCGACCAGAGCCGATTGCCGAACCACCAGAGAAACAACTCGGAGAGCACCAGTACGGCTACCGCGCCAAGTACCACGCGCTTCATCTGTCGCTTCTTTTCACCATATATGATGAAAGGCACCATGCCGAAGAAACCCACCACCAGTGCGGTGAGGTACACCCACCAATGTTCCTCTCTGGGCAAGGCGGCTTCATTCACAAGCGCCAACGGCAACGCCACGAAGCTGGCCATGAGAATGGCATGGAGCGCGAAAATACCGAAATCAAGCCGCAGCAGGTCGGGATGGCGAAGCGCTGCTCCCAGCGCCTGCCTGGCAACCCCGGATTCGCGGTGCCTGATATGTATAGGCGCGCGCGGAAGCACGGCTACGACGAGCATGCCCAGCACCGCCATGCTCCCCGTTACCCAGAACAGCCCCGAGAGTCCGAATGCGCTTGTCAGTAGCGGACCGACAACCATCGCCACCGCAAACGATACGCCGATGCTCATGCCAATCATCGCCATTGCTTTGGTGCGATGCTGTTCCCGAGTCAGGTCGGATAGCAAGGCCATTACCGCAGCCGAAATCGCACCTGCCCCTTGCAGGACGCGACCGGCGATCACCCCCCAGATGGTGTCAGCCGTTGCGGCGAGCACAGCGCCCGCGGCAAAGATCAGTAGCCCGAAATAGATCACCGGAAGGCGGCCAATTCGATCGGAAATCATTCCGAACGGAATTTGCAGCATCGCTTGGGTCAAACCATAAGCACCAATGGCGAGGCCAATGAGTGCCGGCGTTGCGCCCTGCAGATCCATACCATAGGTTGCCAGCACCGGCAGAACCATGAACATGCCGAGCATGCGAAACGCGAAAACCAGGGCTAAGCCGGAGGCTGCACGTGTTTCGCTGGCGCTCATGCGCTCGCTGTAAGGATCATGCATGCGGGGTCTCGCTTGAAATAACCGGCGGCGATTCTAGCAGCCATCCCCTGCTCGGCACAGGCTCGTTACTTTGCCGCGATGTCGCCCCTGGCCGTATACTTTCGGGTTTTCGCCCGCCATGCGAGGCTGCTTTGGACAAGATTCTGATTCGTGGGGCTCGTACCCACAACCTGAAAAACATCGACCTGACCTTGCCACGCGACAAATTGATCGTGATCACTGGTCTGTCCGGTTCGGGCAAGTCCTCGCTGGCCTTCGACACACTTTATGCCGAGGGCCAGCGCCGCTACGTCGAATCCCTATCGGCATACGCCCGGCAATTCCTCTCGATGATGGAAAAGCCCGACGTCGATACCATCGAAGGGCTCTCCCCGGCCATTTCCATCGAGCAGAAGTCGACCTCCCACAATCCGCGTTCCACAGTCGGCACCATCACCGAGATCTACGATTACCTGCGGCTGCTCTACGCACGCGCGGGCACTCCGCGCTGCCCCGACCATGACGCGCCACTGGAGGCCCAGACGGTCAGCCAGATGGTCGACCAGGTACTGGCGCTGCCGGAAGGCCGCAAGCTGATGCTGCTAGCCCCGGTCATCCGCGAGCGCAAGGGCGAGCACCTGGCGGTATTCGATGAGTTGCGCGCTCAGGGCTTCGTACGCGCGCGGGTCAACGGTCGACTCTATGAACTCGATGAACTGCCCAGGCTGGACAAGCAGAAGAAGCACTCCATCGACGTTGTGGTGGATCGTTTCAAGGTCCGCAACGATCTGCAGCAACGGCTGGCCGAATCGTTCGAGACTGCATTGAAACTGGCCGATGGCATAGCCCTGGTCGCATCGATGGAGGAGGATGACAGTGAAGAGATGATTTTCTCCGCTCGCTTCGCCTGCCCCATCTGCGGGCACTCGATCAGCGAGCTGGAGCCCAAGCTGTTCTCCTTCAACAACCCCGCCGGGGCGTGCCCGACCTGCGATGGGCTCGGCGTCAAACAGTTCTTCGACGCCAAGCGCCTGGTCAACGGCGAGCTGACGCTGGCTGAGGGCGCTATTCGTGGCTGGGATCGGCGCAACGTCTATTACTTTCAGATGCTCGGTTCACTCGCCTCGCATTACGGGTTCAGTCTCGACGAACCGTTTGACTCACTACCGCCCGACCAGCAGAAGTTCGTTTTGCGCGGCAGCGGCAAGGAAAATGTGGACTTTCGCTACCTCAACGACCGTGGCGACATCGTCAAACGTTCGCACCCCTTCGAGGGCATCATTCCCAACCTCGAGCGCCGTTATCGTGAAACCGAGTCCAATTCGGTGCGTGAGGAGCTGGCCAAATACCTCAGCACCCAGCCCTGCCCGGAATGCCGCGGCACCCGGCTGCGCCGCGAAGCCCGCCATGTCTGGGTCGGGGACAAGACGCTGCCCGCAGTGACCGGGCTGCCGATTGGCGACGCCACCGAGTATTTCGGGGAGCTCACGCTGCCCGGCCGCCGCGGCGAGATTGCCGACAAGATCCTCAAGGAAATTTGCCAGCGCCTGCAATTTCTGGTCAACGTAGGGCTCGACTACCTGACCCTCGACCGTAGTGCAGATACCCTGTCCGGTGGAGAGGCGCAGCGAATTCGCCTGGCCAGCCAGATTGGTGCAGGCCTGGTCGGCGTCATGTACATCCTCGACGAACCTTCCATCGGGCTCCATCAACGCGACAACGAGCGCCTGCTGGGCACCCTGCGTCACCTGCGTGACATCGGCAATACGGTGATTGTCGTTGAACACGACGAAGACGCCATACGCCTTGCCGATTATGTAGTCGACATCGGCCCCGGGGCGGGCGTGCACGGCGGGCAAATCGTCGCCGAAGGTACACCGGACGAGGTGATGAACAACCCCGCCTCGCTAACCGGGGGGTATCTTTCTGGTCGGGTGAAGATCCGCTACCCAGCCCAACGCACGCCCCGCGATGCCAGCAAGCTGCTCAAGCTCAAAGGCGCACGCGGCAATAATCTGCGCAACGTCGACCTTGAGATTCCCGTCGGTCTGCTCACCTGCATCACAGGGGTGTCCGGCTCCGGCAAATCGACGCTGATCAACAACACGCTCTTTCCAATTACCGCCACCGCCCTGAACGGCTCGACCACGCTGGAAGTGGCTCCCCATGATTCGTTCGATGGCCTGCAGCATCTGGACAAGGTCGTCGATATCGATCAGAGCCCGATCGGCCGTACGCCCCGCTCCAACCCGGCCACCTACACCGGCCTGTTCACCCCCATTCGCGAACTCTTTGCCGGCGTTCCGGAAGCCCGGTCGAGAGGCTACGGACCGGGACGCTTCTCCTTCAACGTCAAGGGCGGGCGCTGCGAAGCCTGCCAAGGCGACGGCGTGATCAAGGTGGAAATGCATTTTCTGCCCGACATCTACGTGCCCTGTGATGTGTGCAAAGGCAAACGTTACAACCGCGAAACGCTCGAGGTGAAGTACAAGGGCAAGAGCATCACCGAAGTACTGGACATGACCATCGAGGAAGCGCGGGCGTTCTTCGACCCGGTGCCGGCGATCGCGCGCAAGCTGCAAACGCTGATGGACGTCGGCCTGTCGTACATCAAGCTGGGACAGAGTGCGACCACCCTTTCTGGCGGCGAGGCGCAGCGGGTCAAGCTGTCACGGGAACTGTCCAAACGTGACACTGGAAAAACGCTGTATATCCTCGACGAGCCCACCACCGGCCTGCATTTCGCGGATATCCAGCAACTCCTGGACGTGCTGCATCGGCTGCGCGATCACGGCAACACAGTAGTGGTCATCGAACACAACCTGGACGTCATCAAGACCGCCGACTGGCTGGTGGACCTGGGCCCGGAAGGCGGCTCGAAGGGCGGCCAGATCATCGCGACCGGTACCCCGGAAGAGGTGGCGGAAATGGCGCAGTCCCATACCGGCCACTTCCTAAAGCCCTTGCTGGAGCGCGACCGCTCGGCAGGTTAATCGCCCCTCTAGCAACAATCGCAAGCGCAACAGGGTCAATAGCGAATCCCGCCAGGCAGTTGGGCGGAACGCCCAACTCAATAAGGAGAAGTCCCGATGCGCATCGCGCTTGCTGCCTGCCTGATAGGTGCCGGCCTGCTGCCCGGCCTCGCCACTGCGGCACAACCCAACGGCCCATGGATCACCGACGATCAGAACGTCTCGCTCGAAGCATTCATGAGCAACCAACAGCTATACGACCAGCTCACCAGCATCTGGCGACGGTTTCCAGACAAGCTGCAACTGGAACAGGCTGGCAGCAGCAATGAGGGCCGCCCAATCTGGGTTGCCCGCTTGGGCAATACTGAAAAACCTGCGGTGATGATCATCACCCAGCAGCACGGCAATGAACCCCATGGCACCGAAGCGGTGGTCAACCTGATACAGCGACTTGCATCAGGCGGAGCCTCGTCGCGTCAGATATTGGACAACCTGCAGGTTCTCGTTGTGCCAAGGGTCAACCCGGACGGAGCGGAGCGATTCAGTCGCGGCAACATGGATTTCACCGCCCCACAAACCAGCGTCGACTGCCTCCGCGCCGACGGAACGTTGGATCCCGCCAAGCTCAACCAGCGCCTGGGTGCCAACGTAACCGCCTATACCGGTGCCGATGAACAGCGCCGATGGAGCTACGACATCAACCGGTATCACTGGACCGACTGGAGTCAGAGTACCCAGATACGCTGCAATCCCGGCCTGGCAGGCAAACGTCACTTCAACCCGGGACAGAACCCGGTTCCCGAAGCCGTAGCTGTGCGTGGAATCTACGACCGTTACCGACCGATCTGGTTGGTGGACGTGCACAACCAGAACCCCGCTATCGTGCTCGATGACGTCGACCCCGAGGTTAACCGGCCAGGACGCCAGGTCACCGGCTCAATCACCTGGCCCACACACGAAGATGTTGCACCCGCGGCGGTCGCGCTTTCCAAGCAAATGGCCATCGTGATGAAGCAGCGCTCGCAAGAGCTGGGCTTCATGGAAATCACCAACTATTACTACGAGCGTCCCAACGGCGACATCCGCCGCGGCGGCGGTGACCCAGGAATCGCACGCAACGCCTACGGCCTGCTCGGAAGCGAGCGACTGGCTACCGGGGAGACCGGCCCTCTGGGAGGCAGCGTCCTGATGGAAATTACCGGACTGAACAGCCGCGGCCAAAAATCAACAGGCATGCTTCGCAACAATATTCGCGAAATGCTCGAGGCCGTGCTGCTGGCTACCGCCAACGGCAGCCTCACCACCATCGATCCCGCAGAAGCGGATCGACTGCTACCGCCCGGAAACGAAAGCGACGAGCCGCTAAGTAACCCGCACGAGTAGCATGCACCAGCGAAAAAGCGCCTGCAGATGACTGCGGCTCTTGGTGAAGCAAGACAACAACCGGGGGTTTATGTAGATCCCCCAGAACGGGGGAGCGCGGCGGCGACATTTGCCCGGTGCGCCAGGCCGACCGAAGCTGATAATGAAAGGTCAGCCCATCTCACGGAGTGAGTCTTGTGGGTTTTTCAGGCATAACAACCAAGCGCTGACAAGCAGCGAAACCTAGCAGTCCGGGCTGCAGACAATACCCCCGATCGACCAATACGGGCATGGTCATTCCTATACACAGGGAGAAGGAACAAGCCTGTTCCTATCGACACCGAAGAACCGGGATTCCGACGATCACCTGGGCCCGGTGATCGAAGCTTACTGGCTCGGCTGGCCCATCAGTCCGAGCTTTGCAAGACGCAGCCGAGTCGAAGGGGCGGCCTGCATACGATCAGGCAAGCCTGCCAGGCCTTGCTGGAGGCGCAAGGGTCAAAGCGGTATTTCTATATTTAGGCTGCACAAAAGCAAACGCCCCAACATCAGTCGGGGCGTTTGTCGTTACCGCTGCCAAAGTAGGTTGGTTGTTACACGGCCTACCAAGACTCGGTATTTCTTACTACCGAAGTTACCCAGCAGCTTCCACTTCACCGGTAACCGGACGGTCAACCAGCTCAACGTAAGCCATCGGCGCGTTGTCTCCAGCGCGGAAGCCGCACTTGAGAATACGCAGGTAACCACCCTGACGAGTGGCGTAACGCGGGCCGAGATCGTTGAACAGCTTGCCAACGATAGCCTTGGAGCGAGTACGGTCGAAAGCCAGACGACGGTTGGCGACGCTGTCTTCCTTGGCCAGAGTGATCAGCGGCTCGGCGACGCGACGCAGTTCCTTGGCCTTGGGCAGAGTTGTTTTGATCAGTTCGTGCTCGAACAGCGACACCGCCATGTTCTGAAACATGGCCTTGCGGTGAGCGCTTGTGCGGCTGAGATGACGGCCACTTTTACGATGACGCATGATTGAAATTCCTTACCAAACGATCAGTTCGGTGACTATGGTCGATCAGGCCGTAGCCTTATCGTCCTTCTTGAGACTGGCCGGCGGCCAATTGTCGAGGCGCATGCCGAGGGACAGACCACGAGAAGCCAGAACATCTTTGATTTCGGTCAGAGATTTCTTGCCCAGGTTCGGCGTCTTCAACAGCTCGACTTCGGTGCGCTGAATCAGATCACCGATGTAGTAGATGTTTTCTGCCTTGAGGCAGTTCGCCGAACGTACGGTCAGTTCCAAGTCGTCAACCGGACGCAACAGGATCGGATCGATCTCGTCTTCCTGCTCGACCACGACCGGCTCGCTGTCACCCTTGAGGTCGACGAACGCGGCCAACTGCTGCTGCAGAATGGTCGCGGCACGACGGATCGCTTCTTCAGGATCCAGGGTTCCGTTGGTTTCCAGGTCGATAACCAGCTTGTCCAGGTTGGTACGCTGCTCGACACGAGCATTTTCGACAACATAAGCCACGCGACGGACCGGGCCGAAGGTTGCGTCGAGCTGAAGACGGCCAATGCTGCGGCTTTCATCTTCATCGCTCTGACGCGCATCAGCCGGCTCGTAGCCACGGCCGCGAGCGACCTTGAGCCTCATGTTGATCGAGCCATTAGCCGCCAGGTTGGCGATCAGGTGATCGCCATTGACGATTTCGACATCGTGATCCAGCTGGATATCGGCAGCGGTAACAGCGCCCGCGCCCTTCTTCACCAGGCTCAAGGTCACTTCATCACGGCCGTGCAGCTTGATGGCGATACCTTTGAGGTTGAGCAGGATTTCGATGACATCTTCCTGCACGCCCTCGATGGCGCTGTACTCGTGGAGCACACCGTCGATCTCGGCCTCGACCACTGCGCAGCCGGGCATGGAGGACAACAGAATGCGACGCAGCGCGTTGCCCAGGGTATGGCCAAAACCGCGCTCGAGAGGCTCGAGCGTAATCTTGGCACGGGTCGGACTGACCACCTGCACATCGATATGGCGGGGGGTCAGGAACTCATTTACCGAAATCTGCATGGATACACCTATTTTCTAGCCCTTACTTGGAGTAGAGCTCGACAATCAGGTTTTCGTTGATGTCGGCAGACAGATCACTGCGAGCCGGAACACTCTTGAAAACACCAGATTTCTTATCGACATCTACTTCGACCCACTCAACGCGACCGCGCTGTGCACACAGTTCCAGGGCTTGGGCAATACGCAGCTGGTTACGGCATTTCTCACGAATGGCGACCAGATCCCCGGCTTTGACCTGGTAAGACGGAACGTTCACGGTCTTACCATTGACGCTGATCGACTTGTGCGAGACCAGCTGACGCGACTCGGCACGTGTCGAGCCGAAGCCCATCCGGTAAACAACGTTATCCAGACGGCACTCCAGCAGTTGCAGCAGGTTTTCGCCGGTAGCGCCCTTACGGCTGGCTGCTTCTTTGTAATAGCCGCTGAACTGACGCTCCAGCACGCCGTAGATACGACGGACTTTTTGCTTTTCACGCAGCTGAGTACCGTAGTCGGATAGACGACCACGACGCTGCCCGTGAATACCCGGTGGGGTTTCGATGTTGCACTTCGATTCGAGCGCGCGTACACCACTCTTCAAAAAGAGATCGGTGCCTTCACGACGAGACAGTTTGCATTTGGGACCAATATAACGAGCCATTTCTCACTGTCTCCTGATTACACGCGGCGCTTCTTCGGCGGACGGCACCCGTTGTGCGGGATCGGCGTCACGTCGGTGATGCTGGCGATTTTATAACCACAGCCGTTCAACGCACGAACAGCAGATTCACGGCCCGGACCAGGACCCTTGACATTGACGTCGAGGTTCTTGAGGCCATATTCCAGTGCCGCCTGACCAGCGCGCTCTGCAGCGATCTGGGCAGCGAACGGGGTGCTCTTACGAGAGCCGCGGAAACCGGAACCACCGGAGGTTGCCCAGGACAATGCGTTGCCTTGGCGATCGGTGATAGTGATGATGGTATTGTTAAAAGAAGCATGGATGTGGGCGATGCCATCAACCACCGTCTTTTTTACCTTTTTACGAGGACGAGCAGCAGGTTTTGCCATGACTAAATTCCTACGCGATTACTTGCGGATCGGCTTGCGCGGGCCCTTACGGGTACGAGCGTTGGTCTTGGTACGCTGACCGCGCACTGGCAGACCACGACGATGACGCAGGCCGCGGTAGCAACCCAGGTCCATCAAGCGCTTGATCTTCATGTTGACTTCACGACGCAGGTCACCTTCAACGATGAACTTGGCCACTTCGCCACGCAGCAGTTCAACCTGCTCGTCGGATAGATCCTTGATTTTCGCTGCCGGGTTGACACCGGTAGCAGCGCAGATAGTCTGCGCACGGGTGCGACCAACACCATAGATGTAGGTCAGCGAGATAACAGTGTGCTTGTTATCCGGAATGTTTACGCCTGCAATACGGGCCATTCAGTGAAACTCCAATTGACAGCTACCCAACGCCCCGGAAGCCAAGAAAAGGGCGCGAGATACTAACGCTGTAATAACAAATAATCAACCCGGCAGCGCACTAGCTGCCGGGCTCAAGTCTTAGCTCACAATCAGCCTTGGCGCTGTTTGTGACGCGGCTCTGCACTGCAGATTACTCGAACGACGCCTTCGCGGCGGACGATCTTGCAGTTACGGCACAGTTTTTTGACCGATGCGCGAACTTTCATGACAACTCCTGGAACCTTACGAGCCACCTCAGCGGAGCATTCCACTGCCGTAGCCCTTCAGGTTGGCTTTTTTCATCAGGGAATCGTACTGGTGAGACATCAGGTGAGATTGCACTTGGGACATGAAGTCCATCACAACCACCACCACGATCAGCAACGAGGTCCCGCCGAGGTAGAACGGCACATTTGCGGCTACCACAAGGAACTGAGGAAGCAAGCAAACAGCCGTCATGTACAGGGCACCGAACAAGGTCAAGCGGGTCAGCACACCATCGATATAGCGCGCCGACTGCTCACCAGGACGAATCCCTGGAATAAACGCACCGGATTTCTTCAAGTTTTCTGCGACGTCTTTAGGGTTGAACATCAACGCCGTATAGAAGAAGCAGAAGAAGATGATGCCGGCACTGAACAACAGGATATTCAACGGCTGACCGGGAGCAATCGCCTGCGAGATATCAGCCAGCCAGCTCATGCTTTCGGACTGACCAAACCACTGCCCCAACGAAGCCGGGAACAATAGAATGCTGCTCGCAAAAATTGCCGGAATCACACCAGCCATGTTGACCTTCAAGGGCAAGTGGCTTGTCTGCGCAGCGAAGACCTTACGACCCTGCTGACGCTTGGCGTAGTGCACGGCGATTCGCCGCTGACCACGCTCAATGAAGACCACGAAACCAATGATCGCAACGGCCAGCAGACCCACCGCCAGCAACGCAATGATATTGACATCACCCTGGCGAGCCGACTCGAAGGACTGCCCAAGGGCGCCCGGCAAGCCAGCAACGATACCAGCAAAAATCAACATCGAAATGCCGTTGCCGACGCCACGCTCAGTAATCTGCTCACCCAGCCACATCATGAACATCGCACCCGCCACAAATGTGGTGATGGCGACGAAGTAGAAGCCGAAGTCACTGCTGAATGCGACGCCTTGGCCGGCCAGACCGACGGACATGCCGATGGCCTGCACGATCGCCAGAACAAGCGCCAGATAGCGCGTGTACTGGCTGATCTTGCGGCGACCGGCCTCGCCTTCCTTTTTCAACTGCTCAAGCTGCGGACTGACAGCGGTCATGAGCTGCATGATGATCGATGCCGAGATGTACGGCATGATCCCCAAGGCAAAAATGCTCATGCGCTCCAGCGCACCACCTGAAAACATGTTGAACAGGCTAAGGATGGTCCCTTCGTTCTGACGGAACAGCTCGGCCAACCTGTCGGGATTGATCCCCGGCACCGGGATGTGCGCTCCTATCCGATAGACGATAATCGCCATCAGCAAAAAGCGCAGACGAGCCCAGAGTTCAGACAGCCCGCCATTACTCAGCGCGGAGAGAGCACCTTGCTTAGCCATTTATTCCTCGAACTTGCCGCCAGCTGCTTCGATAGCCGCACGCGCACCTTTGGTGGCGGCGATGCCTTTCAGGGTCACAGCGCGACCAACCTCACCGGACAGCATCACTTTCACACGCTGCACGTTTTGGTTGATGACGTTGGCATCCTTGAGGCTCTGCACGGAGACGACATCGCCTTCGACCTTGGCCAGCTCGGAGGTACGCACTTCTGCGCGATCCATGGCCTTCAGCGAAACGAAGCCGAACTTCGGCAGGCGACGATGCAACGGCTGCTGGCCGCCCTCGAACCCGGGCGCGATCTTGCCGCCGGAACGGGAAGTCTGACCCTTGTGACCACGGCCGCCGGTCTTACCCAGACCGCTACCGATACCGCGACCAGGACGCAGCTTTTCGCGACGGGCACCCGGCGCAGAACGTAGATCGTTCAGTTGCATGGCTTAGCCCTCCACACGGAGCATGTAATAAGCCTTGTTGATCATGCCGCGATTTTCAGGGGTATCCTGAATTTCAACAGTGTGACCAATGCGACGAAGGCCAAGGCCCTTTACGCACAGCTTGTGATTGGGGATACGGCCGCTGACGCTTTTTATCAGCGTGACCTTTACGGTATTAGCCATGATCAGGAAATCTCCTCGACGCTCTTGCCACGCTTGGCAGCGATCGAATCGGGCGACTGCATGGCCTTCAAACCCTTGAAAGTGGCATGAACCACGTTCACCGGATTGGTAGAGCCGTAGCACTTGGCCAGAACGTTCTGCACACCAGCCACTTCAAGAATGGCGCGCATCGCACCACCGGCAATCACACCGGTACCTTCCGAAGCAGGCTGCATGTAGACCTTGGAAGCGCCATGCGCGGCCTTGGTGGCGTACTGCAGCGTGGTGCCGTTCAGATCAACCTGGATCATGTTGCGGCGAGCCGCCTCCATGGCCTTCTGAATGGCAGCCGGTACTTCACGGGATTTGCCACGACCGAAACCTACACGACCTTTACCATCACCCACCACGGTCAACGCAGTGAAGGTGAAGATACGGCCACCTTTTACAGTCTTGGCGACGCGGTTAACTTGAACCAGCTTCTCAATGTAGCCTTCGTCGCGCTTTTGCTCGTTATATGCCATAACTTAGAACTCCAGCCCGCCTTCACGAGCAGCATCAGCCAGTGCCTTGACACGACCGTGGTACTTGAAGCCAGAACGGTCGAACGCCACCTGGGTGACACCTGCGGCCTTAGCACGCTCAGCGACCAGCTGACCAACTTTCTTGGCAGCGTCGACGTTGCCAGTGGCACCGCCGCGCAGTTCTTTGTCGAGAGTCGAGGCGCTGGCCAGGACCTTGCCGCCGTCGGCCGAAAGGACCTGGGCGTAGATGTGCTGGGAAGAGCGGTACACACAAAGGCGTACGGTTTCCAGCTCGCGCATCTTCAGGCGTGCCTTGCGAGCGCGACGCAGACGAGTAACTTTCTTTACGCTCATTTGCTATGCCCTACTTCTTCTTAGCTTCTTTACGACGGACCACTTCGTCCGAGTAACGCACGCCTTTGCCCTTGTAAGGCTCAGGACGGCGGAAGTCGCGGATTTCAGCAGCCACCTGACCGACCAGTTGCTTGTCGACACCCTTGATCAGGATATCGGTCTGGCTGGGGGTCTCAGCGGTAACGCCTTGCGGCAGTTCATATTCCACCGGATGCGAGAAGCCGAGAGCCAGGGACAGCAGTTGACCTTTGGCTTGCGCCTTGTAACCAACACCAACCAGCTGAAGCTTGCGCTCGAAGCCTTGACTGACGCCAATTACCATATTGTTAACCAGCGCACGGGTGGTACCGGCCATGGCGCGATTCTGCTGATCACCATTGCGAGCAGCGAAACGCAACTCACCAGCCTCGTGGATCACCTCCACGGACGAGTGCACATTCAGTTCCAGAGCGCCCTTGGCACCCTTTACCGAAAGCTGCTGGCCAGACATGTTGAATTCAACACCAGCGGGCAGCTTGACGGGGTTCTTAGCAACGCGAGACATGCTTATCCCCCCCTTAGAACACTGTGCAGAGCACTTCGCCGCCAACGCCAGCAGCGCGAGCAGCCCGATCAGTCATCACACCCTTGTTGGTGGACACGATCGAAACACCCAGACCGCCGCGAACCTTCGGCAACTGATCAACGGATTTGTACTGGCGAAGGCCAGGACGGCTTACGCGCTTCAGCTCCTCGATGACCGGACGGCCCTCGAAATACTTAAGCTCGATAGACAGCTGCGGCTTGGCGTCGCTGCTGACGTTGTATCCTGCGATATAGCCTTCACCCTGAAGAACGTTGGCTACTGCCACCTTCAGAGTGGAAGACGGCATGCTTACGACGGACTTTTCAGCCATCTGGGCATTACGGATACGAGTTAGCATGTCCGCTAACGGGTCCTGCATACTCATGGGCTCTTGGCTCCTAATACAAAAAATAAGCCCGCGAAGGCTCGTGTCGCCTGCTAGAAGAGCGAACGCCAAAGGCGTGGCTCGGGCGAGCCGGACATTCTAGAGATAGTCCAGAAACGAATCAAGCCCCATAGGGGCTTGATTTTGAACAGCCAGCCCGACAGGAATGCGGGCTACCATTCTTACCAGCTGGCTTTGACCAGACCTGGTACGTCGCCACGCATGGCGGCCTGGCGCAACATGTTACGCGCAAGACCGAACTTGCGATAAACACCGTGCGGACGACCGGTCAAACGGCAGCGGTTACGCAGGCGCGAAGCGCTTGCATCACGAGGCTGCTTCTGCAGAGCCACCTGAGCTTCCCAGCGCGCTTCCGGAGTGGACTCCGGATTGGCGATGGTTGCTTTCAGCGCGGCACGCTTCTGGGCGTACTTGGCAACCGTTTGCTGACGCTTCAGCTCGCGGTTCTTCATGCTTTGCTTGGCCATGTGCCTACTCCAATCAGTTACGGAACGGGAAGTTGAAGGCACGCAGCAGCGCGCGACCCTCTTCATCCGTCCGAGCAGTAGTGGTCAGCGTGATGTCCAGACCACGCAGGGCATCGATCTTGTCGTAATCGATTTCCGGGAAAATGATCTGCTCTTTCACGCCCATGCTGTAGTTGCCACGGCCGTCGAACGACTTGGCATTCAGGCCGCGGAAGTCGCGAACCCGAGGCAGGGAGATCGACAACAGGCGATCCAGGAACTCGTACATACGATCACTGCGCAACGTCACCTTGACACCGATCGGCCAGCCTTCGCGGACTTTGAAGCCTGCGATGGACTTGCGAGCGTGAGTCACGACGACCTTCTGGCCGGTGATTTTCTCCAGATCGGCAACCGCATTATCGATGATCTTCTTGTCACCGATGGCCTCGCCGATACCCATGTTCAGGGTGATCTTGGTAATGCGCGGAACTTCCATCACGTTACCAAGCTGAAGCTCTTCCTTCAGCTTGGGCGCGATTTGCGTCCGATAAACTTCTTTTAGTCGTGCCATGGTTATCTACCTAGCAGTCTCAAGCTTCAACCGGCTTTTGGGTCGACTTGAAGACACGAATCTTCTTGCCGTCTTCAACCTTGAACCCAACGCGGTCAGCCTTGTTGGTTTCGCCGTTGAAGATAGCGACGTTAGAGGCGTGCAGAGGCGCCTCCTTTTCGACGATACCGCCTTGAACGCCGGACATCGGGTTCGGCTTGGTATGGCGCTTGACCAGGTTGATACCACCAACGACCAGACGGTCGTCAGCGAGAACCCGGAGCACCTTACCGCGCTTGCCCTTGTCTTTGCCGGCGATGACGATGATCTCGTCGTTGCGACGAATCTTTTGCATGCGGCTTCTCCTTACAGCACTTCAGGCGCGAGCGAGACGATCTTCATGAACTTCTCGGAACGAAGCTCACGCGTCACCGGCCCGAAAATACGGGTGCCAATAGGCTCCTGCTTGTTGTTCAGCAGAACAGCAGCATTGCCATCGAAGCGGATGATGGAGCCGTCAGGACGACGAACACCGTGACGGGTACGGACCACAACCGCAGTCATTACCTGGCCTTTCTTGACCTTGCCACGCGGAATCGCTTCCTTGACGGTAACCTTGATGATGTCGCCGATGCCGGCATAACGGCGGTGAGAACCGCCGAGAACCTTGATACACATGACGCGACGCGCGCCACTGTTATCAGCCACATCGAGCATGGATTGAGTCTGAATCATATAATTTCTCCGACCCCTAGCCCTTAGACTTCGACGGCACGTTCGACGACATCAACCAGCATCCAGCACTTGGTCTTCGCCAGAGGACGAGTCTCGCGAATCGTGACCTTGTCACCGATACGGCACTGGTTGGTTTCGTCGTGGGCGTGCAGTTTGGTCGAACGCTTCACGTATTTACCGTAGATCGGGTGCTTGACGCGACGCTCGATCAGAACGGTGATGCTTTTGTCCATCTTGTCGCTGACGACGCGGCCAGTCAGCGTACGGACAGTTTTTTCAACTTCAGCCATGATCACTTACCTGCCTGCTGGTTGAGCACAGTCTTGACACGAGCAATGTCGCGCTTGACTTGCGAGAGCAGGTGAGACTGCCCCAACTGGCCAGTTGATTTCTGCATACGCAGATTGAACTGGTCGCGCAGCAGCTCGAGCAGTTGCTCGTTCAGCTGCTGAGCGGATTTTTCACGAAGCTCATTCGCTTTCATCACATCACCGTCCGCTTAACAAAAGTGGTGGCGAGCGGCAGCTTTGCAGCAGCCAGGGCGAAAGCCTCACGCGCCAGCTCTTCGGAAACACCCTCGATCTCGTAAAGCACCTTGCCCGGCTGAATCTGGGCAACCCAGTACTCGACGTTACCCTTACCTTTACCCATCCGCACTTCAAGCGGCTTTTTGGAAATAGGCTTGTCAGGGAAAACACGGATCCAGATCTTGCCGCCACGCTTGACGTGACGAGTCAACGCACGGCGTGCAGACTCGATCTGACGCGCAGTAAGACGGCCACGAGCGACAGACTTCAGAGCAAATTCGCCGAAGCTGACTTTGCTACCGCGCTGAGCCAGGCCACGGTTGTGACCCGTCATCTGCTTGCGGAATTTTGTACGCTTTGGTTGCAACATTTGGCGTACCCCTTACTTGGCAGCTTTTTTACGAGGCGCAGGCGCTTGCGGCTTCAGCTCTTCATGGCGACCACCAATCACTTCGCCTTTGAAGATCCAAACCTTGACGCCAATCACACCGTAGGTGGTGTGTGCTTCGTAGGTGTTGTAGTCGATATCGGCACGCAGCGTGTGCAACGGCACACGACCTTCCCGATACCATTCCGTACGGGCGATTTCAGCCCCACCCAGACGGCCGCTCACCTGGATCTTGATGCCCTTGGCACCAATACGCATTGCGTTCTGTACCGCGCGCTTCATGGCGCGGCGGAACATTACGCGACGCTCCAGCTGCTGAGCGACGTTCTGTGCTACCAGCATTGCATCGAGCTCCGGCTTGCGGATTTCTTCGATGTTGATGTGCACAGGCACACCCATTCTCTTGGTCAGGTCCTGACGCAGTTTCTCAACATCCTCACCCTTCTTGCCGATCACGATGCCGGGACGAGCGGTGTGGATGGTGATGCGTGCGGTTTGAGCCGGACGATGGATATCGATACGGCTTACGGACGCGCTTTTTAATTTGTCTTGGAGGTATTCACGCACGTTCAGATCCGCAAGCAGATAATCGGCGTACGTACGACCGTCTGCATACCAGACGGAAGTGTGCTCCTTGACGATTCCCAGGCGAATGCCAGTGGGATGTACTTTCTGACCCATCTGATCGACTCCGTTACTTGTCCGCAACCTTGACAGTGATATGGCAAGACCGCTTGACGATGCGATCAGCGCGGCCTTTGGCTCGCGGCATGATGCGCTTAAGCGAACGCCCCTCGTTGACGAAGACGGTGGAGACCTTCAGGTCGTCCACGTCAGCGCCTTCGTTGTGCTCGGCGTTGGCTACAGCCGACTCCAGCACTTTTTTCATGATCTCGGCGGCTTTCTTACTGCTGAAAGCCAGCAGGTTGAGCGCTTCGCCCACCTTCTGCCCGCGGATCTGGTCGGCGACCAGGCGGGCTTTCTGGGCGGAGATGCGAGCGCCCGACAACTTAGCGGCTACTTCCATCTTTCCTTACCCCTTAGCGCTTGCCTTTCTTGTCCGCCACGTGCCCGCGATAAGTGCGGGTACCAGCGAACTCGCCGAGTTTGTGACCGACCATGTCTTCGCTCACGAGAACGGGGACATGTTGACGGCCGTTATGCACAGCGATGGTCAGACCGACCATTTGCGGCAGGATCATCGAACGACGCGACCAGGTTTTAACCGGCTTGCGATCATTCTTTTCCATCGCCACTTCGACCTTCTTCAATAGGTGAAGATCGATAAAAGGACCTTTTTTCAGAGAACGCGGCACTGTCGTATCCCTCTAGTTACTTGCGACGACGGACGATCATGTTATCGGTGCGCTTGTTAGAGCGAGTCTTCGCGCCCTTGGTCGGGAAGCCCCATGGCGACACCGGATGACGACCACCGGAGGTACGACCCTCACCACCACCGTGGGGGTGATCGACCGGGTTCATTGCCACACCGCGAACGGTTGGACGGACACCGCGCCAGCGCTTGGCGCCCGCCTTACCCAGCGAACGCAGGCTGTGCTCGGAGTTCGAGACTTCACCCAGGGTCGCACGGCATTCAGCCAGTACCTTGCGCATCTCGCCGGAGCGAAGACGCAGCGTCACATAGGCACCTTCACGAGCAACCAACTGGGCCGAGGCACCAGCCGAACGCGCGATCTGGGCCCCCTTGCCCGGCTTCAGCTCAACACCGTGAACGGTGGAACCCAGCGGGATGTTGCGCAGCGGCAAGCTGTTACCAGCCCTGATTGGCGCGTTGACGCCAGAGAGCAGCTGATCGCCAGCACTCACGCCCTTGGGGGCGATGATGTAACGACGCTCACCGTCGGCGTACTTGAGCAACGCAATGTGCGCAGTACGGTTCGGATCGTATTCAACACGCTCGACGACAGCTGGAATGCCATCCTTGTTGCGACGAAAATCGACCAGACGATAATGCTGCTTGTGACCACCACCGATGTGACGAGTAGTGATGCGACCGTTGTTGTTACGACCGCCAGACTTCGACTTCTTCTCGAGCAGCGGAGCATAAGGAGCGCCTTTGTGCAGCTCCTGATTGACCACCTTGACCACGAAACGGCGGCCTGCGGAAGTCGGTTTGCATTTAACGATTGCCATGATGCACCCCTTCCTTACTCAGCGTTGCCGGAGAAATCGAGATCCTGGCCCGGTTGAAGGGCGACGTACGCCTTCTTCCAGTCGTTGCGCTTGCCCAGACCGCGAGCGGTACGCTTGGTTTTGCCCTGCACATTCAGGGTACTGACCTTGGCGACCTTCACGTTGAACAGGCTTTCGACGGCCTTCTTGATTTCCAGCTTGGTTGCATCGGTCGCAACCTTGAAAACGAACTGGCTCTTGCTGTCAGCCAGCATGGTTGCCTTCTCGGAGACGTGCGGACCAAGCAGGACTTTGAATACGCGTTCCTGGTTCATCCCAGCAGCTCCTCGAATTTCTTCACAGCCGACACGGTGATCAACACCTTGTCATAGGCGATCAGGCTGACGGGATCGGAACCCTGAACGTCACGAACATCGACGTGCGGCAGGTTGCGGGCCGCCAGATACAGGTTCTGATCGACAGCATCGGAAACGATCAGTACGTCATTCAGACCCATACCGGTCAGCTTGCTGGCAAGCAGCTTGGTCTTGGGGCTGTCGACGGCGAAATCTTCGACGACGACCAAACGCTCGGAACGAACCAACTCGGAAAGAATGGACCGCAGCGCTGCGCGGTACATCTTCTTGTTGAGCTTCTGCTCATGGTTCTGCGGACGAGCAGCAAAGGTTACGCCACCGCCACGCCAGATCGGACCACGCGAGGTACCCGCACGCGCGCGGCCAGTGCCCTTCTGGCGCCAGGGGCGCTTACCGCCACCGGAGACGTCGGAGCGAGTCTTCTGCTGCTTGCTACCCTGACGACCGCCGGCCATGTAGGCGACGACTGCCTGGTGCACCAGCGTCTCGTTGAACTCACCACCAAAGGTTTGCTCGGAGACTTCGATGGCCTGTGCGCCATTAACATTCAATTGCATGTGAACTCCCCCTTACCCGCGAGCCTTGGCGGCCGGACGCACGACAACGTCACCACCCGTGGCACCGGGCACTGCGCCCTTCACCAGCAGCAGGTTACGCTCGGCATCGACACGCACGATTTCCAGGGACTGCACGGTTACGCGCTCGGCGCCCATGTGCCCGGACATCTTCTTGCCCTTGAAAACACGGCCTGGAGTCTGGCATTGGCCAATCGAACCCGGGACGCGGTGGGATACGGAGTTACCGTGAGTATTGTCCTGACCACGGAAATTCCAGCGCTTGATGGTACCGGCAAAGCCTTTACCCTTGGACTGACCGGTGACATCCACCATCTGCCCAGCCTGAAAGATCTCAGCGTTGATCTGGTCACCAACCTGGAACTCCTCGCCATCGAGGCGGAATTCCCAGACGCCACGACCGGCAGCGACGTTCGCCTTGGCGAAGTGACCAGCCTGAGCCTTGGTAACACGGGACACACGACGCTCGCCGACCGTAACCTGCACGGCGCGATAGCCATCGCTTTCTTCATTCTTGAACTGAGTGACGCGATTCGGCTCGATCTCAATGACCGTAACCGGAATAGAGACACCATCTTCGGTGAAAACGCGGGTCATGCCGCATTTACGACCGACTACACCAATAGTCATGTTGTAACCTCTTGAGTGTACGGGGCTTTCACCCGCTATGGCCGCCCATTTCAGAGCGTTACACGACTAAAACTCGAGGTTTTAGCCGAGGCTGATCTGCACTTCCACGCCAGCCGCAAGATCAAGCTTCATCAGCGCATCGACGGTCTTGTCGGTCGGCTGAACAATGTCCAGCACACGCTTATGAGTACGGATCTCGTACTGGTCGCGCGCATCCTTGTTGACGTGCGGAGAAACCAGAACGGTGAACCGCTCTTTGCGGGTCGGCAGTGGAATCGGACCACGCACCTGAGCACCAGTACGTTTCGCGGTTTCCACGATTTCCTGGGTTGATTGATCGATCAGGCGATGGTCAAAAGCCTTCAACCGAATACGGATTTGTTGGTTTTGCATTTTGACCTCAGACTCCAATTAGCCATCCCTACCAAACGCAATACGCCCGGTAAAAGGAGGCGCAATTGTACGGATGCGTCTAGGGGGTGTCAATAAATGATCAACAATAGAAAAAGGGCCCCGAAGGGCCCTTTCCGACACCGAACAAA
>NZ_JAMOIE010000077.1 GCF_024448935.1 Stutzerimonas stutzeri
CCCAATGGTTGGCTGCGCTCCAGAACTAAGAACGTGCAGCGTTGGCGGAACCTTCAAAGGATGGCGGTAGCCCCGAACCCTAATCAACAGCTTGACCTGAGCCGGCGAGATCGGCTTTGACTTCTGCTCCAATGCATAAAAAGTGTCCGCAACACCGTTTGAGGGACATGCAACAAGGTGTATAGTCAAGAGCAGCAAAAGTTCACTGTATCTTTCCGGTCACCATAGGGGGAAAAATGGCTGATAAAAAAGTAGTTTTCATTGCATTCGCTATCGAGGACGAGAGGCAGAGGGATTTCCTTAAAGGACAATCGTTGAGTCCACGAGCTCCTTACGAATTTGTAGATATGTCGGTTAAAGAACCGTATGACAAGGATTGGAAAGATCGCGTCCGCACTCGCATCAGACGGTCTCACGGTGTAATAGTGCTGGTGAGCAAAAATTCTCTCAATTCAAGCGGTCAGAAATGGGAAATTCAATGCGCCAAAGAGGAAAATAAGCCGATTCGTGGAATCTGGGCCTATTCGACAGATCGAACACAAATTTCTGGCGTTACCACTTATGCGTGGAGTGACAAGAATATTAGCGATTTTATCGACTCGCTATAGGTCAAGGTCATGCGCAAAGCACTAATAGTAGGGATTGATCATTACGCAAATATAAATTCCCTCAGCGGCTGCGTTAACGATGCCCACTCTGTCAAGGCGGTTTTGGAGCGACACGCCGATGGGACTGTCAATTTTGCAACTCCCCGAGTGATAACTGGAACAGGTCCAGCCGACATTGTTGAAAAGCATTTCCTCAAAGATGCTGTACGAGAGCTTTTTAGCGGCGATGCAGATATTGCGCTGTTCTATTTTGCCGGGCATGGATACATTGAGGATACCGGCGGCTTCCTTTGCGCAGGAGATTGCAGAACGGGCGATGATGGACTTGCTTTGTCGGAAGTTATGACTCTAGCCAACAACTCTAGGGCAAAGAATAAAGTCATTATTCTGGACAGCTGCCATAGTGGTATTGCAGGAGACACCTCGAATCTGGCCGGATTTGCTGAAATAAAAGAAGGAACAACAATCCTCACTGCATCAACAGCAGAGCAATATGCCATGGAAGCTCCGGGCGGCGGCTCTGGTGTTTTTACAAACTTATTTGTTGATGCGCTTGGCGGGGCTGCTGCGAACCTTGTTGGCGATGTTACCCCAGGTAGCGTCTACGCTCACATTGATCAATCACTTGGCCCATGGGCGCAGCGTCCTGTATTTAAGACAAACGTTAAAACTTTTGTTTCTCTAAGGAAGGCTGCACCTCCAATTGGCCTGGCCGATCTCCAGGCCATAATAAGGCATTTCCCGAGTGCAGATTATCAATTACCCCTAGATCCCTCATATGAGCCGGAACGCTCCGAGGAACAGCGCAATGACCCAACCATTCCAGCGCCCAATCCAGTGAATAACGCTATATTCGCCATCCTTCAGCGATATGTAAAAGTTAATCTTGTTCGGCCTGTTGGCGCACCCCATATGTGGCACGCTGCCATGCAGAGAAAAGCTTGCGAGTTAACAGTGTTAGGTCAGCATTATTGGAATCTCGTAAAAGAAGGCTTAATATAGGTCTTGAAATGACAGACAACTTATCTCTATTGTCACGCAAAGATCTCATAGAGAAACTAGCCGCTATTGAACATGAACGCTGGGCTCATTGGCAAAGCTATCTGCATGAGCAATGTGTGCGTCAAGAAGATGGCTCGCTTATAATTCCCGCCAAGCTTGCAGAGCGTTGGGAAAAGCAAATAGCCACCCCATATACAAGCCTAAGCGATGAAGAGAAAAATAGTGATCGAGAGCAAGTTTATAGGTACTTGCCAGTTATAGAGTCAGAGCTAAGCTCGGATTGGAGATGAGTTCCGAGTCCTCTTAAGATGCTAAATTTATATATCTATTTTCGGATTTTCCTGAATCCCCGATCCCCCGCCATGAAGGCTTCCAGCATGTGCGGGATCAGCGTCGCTGCATCGACAGATTCGCCATAGGTTTGCGCATGGAGCTGCGCATAGCGGTCGAGTTCGTCTTTCAGACTGGCCGGGCATGTAAAAGTCAGCTTGACGCTGCTGCTGGACGGCAGCGGCCCCAGCCGCAATTTCTTGGTTGGCGTGCTCATCGTGATGTTCCTCGATTGAACATGAGCGGCTGGTAGGGGCGAAGCGTCAAATCGCGCGCAACGATGATCCGCACCGGCAGGCCCGGCCGACTGGTCAAGGTCGGCTGGATGTTCATGTTGCGGCGGGTCATCTCCTGGCCGACCTGATTGATGCTGTCCTGCGCGCTGTCGCGCCCGGCGATGATGACGCGATCACCGTCCTGCCGGTTCTCCGGCGCGGCCAACTCGGCACCAATGCCCAACAGCGTCGTCAGCGCCGCGCCGGCAAAGATGCGATCCCAATGCCAGTCCACATCGTCTTCCAGGCCGGCATAGCCGGCCGGGTCGGTGCCGGCCAGGTTGTCGAGCGTCAGCGATGACGTGTCGGGCAGGATGACCCGGTTCCACACCACCTGCACGCGGCTCTGCCCGTAGCTGACCTGGCTGTTGTAGCGCCCGAGGATGCGCGCGCCCTGCGGGATCAGCAGGAACTTGCCGGTGGCCGTGTCATAGACCGGCTCCGTCACCGTGGCGATCACGTCGCCCGGCAAGTCCGACTTGATGCCCGTCACCAAGGCGCCTGCGATCACCGTTCCGGCCATGACCTGATAAGGCGAAGCCGGCAGGGTCAGATTGCCGGAATTACGGGTTTCCGTGGAACCGCCTTTCAAGAACGCCTCTTTCTGGTCTTGCCGGTTCTGTACGGCGGTCGGGTCGGCAGGCTGGGCCGCCGTCGAGGCCGGGCCAGCCGCCAGTGGGTCGAACGCCGCATTGGCGGCGAAGCCCGGCGCGGCGGCCACCTGCGTCTGCGCCACCGGCGCGGCCTGCTGCGAACCCGAGCGGAAGAACACCGACGATGCTGCGGCCGCTTCGGCTTCCTTGCGCAGCGCGTCGTTGGGATCATGGCCAGGGGCCGCGTAGGCGGCCGTCACCGGCTGCTGCGACTTCACGATGGCCGGGCCAAGATCGCCCGGTAGCGGCGGCCCCAGCTCGGGAACGGCGGGCGGCAGCTTCGAGTAGTCCGTCGGCAGCGCATCCAGTCCTTCCGACTTCGACACGCGATCCACGTTGTAAAGCTCGGTCTGCTCGCTGGTTCCGCGCCGCTGCGGTTGCAGCGACCACATCAGCGCGCCAAGCACGGCGACCGACAGGGTGCCTGCGAGGATGGCCAGCGTGCGCCGGTTCAGCCGCGTGACCGGGTGCGGTTGGGCGCGCAGCGCCACCGCCTCGGGCGCGACCTTGCCCGTCGCCTGCGACGCAGTGAGGTCGGGAGTGTCGTCCTGGCTCATGGTCAGTTCCTCCCACTCCTTGATACGACGCCATCGGTGCGCTCGATGCGTACCACGTCGCCACCATCGCCGCCCAGGCGCAGTTCAGCCGCGCCGAACAGCCGATCCACGATGTAGTACGGCGGGCGGAAGCGGTAGTTCACCAATTGCCCGTCACCTTCCGGCCCGATCACGAACAGCGGCGGCAGCTCGCCCTGGGCGATGCCCGGCGGGAACTGGATATAGACCTTCTCGCCGTCATCGAAGGCGCGCAGCGGCTTCCACGGCGGATTGCTGCCGCTGACCGCGTAGCGGAAGCGGATCTTCTCCAGCGACAAGCCAGTATCGACTGGCGCGGCGGCGCTGGCCGCCTGCGACTGGCGCTGCAAGGCCAGCATCCGGTCTTTCGGATAGTCCCAGGACACCGAGGCCATCCACGCCTTTTCCGTCGAGGTCAGCTCCAGCAGATAGGTGCGACGGCTGGTGGTGATGACCAGATTGGTTTTCAGGCCCGATCGGATGGGCTTGACCAGCACATTGACGCGCAGCGCGTCGCCGCTGCCGCTGGACGTGTCGCCCACGATCCAGCGCACGGTATCGCCTGCGGCGACCGTCACCAGTTCCTCGCCCGGCTGGAGCGAAACCACGGTCACGCGCCCCGGCGCGGCATAGACCTGATAGAGCGCGCCATCGGTGAAGGGCCACACCTGAATCGCATTGACGTAGCCCTCGCGCGTGGGCGCGATGCGCGCCTCGGCATTGGCGCGCGAAACGCGCACCTTCTCATCGGCCGGCTCCGGCGCGGCCGGGGCCGCATCAGCCTCCGGCAGCGGCTTCAACTGCGCAGGCAGCGCCAGCGGCTCGGGGACGGCGACGACTTCCACCGGCACGGGCGGTTCGGGCAGCGGCTGGGCCTGAACCGGCTCATCGAGTGAGATGGCCGGCGGCGGCTTGCCTTGCGTGGCGCAGCCTGACAGGGCTGCAAGCGTCAGCACGAAAGCGTAAAAGCGGAAAGGCAGGTTCATGGCTTGGCTCCTTCGGAAGAATCCAGTTCGCGGCTCCACGCCAGGCCATTGACGTAGATGCCCAAGGGGTTGCGGCGCAGGCGTTCTTCGGTGCGTGGGGTTTGCAGCACGATGGACACCACGGCCGTCCACCGCTCCAGGCCGGCGGCTGCGCCGTTGACGTAGCGGCGTTCCGTCCAGCGCACGTTGAACGACGTGTCGCTGGCGCGAACCACGCTGGTGATCTGCACCGTCACCGACTCCTTGCCGATGCGCGCGAATGGGTCATTGGTGCGGGCGTAGTCGTTGAGCACGGCCGCGCCCTTGTCGGTGGTGTAGTCGTAGGCATCCAGCCAGTTCTGCCGCACAACGATGGGATCGACAGACAGCGAGCGCACCAAGCCGACGAAGCGCGCCAGGTGGTGCGCGATCTGCGCATCGGCGGGCCGGTACGGCGTGGCGGCTTCGCCCACGGCGCGTACCTGTCCGGCCTGATCGACCTCGATGACGTAAGGCGTCACGATGGACTGCGCGGAACGCCACACCAGACCGCCGGCCATCAGCAGCGCAAGCACCAGGCAGCCGAAGGCCATCAGCCGCCAGTTCTTCGCCTGCACGCGGGCCGAGCCGATGCGGTCGTCCCACACCTGGGCGGCGGATTGATATGGGGTGGCAGGCTGCGGCGTATCGGCGTAGCGCACCTGCGGGCGTTTGAATCGCATGGGTGTTCTCCTTGGTGGTCAGGTATCGGAATCGCGCAGGCTCGGGCCTTGCCCCGGGCCGCCGCCGTCGCCACCGCGCAGCGTGTGGGCGGCGGTGGTCGCGGCATGGGTGATCTGCTGGCGGCGGTGCATCCGCTTGGCCCAGGCGGGTTGCTCTTGCTTGGGCGCGCTGGCGGTGCCGTCCGCGCCTTCGCCTGCGGCGGCCTGGCCGGAACCGGCAGCGCCGGCGCTGGCATCGGTGCCGTTCCAGCCAGCCCGGAAGGAATCGGCCACCTTCTGCCCGGCGGCGGAAGCGCCGGACGCGGCGCGGCGCCCTGCGGCCTGCGCGCCGGTCTTGGCGACATTCCCAAGGCCAGCCGCCGCGCCCTTGGCCCCGCCGCCCGCAGCGGCGGAACCGGCCTGGAATGCCGATCGGGCACTACCAGCCGCCGACGTGGCGGCGCGTGCACCTACGCCGGCCAGCTTGGCGGCAGCCGGGGCCATGCGTGCCCCGGCCATGACGGCACCGCCCACGCCAGTCGCGGCGGCGCCAACGGCAACGCCAGTACCGACAGCACCAACCGCCGCGCCGGCCATCGCGCCCGCGCCGAGTTGCGGCGCACCGGACACGAGGCCCGTGGCGATGCCGGGGCCGAAGATGCCGAGCGCCAGCAAGGCGAGCGAGGCCAGCATCACGACCAGCGCGTGGTCGATGGAAGGCTCGTCAGGGTGAACCTGGAACTCTGCGAACAGGCCCGAGCCGATGCCGACGATGACCGCCAGCACCAAGACCTTGATGCCTGACGACACCACGTTGCCAAGCACCTTTTCCGCAAGAAAGCTCGTCTTGTTCCAGAGTGCGAATGGGATCAGGACGAAGCCGGCGAGCGTCGTCAGCTTGAACTCGATCAGCGTGATGAAAAGCTGCACCGCCAGCACGAAGAAGCACAGGATCACCACCAGCCAAGCGAGGAACAGCACCACGATGGGGTCGAGGTTCACGAACACTTCGGGAAAGCCAGCCATGTCGCCGATCTGCTCCAAGATCGGCGCGCCTGCGTCGATGCCGGTCTTCGCCAGCCGGCCCGGTTTCAGGAAGTTATCCATGCTCAACGTCGAGCCGGTGGCCGTCAGGCCCAGGCCGGCAAACGACCGGAAGACGATGCCGGCCAGCCAGTTGAAGTTGTTGATGATGTAGGCGAAGGCACCCACGTAAAGCACCTTGCGCAGGAGCTTGGCGATCACGTCCTCGCCTTGGCCAGTCGCATGGCTCATGGCCCAATACAGGCCCGCGATGGTCATGTCGATGACGATCAGCGTGGCGGTCAGGAACGCCACTTCGCCATGCAGCAACCCGAAGCCCGAGTCGATGTAGCGCGAGAAGGTATCGAGAAAACGGTCAATGATGGTCACGTCGTTCATGGCGTGTCCTCCGTAGCCGCGAGCGGCGCATCGCCTTCTGGCGCGTCGTCAGTGGGTGTGTCGAAGCTCGGCGGGATCGGTGGCAGTTCGGCCAGCGTCCGGTATTCGTCCGGCCCGGTCTGGCCGGCGAAGAAGCGCCGCCGGAAGGCTTCGGCGGCGGCGCGGCAGGCGTCTTCGCCTGCGGCTTGCCGGTCGGTTGCGCATTGGGCGCGCAGCGCCTTGAGTCGCACGGGATCGGCGGCCAAGGTGGCGGCCAGGTCTTCGGCCCTTTGTTGGTCGGACGACTGGCCGCAAGCGGTCAGCAGCACGGCCAGCAGCGAAACCGACAGAACGGGAACGCATCGCATGGCCGCCTCCCGTCAGTTGTTGTAGAAGTTGACGGACTGCGGCGTGTACGGCGTGCCGGTGCCCAGGAAGCGCCGCCGCACTTCGCGGGCGCGCTCGGTGGCCGCCGCCTGCCGCGCCAGTTCCAGCGAGGCCGCCCGGTCTTGCGTGATCTGGAGCTGCTGCGCCTGGATGGACTGCTTGGCCTGCAAGGCGAGAAGCTGGTTCGTCGCCTGCATCGCTTGCAGCGCGCCGGTGGCGGACTGGCTCTGGCTGACCAGATCGGCCAGCGCGCTTTCGTCTTGCGCCAGGTTCTGCGACACCTGGGCTTGCATCCGCATCGCGGTGTGCAGGCCGTTGAGCGTGTTTTTCCAACGCTCCTGCGCATCGCGGAACATCTGATCGCCACTGACGGTTGCGGCGTATTGCTCGGGGTACAGACGTGCGAACTCCCGATCCATGTTCGTCACGTCGTAGGCCAGCCCCTGCGCTTCGGCGATCAGGCGCTCGGTGGTGGCGAGCGTCGAGCGCAGCCGGTTGACGATGTTGAAGTCCAGATTCGCCAGGTTGCGCGCCTGGTTCATCAGCATCTGGGCTTCGTTCTGGAGCTGATTGATCTGGTTGTTGATCTGCTCCAGCGTGCGGATGGCGGTCAGCGTGTTCTGCACCAAGTTGACGGGATCAACGAAGGTGAGTGCCGCCGCCGGCTGGGCGAGCATCAGCGAGCCGGCCAGCGCGGCGGCCAGCGTTACGGAAAGCACACGGGTCTTCATGGCAGGTTCTCCTGTCGTGGTTGGGAAAGGAAAGAAGCCGCTGCCGGCGAGGACGGCAGCAGGTCGGCGGCCCAATCAAGGCCGCGATGGCGCAGCCACGCGCCGGCGAAGCCGGGGGCGCCGGCCTGCGTCAGTACGCGGTCGATGTCGCGTTGGTCTTGTGGTGTGGATGCCCCGGCAAAGGCGAGCGCGGCCGGCCCCAGGTCGAGGTCGAACAGGCGATTGCCAAGGCGAGATTGGTAGTAGTAGTCGCGCTTGGGCTGCGCAGTGGCGATGATTTCGATCTGCCGGCTGTTGAGGCCGAAGCCCTCGTAGATCGTGCGAATCTGCGGCTCGGTGGCCTGCGGGTTAGGTAAGAAAATCCTGCTCGCGCAGCTTTCGATGACCGCCGGTGCGATGGATGACTCTTTGACGTCGGCGAGCGACTGCGTATCGAAGACGACGGAAACCTGCTTTTTCCGCAAGGTCTTGAGCCACTGCCGAAGCCGGGCCGCGAATATGGGATCGTCCAGAAAGACCCACGCCTCCCCAAGAAAAAGCATCGTTGGCGAGCCATCGAATCGTTCTTCCAGGCAGGCAAAGAGGTAGTTCAGAACGGCCAGCACGGCGGCCTTGCTGTGCATGAGTTCTTCCATCTCGAAGCACTGCACATCCGCGCTACCCAGCCGGTCGTGGTCTGCATCCAGCAACTTGCCGTGCGCGCCACCGAGGACATAGGGCGCGAGCGCCTGGCGCAGCACGTTCGATTGCAGCAGGACGGACAGGCCGGTCAGCGTGCGCTGCTCCACGGGCGCACCGGCCAGGCTGCCGAGCGCCGACCAGATGGCAGCCTTCTCGTCGGGGCCGACGGTCACGCCTTCGTGCAGCAAGCGCCCTTCGATCCATTCGGCGGCCCAGGTGCGGTAGCCCTCGCGGTCGATGCGGGCCAGCGGCTGAAAGGCAATCTCGCCATCCGCACTGAGGTCGTAGTGCTCGCCACCCAGGCCCAAGGTAGCGGCGCGTATGGATCGCCCTACGTCAAAGACAAAGACACGCGAGCCGCGATAGCGGCGGAACTGCATGGCCATCATGGCGACCAAGACCGACTTGCCCATGCCGGTCGGGCCGACGATCATCGTGTGCCCCACGTCGCCGATGTGCGCCACCAGCCGGAACGGCGTCGCGCCATCGGTGCGCGTGACGATCAGCGGCGGGCCATCCAGATGCTTGTTGCGCTCGGGGCCGGCCCACACGGCAGACACCGGCATCATGTGCGCCAGGTTCAGCGTCGAGACGATGGGCTGGCGCACGTTGGCATAGGCGTTGCCAGGGATGGACGACAGCCACGCATCCACGGCATTGAGCGTTTCGGGGATGGTGACGAAGCCGCGGCCCTGAATCACACGTTCCACCATGCGCAGCTTTTCGTCGGCCACGGCGGGGTCGGCATCGAGCACCGTCACCGTGGCGGTGATGTAGCCGAAGGCGACTTGATCGCTGCCAAGCTCCTGCAAGGCTGCGTCCGCGTCGGCCGCCTTGTTGCTGGCATCCGTGTCCACCAAGGGCGATTCCTGCTGGAAGATGGTTTCGCGCAGCAGCGCGATGACGTTCTTGCGCTTGGCAAACCATTGGCGGCGCAGGCGGCCCAGCTCCTTTTCCGCCTCGGCTTTGTCGAGGCAGAGGAACCGGGTTGACCAGCGATAGGCAAAGCCCAGGCGGTTGAGGTCGTCCAGCAGGCCCGGCCAGGTCGAGGTCGGAAAGCCCCGCACCGACACCACGCGCAGATGCTGGTCGCCCAGCATCGGCGCGAGGCCGCCGACCAAGGCGGAATCGGCCAGTAGCGCGTCGAGGTGAAACGGCACTTCGGGCACGCCGACGCGGTAGCGCCGCGTGGACACCGTGGCGTGCAGGTAGGTCAGCGTCTGGCTGTCGTCCAGCCATGCGATCTCCGGCATCACGCCATCGAGCAGGTCAAAGACCCGATCGGTTTCCGCCACGAAGGCATCGAGTCGGCCTCGCCAGTCCACGCCGTCGCCGGGTGCGTGCTCGTAGAGCAGCTTGGCGGCGCGGGCGCGGGATTCCTCCGGCGGCAGGTACACCAGCGTCAGGTGATAGCCGCTCTCGAAGTGGTTGCCCGATTCCTCGAAGGCGGCGCGGCGTTCCTCGTCCACCAGCCACGACAGCGGTTCGGGGAAGTCCGAATGCGGGTAGTCCGCTGCCGGCCGGCGCTCGGCTTCGATGAACAGCGCCCAGCCCGAACCCAGGCGGCGCAGCGCATTGTTGAGCCGCGCCGACGTGGCGATCAGCTCGCCTTGTGTAGCGCTGTCCAGATCCGGCCCGCGAAAGCGCACCGTGCGCTGAAACGAACCATCCTTGTTCAGCACCACGCCCGGCGCGATCAGCCCGGCCCAGGGCAGCCAGTCGGCCAGCAGCGCGGGCCGCTGACGGTATTCGGCAAGGTTCAGCATGGCATCCCCCTCACACGTCCAGCAGCGGCTTGTGCTTGATGTGTCGGGCGAAGACCTGCATGAACTGCGGATCGACACGCGCGCCCCACACGGCCAGCGAGTGGCCAACGATCCAGAGCACCACGCCAGGAATCCAGAGTTGCAGGCCCAGCCCGACGGCGGCGGCCAGCGTGCCGTTCGCAATGGCGACCGTTCGTGGCGCACCGCCCATGAGGATCGGTTCGGTCAGCGAGCGATGCAGTGGCACCTCGAAGCCCGGAAGATCGTTGGCCGTGCTCATACGACGGCCCCGCCGGAGAAGCTGAAGAACGACAGGAAGAACGAGGACGCGGCAAACGCGATGCTCAACCCGAACACGATCTGGATCAGCTTGCGAAAGCCCCCCGACGTGTCACCGAAAGCGAGCGCCAGGCCCGTGGCGATGATGATGATGACGGCGACGATGCGGGCCACCGGCCCCTGGATCGACTCCAGAATGGATTGCAGCGGGCCTTCCCACGGCATCGAGGAACCGGATGCCTTCGCCGTGCCCGCCGTCATCAACATGACGGCGGCCAGCAGCAGGCCGTGATGCGCGGGGCCGGCCAGTCGCCGCAGGCGCGCAAGGATTGAGGCCGGATTTACGGAAGTACGGAAAGCGTGAGCGTGCATCTGCGTCATGGCAGTTCTCCAGGTTGGTCAAGGGACGGGGAGGCGCAGCGGCATTGGCTGCAAGAGGAACCGGCGGCAGCTCGGGAAACGGCGTTTCCAGCGCGTCCGCCAGGCGATAGCCCACGCCGTCGAAGCCGACGACACGGGCGATGCTTCCGACGCGGCGCTTGCGGCCACGTCCGGCGATGTGGATGACGACATTGACCGCCTCGGCGATCAGCGCACGCGGCGGATTCACCGCGACTTCGAGAATCAACTGTTCGAGGCGCAGCAGTGCGCCCAGCGCGGAACCGGCGTGGATCGTTGCGATACCGCCGGGATGGCCGGTGCCCCACACTTTGATGAGGTCGAGGGCTTCGCCGCCGCGCACCTCGCCGACGATCACGCGGTCGGGCCGCAGGCGCATCGTGGCGCGCACCAGCTCGGTCATCGACACGACGCCAGCGCGGGTGCGCAGCGGCACATGGTCGCGGGCGGCGCATTGCAGCTCGATGGTGTCTTCGAGCACCAGCACGCGGTCACCGGAGGCGGCAATCTCAGCCAGCAAGGCATTGGCGAGCGTGGTTTTGCCGCTGCTGGTCGCGCCTGCGATCAGGATGTTCTGGCGCTCGCGCACGGCGCGGCGAAGAAAGTCCGCTTGGCTTGCGGTCAGGATGCCGTCGCTGACGTAGAGATCCAGGCCGATGATGCTCACGGCCCGCTTGCGCAGCGCGAACGCCGGGCCGGGTGCGGCCGGCGGCAGAATGCCCTCGAACCGTTCGCCGGTTTCGGGCAACTCGGCGGTCAGCAGCGGCTGGCCGCGATGCACTTCCGCACCGACATGCGCGGCCACCAGCCGGATGATGCGTTCGCCATCGGCCTCGGGCAGCTCCGCGCCCAGCGGCGCGCGGCCCGACGAAAGCCGATCCACCCACAGGGTGCGGTCGGGGTTGAGCATGATCTCCACCACGTCCGGGTCTTCCAGCGCGGAGGCGATCAGCGGCCCCATTGCCGTGCGCAGCATCTGGATACGACGATCCAGCGAGGTTGCGGCGGACGAATGGGGTTCGGGCTGGGTCTTCGGGACGGCGCTCATGAGGCACGCTCCGCAGCGCGTTCATGGCCTTCGGCCAGCGCCGCCGCGTCATCCATCCGCATCGGGTCGGGATGCAGTTCTTCCACCACGTCGCGCACCAGGCTCCGGCCGCGCAGCAAGTGGCGGCCGAGCTGTTCGACGAACTGCTCAAAGCGCGCTTTGCCCTGTGCGCGGGCCGCATCTTGATGCGCTTCGGGAACCGGCGTGCTGACGGTCAGGAAGTAGCGGATGAACAACGCCAGTGTTTCGATCTGGATGTTCTGGTCGCGCTCCAGGCGCTCGGCCTGCCGTGACAGGCGATCCAGCCGCTTAGCGATGGCGGCCTCGCGCTGATCGTCAGCGTCGGGCGATAGCCAGGACGCCAGCGCGGCGGCAACGATGCTGGACTTCGAGACGCCTTTCTTGGCGGCCAGTTCGTCGAGGCGTTTGACGTGTTCGTGCTGAATGAACAGATTGAGGCGGTATTGGCTCATAAGTCGATTCCGTCGTTGGGGTCGAGAGAGGCCAGCCGCGGTGTGCGCTGCATGGCGGGGTCGAACTGGCCGGGAAGCGGCAGCGGTAGGTCGTCGTCATCGAGCAGCAACAGGTCGCTGGCCGGGTCATCCATCTCGGGGGCGTAGACGACGGATTCGGAGAGTTCGGGTTGGCGGCGCGGGCCGCCGTCATCGGTGCCGCCCAGGTGATCGGCGGAGGTCGTGGCTGAGGCGGCTGGCACGGCCGGAATCGCCAGGCCGCTCCAATCGTTGGGCCGGGCCGGCGGCACATCGGCGTACTGCCCGGCCGCGAGCGCAGGCGGTGGCAGCACCCGCTGCTTGAAATTGGCGTCGGCGTAGTAGCGCAGCTTCTTGGCCTTGATCGGCGCGACGCTGGACACCATCACTACCGATTCATCGGGCGGGAGTTGCATCACTTCGCCCGGCGTCAGTAGCGGCCGGGCCGTCTCCTGCCGCGACACCATGAGATGCCCGAGCCACGGCGCGAGCCGGTGGCCGGCGTAGTTGCGCTGCGCGCGCAGTTCGGTGGCGGTGCCCAGCGTTTCCGAAATGCGCTTGGCGGTGCGTTCGTCGTTGGTAGCGAACGTCACCCGGACATGGCAGTTGTCCAGAATCGAATGGTTCTGGCCGTAGGCTTTGTCGATCTGGTTGAGCGACTGCGCGATGAGGAAACTGCGGATGCCGTAGCCGGCCATGAAGGCAAGCGCCGTCTCGAAGAAGTCGAGCCGGCCCAGCGCCGGGAACTCATCGAGCATCAGCAACAGCTTGTGGCGGCGCTCGATGCCGTCAGAGCCATCGAGCGACTCGGTCAGCCGCCGTCCGACCTGGTTGAGAATCAGCCGGATCAACGGCTTGGTGCGGCTGATGTCCGAAGGCGGCACCACCAGGTACAGAGACACAGGTGATTCGGACGCGATCAGGTCGGCGATGCGCCAGTCGCAGCGCGACGTGACCTCGGCCACCGTCGGGTCGCGGTACAAGCCTAAGAAGCTCATCGCAGTCGAGAGAACGCCCGACCGCTCGTTGTCCGACTTGTTGAGCACTTCGCGCGCGGCGGATGTGACGACGGGATGCGGCGCATCGCCCAGGTGCGCGGTCGTCATCATCCGGTGCAGCGTCAGCTCGAACGGGCACGCCGGATCGGAGAGGAAGTTGGCGACGCCGCGCAGCGTCTTGTCTTCGCCCGCGTAGAGCACATGCAGGATGGCCCCGACCAGCAGCGCGTGCGAAGTCTTCTCCCAGTGATTGCGCTTCTCCAGCGCGCCTTCGGGATCGACCAGAATGTCCGCGATGTTCTGCACGTCGCGCACTTCATGCGCGCTGCGCCGAACTTCCAGCAGCGGGTTGTAGGCCGCCGACTGCGCATCGGTGGGGTTGAACAGCAGACAATGCGAGAAGCGCGAGCGCCAGCCGGCGGTGATCTGCCAGTTCTCGCCCTTGATGTCGTGGATCACTGCCGATGCAGGCCAGGACAGCAAGGTCGGCACCACCAGGCCCACGCCTTTGCCCGAGCGCGTGGGCGCGAAGGTCAGGACGTGTTCCGGGCCTTCATGGCGCAGGTAATGTCCGTCATGCAGACCGAGAAAGACGCCGGCCGGCTGCGTCAGTCCGGCCTTGCGAACGTCATCTGCATCCGCCCAGCGCGCGGAACCGTAGGTTGTAACAAGGCGCGATTGCCGCGAGCGCCACACCGACATGGCGATGGCAACCACTACGGCGACCAGGCCGCTGCCGCCCGCAATGGCGCCGCCTATGTCGAAGACGTGCGGCGCGTAGGCATCGAAGAAGAACCACCACTCGAACAGCCGCCAGGGGTGATAGACCGGCGTACCGAAGAAGTCGAACCAGGGCGAGCCAAGGCGTACTTGATAGGCAAGAGCGGCGGCTGTCCATTGCGTTGCACTCCACACACCGGCGATCACGATGCTGAAAACAACCGCGATCTGCCCGAACAGCACGCCCTGAGCTTGCATTGACTGGCCTCCGATTTCCTCTGCGCTGATTCCTCGGTCACACGCGGCACAAGGACGTGCCGCATGACGCGAGGATCAGTGCCAGGTCGGTGCCGGTCAAAGACCGTTATCGGGACGAAGGTGATGAAAAAATCAACGTTTCAGGCTGCAAAGAACCAAGTAAAAACGCCGCAAGCGCGGGCGCACTGCGGCGTGTCGTGAAAGACAACCAGAATTTTTTACGATTGACGGACGATCAGAACTCGGGTGGATTCTCCGGCGGGGTATAGGGCACCGTACCGTCGCCGTAGAACCGCTTGTGTGTGGCTTCGGCTACCCGGTTGCACAGCACATCGCCCATCGTTGGACGCTCGGTTTTGCACTGCCGACGCAGTTCCTTCAACCGCTCAGGATCGGCGGCCAGTTCGTCCACCGTTGGCGCGGCAGACTGCTGCGGTGTTTCTGACGGGCCGCAAGCGGTTAGCGCGGCGAGTAGCAGGAATGGGGTGATTTGCTTCATCGTCATCACTCCACTTCCTTTTGGGTATCGGGTTCAAGCGGTGGCGTGGGTCTGCCGCCATCGGGCGCCTCAATGGCCTGCACGCGCTCGATGAAGCGTGACAGCACCCCCGAGGATTTTCCTTCGGGTCGCAGCAGGTAGGTCGTCAGCAAGGGAGAGCGGCCCGCCAACGGCCGGGCGACCACGCCCGGTTCGCGGCTGGCCGCGATGTGCGGTGCCCCCGCCAGCCCCAACGCGAAGCCGGCCGACACCAGTGCCATCATCAGATCGAACGAGGCAACACGTTCAGCGATCAGCGGCTCCATATCCAATCGGCGCAGCACGCGCTCGACTTGGCGTGCATGGCCTTCGCATACCAGCGGGTCGCCCAACACCAGTGGATGGCGCAGCACCTCTTCCAGCGGAATGCGTTTGTACTTAAGCAAGGGATGCCGCGCCGGCACCGCCACCATCAGCGCATCGCTCCAAACGGCTTCGGCGGTGATGCCTTCTCCCATTCCATCGGATTGGGAGAATCCCACGTCGTACAGATCGTCATGAAGCCCCTTGATCTGCTGCGACAGTGGCACCTCGAACAAGCGAATTTCAACCTCGGGCTCCTCCTGCCGGCACAGCGCCAGCAAGGCTGGCAGGCGCGAGGGCGTGATGCCATCGGACAGCGCGATGCGCAACTGGCCGTGAAAGCCGTTGGTCGCTGCCTTTACGCTGTCACGGGCCTGCTGCAAGGCAGTAAAGATGCGCGGCACATGCTCAAGGAACAGCTTGCCCGCACGGGTCAACCGGGTGCTGCGGCTAGTGCGGACGAACAACTGTTCACCCAGGTCTTCTTCCAGTTCCTTGATGGTGCGCGACAGCGGCGACTGCTCGATGTGTAGCCGCTCGGCTGCACGGGCGAAATGGAGTTCTTCGGCGACGGCCAGGAAGCAGCGCAGATGCCGAAGCTCCATGTCATGACTCCGAGGACATGCAGTGGCCGCCGGCGCGCTTCCCACGCAGCAACACCAGCACCACGCAAGCCGTGAGCGCCGCCAGTCCGGCCAGCGCATGCAGCACACTGATGAAGGAGACGGCATAGCTCTGCGCCAACAACGCCTGCTGTCCCGGCAGCAACGATGCGGCGGCGTGCAATTCCCCCAGCGCTGCACGGCTGGATGCATCCAGGACGATCGACTGCGCAATGTCGGCACGCATCTCTGAGGTCATGCGGTTCTGGATCAAGGTGGCGAGCAAGGCGCTGACGATGGCAATGGCTACTCCATCAGCGGACACGCGCACCGTGTTGAAGATGCCCGTGGCCATGCCGACCCGATCCGGCGATACCACGCTGACGGCCATCGCATCCATCAGGCCCCACGGCAACCCGATGCCAATGCCGATGAGCAGCAAGGGCAAGCGCACTTCCTGACCACCGCCCAGGGAGAACCCATGCGCCAGCCAGACCAACCCGCCCGCCACCAGGAACAGACCGGCGCCGGACAGCACGCCGGGCTTGAACCAGCGCGTCAGCAACGCCGCAAGAAACGGCACGACCAGCAAAGGGGCGGCCAGCCACACCATCATCTGTCCGGCCTGCAATGCGCCATAGCCGTCGATGCCGATGAAACGCCCCGGCAGCATCACGATCAGCACAATGAACAGGAACGCGGGCGAGGCGGCCAGCGCCTGCACGCCGATGAATCCGGGATCGCGGAAAAAACCCAGATCCAGCATGGGCCGAGCGACCCGGCGCTCGATGAAGACGAACCCGGCAAAGACAATCGCCGAGGCCAGCAACGTCACGATGACCACCGCGTCGACCCAGCCTTTTTCCGGAACCCGCAACATGCCATAGGTGAACAGCCCCAGGGCCAGTGTGAAGGCGATCGCGCCAGGCCAGTCCAGGGAGCCGCTGACCGCTTCCCGGGCATGCCGGGTACTGAGCACCACCAATCCCAAGCCCAGTACGCCCACGGCTCCCGTGGCGTGGAAGACGCCTTGCCAGCTGCTAGCCTCAACCATCCACCCCGACACCCAGGGGCCGAAAGCTAGCCCCAGTCCAAAAGTCGTTCCCAGCAGGCTGAACGCGCGGGCACGGGCTTGGCCTTCAAAAAGCGGGGCCAGCGACGACATGGCTGCCGCGAACGCGGCGGCACCGCCCAGGCCCTGCAACAGGCGCAGCACGTCCACCCACACCACGGAAGGCGAAAACGGGATGGCGAAAGTGAAGATGCAGAACCACGCCAGTCCGATCAGCCATATGCGCCGGCGCCCATAGATGTCGGTCAAGCTGCCCGACACCATCATCGCGCCGCCGTAGCTGAGGATGTAGGCGTTCATGATCCAGTTCAGTTGGGCGGGGCTGCCGCCCAGGTCTTGGCTGATCGCCGGCAGTACGACGGCGGGGCCGGTAAAGCACAGCGGGATCAACAGACCGGTCAGACACGCGGCCAACAACTGAAGCCAACGCATGGTCGAGGGGGAAGAAATCGAAAGCATGGTTCTCGTCTGCCAGAGAGGTGGTGGGTGCCCCGGGAGCACCGCCAGGCGGCGAACAACATGCGATGCAACGAGGTATTTCCGGCAGGTTAGGCTGAAGCAATGAAAAGAAAAATACGCTAAGGTTCTCAATACTTCGGACATAAACATCTTAAATAGGCCGGCACCATGATGGATAAGCTGGGCAGCATTGGCGTCTTCGTGCGGGTAGCCGAGCGCCTTGGCTTCTCGGCCGTGGCACGCGAGCTGGGCGTTTCGCCCTCGGCCGTGGGCAAAGCCGTGGCACGTCTGGAAGAACGCCTGGCCGTGCGCCTGTTCCATCGCAGCACACGCACGCTGGCGCTGACCGCCGAAGGTGAGAAGTTCCTCGAACGCTGCCGGCGCATCTTGAGCGAGGTCGAAGCGGCCGAACTGGAAATGAGCCAGGCCAGCGAGACGCCGCACGGCAAGCTGCGTATCAGCCTGCCCCGGCACAGTGGCCTGTTCGAGCCCGTGATCGCGGATTTCATGCGGCGCTATCCGACGGTGGAACTGGATCTGGACTTCTCCGACCGTCTGGTAGATGTCATCGGCGACGGCTTCGATGCCGCTGTGCGCACCGGCACCCTGGCCGACTCGGGGCTCAAGCGCCGCCGCCTGGGCAACTTTCGGCGTGTCCTGGTCGGTTCTCCGGCCTACTTCGAGGCGCACGGGCGACCGCAACAACCGGTCGATCTGCAAGCGCATGTTTGCTTGCACTACCGCTTTCCCAGCACGGGACGACTGGAGCAATGGCCGCTGCCGCCCACGACGGACGACGACGCCCCTGACCTGCCGCACACGCTGATCTGCAACAGCGTGGAAATGCGCATCCACCTGGCCCTGCACGGCCAGGGCATCGCATGCCTGCCGGACTTCATCGTGGCGGAACACCTGCGTGCCGGACGACTGCAAACCGTCCTCGACGATTGCACCGGCAACAGTAGCGCAATGTGGGTTTTGTGGCCCGCAAGCCGGGACTTGTCGCCCAAGCTGCGGGCGTTCATCGACTGCTTGAGTGCGAAGGCTTTTGGCTGATGGCGGCATGCTTCCGGCTACGCTCAACCACCGGGAACTAGGCAACGGCGATTGTTCGGTATGCTGCAGCCCGCCGACACGCGCGAAGTGGAGTTCTTCGGCGGCGGCAAGGAAACGGCGGAGGTGGCGAAGCTCCATCGCGTGCCGCTCCGCGTCAGCCTGCGGGCCGCTGTGCTTTTGCCAGCATCAGCAACAGCACGCAAACCAGCAACGCCGCGCCCAGGTTGTAGAGCATCCCTGCGACAAAGGCCGAGGCGTATTGGCCCGCTTGCGGTACTGCCCCATTACCTGCAAGCGCCGCACCGAACAGGATGCCGACCACAGCCACGCCCAGCGCCGCGCCGACCTGCTGGACGGTCGATACCACGCCCGCTGCCATGCCGGCCTGGGCTTCATCGACAAAGCCCAGCACCAGATTCAGCAGCGGCGTCATGATGAAGCCCTGGCCCGCGCCGACCACGACCAGCACGGGAATCAGCCGCATGGGCACCAGCTCCGCGCCTGCCATCCGTACCTGCGCGATCAGCAGCCCGATGGAAACCGCATAGACCAGCGCACCCGCGACGATGGCGCGGGTTCCCCAGCGCGCCACCAGCCGCGGCGCAGCCAGCGATGCCAGGACGAAGCCCACGCTGCATGGCGCGAAGATGCTGCCCGCGACGAAGGGGTCGAGGCCCAGTCCGGTCTGCACCAGCAAGGCGAAGCACAGGAAGAACGAGCTGGACGTGGAATAGACCAGCAGCACCAGCAACGCGCCCAGCGCGAAACGGCGCTGGGCCAGCAAGCGCATGTCCACCAGGGGCAATCCGCCAGCCATGCGCCGCTGCTCTTGCTGACGATGGAACATCGCAAGCAATACCACCGCCGCGCCCAGTGACCAGAGGCTCCAGGCCGGCCAGCCTTGCCCCGGCCCCTCGATCAGCGGCACCAGCAGCAGCGCCAGCCCGGCGCTGACCAGCGCCACGCCCGTCCAGTCCAGGGCCGGGCGCTGCGGTGCGCTAGATTCGGGGATGTGGCGTGCCGCCGCGATGGCGAGCAGGCCGATAGGGACGTTGATGAGAAAGATGCTGCGCCAGCCCAGCCCGAACAGGTCGGCATGCACCAGCCATCCGCCCAGCACCTGCCCGGCGATGGCGGCCAGGCCCAGCGTCATCCCCAGCAGGCCGAAGGCGCGGCGGCCGTCGTCGCCGCCGAAGTTGACACGGATGGAGGCATAGACCTGCGGGAACAGCAAGGCGGCCGCCAGCCCCTGCAACACCCGCGCACCGATCAGGAAGCCAGCGCTGGGCGCCAGCCCGCACAAGGCCGAAGCCACAGTGAAGCCCGCCATGCCGACGACGAACAGGCGGCGGCGCCCGAACAGGTCGCCCAGCCGCCCGCCGGTAATCAGCAGCACGCCGAAGGCCAGCTCGTAGCCGGCCACGATAAAGCCGATCTGCGCGAAGCTCGCACCCAGCCCGGCCTGCATGCTGGGGATGGCGACATTCACCACGAACAGGTCGAAGATCGTGACGAAACCGGCCAGCAGCAACACGGACAAGCCGAGCCAGCGCGGGCCGCTGACGGCGCGCGCAGGCGGCATCGAAAGGCAGGAATTTGAGGTCATCTTGCGTATCCAGGGTAAAGACGCGATCATTCTCAAGTCCTTTTTAAGCAATTACAATTTAACTATTTATGCTATTACTCAAAGCAACGAGATAAGCGATGCGAACCCTGGAACGAACCCGCTCCGATCTGGCGGCCTTCCTGCTGGCACGCCGTGAACGGTTGACGCCTGCCGATGTGGGCTTGCCCAGCGGTGGCCGGCGCCGCACGCCGGGGCTTCGGCGCGAGGAGGTCGCCGCACTCGCCGGCGTCGGCCTGACCTGGTACACATGGCTGGAACAGGGGCGGGAGATAGGCGTGTCGGCCGCCTTTCTGGACAATCTGGCGCGGGTGCTGAAACTGGATGCTGCCGAGCGCCGCCACCTGTTCCTGCTGGCCCACGAACGGCCGCCCGCCGAGCCGGGCAAGACCTGGTGCGTGCTGCCGCCGCTGGTGCGGCGCCTGATGCACGACCTGCCGCATCCGGCCTTCGTGCTCAACCTGCGCTGGGACGTGCTGGGCTTCAATGCGGCGTCCGACCAGATGTTCGGCTTCGGGACGCATACGCCCGAGCGGCGCAACCTGCTCTGGCTGCTGTTCACCGATCCCGCCCTGCATGCCCGTTTCCACGAATGGGAAGAACAAGCCCCGCTGATGCTGTCGAGCTTCCGCCGCGACTTCGCCCGCGCTACGCAGGAAGCCGACATTCATCAACTGGTGGACGAACTGGAACGGGTGTCGCCGGAGTTCAAGTCGTGGTGGCGCAAGCACGACGTTCAAGCGCCCTGCAATGGCGTGCGCAAGCTGATGATCGACGGCCAACCGGAGCCGTTCGAGCACACTTCGCTGACCGTTGATGAAGATCGGCACCTGCGGCTGGTGGTGTATGCGCGGCAGCAGGATGGCGCCGCATCTGGTCAGTGATGGGAGGCGCGGCGGCTGCTCCGTGTGTAGTCGCTCCGCTACACGGACGAAGTGCAGTTCTTCGGCCACGGCCAGGAAGCAGCGCAAGTGGCGCAATTCCATTTCTTAACCGTCGTATTGTTTATCGCCCGTATTCGATTGGGTTGGAATAGGAAGTCAGAAGCATCACTCGCTCCTCAATGCGGCCGACCATTTCGCCGTGCTCCTGCGCGCTTTCCTTCTTAATGCGATCCCATTCAGGGTCACTCATGAACCGGCTCCACTGCCGCTTCATGGTTGCTTCATCCAGCCATCTGATGACGTACACAAATTCGGTGCGTCCCTGGGACTTGGCCTCCCACATCGCAATGATATGGAAGTCATACCGTTTCATGATCCGTGCGGCGTGGTCGCGGAACCTAGCGTGAAAGGCATCCTTGTTCCTCTCGAAAATTTCGTAGATTCGCATCTGATAGATTTCCTTGCTTGAAACAAAATGCGAACTTTGTTCCCCCTGTAAAACTTGAGCATGTGCGGACGTCATGATCTGCATCCCCAGCAATCCAATAATTAAGAAAAGAATTCGTTTCCTGAACATATATGCTCCAATCTCATTCAAGCCCGATTCGACGCGACCTTGATCTAGCGACTCGGCATCACTCTTTGAACAAGTGCCGTGGACTACCAGCGACCTCGGGGCGAATGGCATACAAGTCCCCAGCCTCCGGGTAGTCGCCCAGTTCCAAGGGCGTCATGGCAAAGCGTGCGGTGGTGATGAACAAGGTGTCCAAACCATCCCCGCCGAAGCAGCAACTGGTGGGACGCGGCACAGGCATGGCGACGCGATCGCTCAAGCGCCCGTTGCGGTCGTAGCGCAGCAGGCATCCGCCATTGAACTGACAGACCCATAACCCTCCAGCCCGATCCAGGGCGATGCCATCGGGACGCCCCAGTTCGGCCGGCGTCTCGACGAACAGCGTCACAGCCCCAAGTACGCCATCGGCCGAATACGCAGCCAGAAAGATCGAGCGCGCCACGGAATCGACGAAGAACAGCGTGCGCCCATCTTCCGACCAGGCCAGGCCGTTGGGCAGAGCCAGGCCCCGATGGATCACTTGGGCATTCAGCGCGCTGTCGTAGCGGTAAAGCGCACCGGTCTTGCGGCTCGGCCCCTCGTCCATGAGGCCGGTGACAAAGCGTCCCAGCGGATCGCAGGCGCCATCGTTGAAGCGATAGCTCGCCCCGTCATGGGCGGCGGCAGTGTGCCTGCACACCTCGCCAGTCTTCACATCAAGCATTGCAACGCTGGCGTCTTTAGTGAAGATCAGATTGCCTTTATCGGTCAGTTCCAAGGCACCGATGCGCGCCGCCGATTTATGGACGGTTTCCACCTGTCCTTGCGGGCGCAGCACGTTGATCTTGCCCCCGGAGATATCGACGAAGTACAAAAGCCCCTCGCGCGCATCCCACACTGGACTTTCGCCAAGATCGGCGCGAACGTGGGCGATCTTGCGCAAGCTGTGATCGTCACGCATCGCCGAACTCCTTGATGCGATGCCAATTCTGGGCGATGTCTTCCAAGCTGGCACATCCGACCCGCGCCAGGTTCGTGGGGTAAACGACGCCAGGGTTCTCGCAAAAGCGTGTCGCGGTGAACTGGCCGTTGCTGGCGCGCAGGATGACACCCGTGTCCTGGCACAGCGGGCTGGCTAAAAACAGCACGCCGGGGGCCACCCACTCCGGCTTGAGGTCCTCGGGTGGCTGCGTGATCCCCCACATGCGGGTCTTGGCAACAGGAGAGACCGCATTGACCAGAATGCCGTGCGGTTCGCCTTCCATGCTCAAGGCATTCATGATGCCCACCTGAGCCATCTTCCCGGCGGCATAGGCCGCCAGGCCCGGCTGCGCGTACCGCTGGTACATGGCGCGGTCGGACGTATTCAGCACGACCCGCGCCGACGAAGACTGCTTGAGGTGCGCCCAGGCGTGCTTGCTCAACCAGACTGGCGCACGCACGTTGATGCCAATGGCGTGCTCAAGGAAATCTTCTTCCTGCTCCTCAATGGACTGATAACCGACCCAGCCAGCGTTGTGGATCAGAATATCCAGCGCGCCGAATTGCGCGATGGTCAGCTCCACGAGTTGCTTGCAGCCGGCCTCGTGATCCAGCCGCCCGCTGTGCGCGATCAATTGCCCGTCGTCGGCCAGCAAGGTGCGCGCCGCCTCGGCTATCAAGTCCTCATTGGCTCCCTCACCAGCCCGATCCGTGCCCAGGTCACTAGCGACTACACGCGCGCCACGGTCAAGCAGCGCCTGCGCGTAGGCCCGTCCAAGTCCCTGAGCGGCGCCGGTGACGATAGCGACCTTGCCCTTAAAAATCTCGCCTGCTTGATGTTCCATCGTGCATCTCCGTGAACCTAAATGTCACGATGATGGAACGTCCGCCGTCGTCCGTAAAATATATTATTTGTACCGAAACAAGATTCAAATCGTCTCAATTGTCGACGCTGATGCCATTGCGTCGCGCACCTCGTCGATCAGCCTGTCCCGAATCACGCAGGGTGCATGTTCGCTCCATGCCATCAGCAATTCCACATGCCGCAATGCGTCCGGCGCATCCACTTTAATTGGCCGGAACGCCACGTCTTTGCGTCCGTCCTGTACCAGTGAGGCCGGCAGCAGCGCAACGCCGAAGCCGCCGGCCACGAGGGCCACCAGCGTTTGGAGTTGCCGTGCCTGCTGGGCAATGCGCGGCACGAAACCCGCTGCCTCGCAAAGCTGGACGAGTTGGTCATGAAAGCCCTGGCCCAAATGCCGGGGTGACGAGACGAAGGCGTCATCCTGAAGTGCGGCCAGCGAGATGGTCTTGCTGCCTGCAAGTCGGTGCCTGGCAGGCAGGGCCACCACGATGGGCTCGCGCAGAATGGACGCGAATCGTAAGCCCGGCGCCGTCCTCCCCGGCGGTCTCATGAAGCCGAGGTCGGCGCGACCATGTTCCAAGGCTTCGACCTGTTCTTGAGTCGTGGCCTCCTGCATCGTGAAGGAAACCGCCGGGAATGCGGAGCGGAAGCGCCGCAGCGCACGCAGCAATGCACTATAAGGCGCGATGTTGATGAAGGTCAGGGTGAGATGGCCTTCAATGCCTTGCGCCACACGCCGGGTCTGCCCGACACTTTCGTCAAGCAGGCGCAACACCTTTCTGGCCGACTCCAGAAAGGCCGCGCCAGCAGGCGTGAGCGACACGCTGCGATTGGTGCGCTCGAATAGCGGCGCGCCGATCTCCTGCTCCAGCCGGCGAATCGCTTGGCTCAACGGTGGCTGCGCCATGTGAAGCCGTTCCGCAGCGCGGTTGAAGTGCAATTCCTCTGCGACGGCGATGAACTGGTGAAGAAGTCGAGTTTCGATCATGAGACCTAGTAAATATCATTGTTCATCCGTTGATACTAACAAAATATCACTTATAGAGCATATACAGTCGGCACGGCGCACCGGCCGGCATACTCCCTAAGCGATGACGCAACGAAAATCATGAAATAGACGCCCCCCCGCTGTCGCCCAAGCTCCCACGAAACACCGCCGCCGCGCACAGTCGCGGCGATCTGCTGCCCC
>NZ_JAMOIE010000078.1 GCF_024448935.1 Stutzerimonas stutzeri
TGATGACCGAATAAGCCCACCGTCCCTTGGCAATCGTCACCGCTACAGCGCGACCCGGCTTGCTTTCCCAGGGCTCTCATGTGGCTCCCAGCCCACAACGCCGCATCCCCTGCAAGCGGCACGAAACAGAGCTAACCTATTGCCCCGTATATGCTTTCAAGCCTCGCGTGATTTGCACGAAGGGCTTGACACCGGCCCTTTTTTGGGCGCAGCATCGCTCTGGCGCTTCCGGTGCATTGTTTAATGCATAAGTAAATGAATTCTTATTCTTTATGGTGCAGATTCCGCGGGCGATAGACTCGCCGCTCAGCGACCATCGAGAGGCCATCCTATGCGGCGCGGCGCGTTCCACTGTCTGATCGTCCCCGGTTGGCATGGCTCGCCCGATGATCATTGGCAAAGCCACTGGCAGCGCGCCCTGCCGAATTGCCGGCGTATCGAGCAGGCCGACTGGATGCAGCCGCAGCGTCCCGACTGGGTGACCGAACTGGATCGCGGAATTGCCGCGGCATCAGCGCCGGTACTGCTGATCGCCCACAGCCTCGGCTGTCCCACCGTCGCGCACTGGGTGGCGCAGGCGTCGCCCGAGGCGTTGCGGCGGGTTCGGGGTGTGTTATTGGTCGCGCCTGCGGATGTCGAGCGACCGGGGTGCCCTGAGCCACTGCGCAACTTCGCTCCGCTGCCCCTGGTGCCGCTGCCATTTCCCAGCGTGCTGGTCGGGTCCGACAACGATCCCGCCGCCAGCGCCGACCGGGCGTGTGCCATGGGTAAGGCCTGGGGCAGCGAAGTGACCGTACTCACGGGTGTCGGGCACATCAACGTGGAGTCCGGGCATCATCGCTGGGAGGAGGGGCTGGCCTTCCTCCAGCGTCTGCAAGCGCTGATCGGCGAGCAGGCGCAACGGCGCGCCTGATGGCGCCCAGATCGGTGGAACCTCTTCTTACCCACCTGACCATTGCCCGGTGGATCGATACAGCGTGATCCACAAGGCTGAGCCTCATATCGAGCAGCTCGACCGTACAAGGGTGGATGACTTTTTTCATCCACCTCTGGCCACTGCTCGGTGGGCCGGCCAAGCGTGATCCACCCCAGGGCTTAGCCTCATCACCGAGCAGCCCGACCACAATCCAGGGCGAACCGGCGCCATTCGTTACACTCTCATGCTCCACCGCCGCCATTGAGCAGTTGCATGCCCAGCTCCGCACCATCCGACACCGCTGCATCCCTTCCCCTCGTGCTTGCCGGACCCATGCTGCGCCGGCTCGACGCGGGGCGACTGGTGCTCTGGCTGGTGGCTCGCGAGCCCCTGTCATTGCGCCTGATGTTGCAGCCCGAAGGTGACGCGTCGCGTTCGCTGGTGTTGGACGGGGAGGCTTGCCGTCGTCTGCGCATCGGCACCTCGGCCTGGCTGCATCTGATTGATGTCCACCGCGATAGGCCGCTGCCGGTCGACCGGCTGATCGAATACGACCTGCTGATCAGCGGACAGGGCGTCGAGCAGGGCATCGCTCAATGGGCGCCGCACCTGATCCACGAAGGCTGCGACCGCCCGGCTTTCGTCGTCCGCTCGCGCTATGACGATCTGCTGCACGGTTCCTGTCGCAAGCCCCATCACGCGTCGTCGGATGGGCTGGTGACCGTCGATTCGCTGATCAAGGATGTACGCCACGCGCCCGAGCGCTGGCCGGCCGCGCTGCTGATGACCGGCGATCAGGTGTACGCCGATGATGTGGCGGGCCCAATGCTGGTCGCCATCCATGCGCTGATCCGCCGGCTCGGGCTCTACGGCGAATGCCTGGAGGGCGCGACCGTGGCCAACAGCGACGAGCTGATGACGCACCCGGCCACCTATTATCAGCGCGAGCAGCTGCTGCCGGCGTTCAAGTCCAACGAGGCGCTGCGCGAGCGCTTCTTCGGTGGCGTCGAGAAACCGGTATTCACCACCTCCAGCGCGCACAACCATCTGGTGTCGCTGGGCGAGGTCCTGGCCATGTACCTGCTGGTCTGGTCGCCGGTGCCTTGGACGCTGATCGAGCTACAGGCGCCGCCGCTGGACGAGGATATGGCCCAGCGCTACGCCCGCGAAACCGCGTGCATCGACGCGTTCCGCCAGGGGTTGCCGCAGGTGGCACGCGGACTGGCACATCTGCCGTCGCTGATGATCTTCGACGACCACGACATCACCGATGACTGGAACCTCAGCGCGCGCTGGGAGGAGACCGCCTACGGCCATCCCTTCTCACGGCGCATCATTGGTAATGCGCTGCTGGGTTATTTGCTGTGCCAGGCCTGGGGCAATGTGCCGGATGCCTGTGTCACGTCGTTGCAGACGGTCGAGGCATTGCTGGCAAGCGGCGAGGACGGCCAGCTCGACTGCGCGCTGCATGATCAAGTGGTGGACGAGCTGTTGCAGCGCGGTGATTGGGGCTATGTCATCGCCAGCGAACCGGCGCTGGTGGTGCTCGACACCCGCACCCGCCGCTGGCGCAGCGAGCGCAACCTGAATCGGCCTTCGGGGCTGATGGATTGGGAGGCGCTCACCGATCTGCAGCAGCACATCCTCGACCATCGCTCGGTGGTCATCGTCTCGCCGGCGCCGATGTTCGGGGTCAAGCTGATCGAAACCGTGCAGCGCGTGTTCAGCTGGTTCGGGCTGTCCCTGCTGGTCGATGCGGAAAACTGGATGGCCCATCGCGGTGCTGCCCAGGTCATGCTCAACATCTTTCGCCACACCCGCACGCCGGGCAACTACGTGGTTCTCTCCGGGGATGTGCACTATTCCTTCGCCTACGAGGTGCATGTGCGTGGCCGGGCGGAAGGGCCGAAGATCTGGCAGATCACCAGCAGCGGGGTGAAGAACGAATTTCCACGCCGCCTGCTGGACCTGTTCGATCGCCTCAACCGCTGGTTGTACTCACCGCGCTCGCCGTTGAACGGGTTCACCAAGCGCCGTCGCGTGCGAGTCCAGCCGTGGCTGCCGAGCCGCAGCCGGTCCGGCGAACGCTTGTGGAACGGCTCGGGCATCGGCCGCATCCGGCTCGACGCGGAAGGTCGCCCGGCACGGGTGGAGCAGATCAACGCCGACGGCTCGCCGCCGGTAACCTTTGGCCCTGAGCGCGACCGGTCGGGCTAGCAGGCCGTTGACAAACTACCTGCGCTCGCTTACTGATCCATCTTCATCGGGACCTGTGACTACGGAGACGCGAGTGCCACTGGCGTATATGCCCTTGGCCATTCAAAATTGCCCGTCAGGCCCGGACTGAACGACCGGAGCGGTGTAACTCACAGACGGCCCCATATGGATTTTCAGTACCTCACTGCCCTGCGCCAGCACCACCCCGCGTGGCGGTTGCTGCGAGCGGACAATGCGCCGCTGATCGTGAGTTTCCTGCAGGCGGCCTTCGTCAGCCCCAACCGACGCAGCCTCGACACCAACAGCCTGGCTTCGCTGCTTGACGATCAACTCTACGCGCTGAACCAGGCTAACGGAGGCGCGTTTCCCAAAGCGGCTGCGGCATATCTCGATGATTGGGCGGACAACGCCAACGGCTGGTTGCGCAAGTTCTATCCACCGGGCGATGACGCCGCGCATTTCGAGCTGACACCGGCCATGGAGAGGGCCATCGGGTGGCTGGAGAGCCTGGGCAAGCGGCAGTTCGTCGGCACCGAGTCGCGGCTGCTGTCGATCTTCGAGCTGCTCAGGCAGATGGTCGAAGGCAGCGAGACCGACCCGCAGCTGCGCATCGCCGAGCTGGAAAAGCGCAAGGCCGCGCTGGACGAGGAGATCGCCCGCCTGCGCGCCGGCGACGTCGAGCTGATGGATGCGACGCGGGTCAAGGAACGGTTCCTGGAAGTGAGCGGCAGTGCCCGCAGCCTGCTGGCGGACTTTCGCGAGGTTGAGCAGAACTTCCGCGAGCTGGACCGTGAGGTGCGCGAGCGCATTGCCACCTGGGAAGGAGGCAAGGGCGACCTGCTCGGGCAGATTTTCGGCGAGCGCGATGCCATCTCCGATTCCGACCAGGGGCGCAGCTTCCGGGCGTTCTGGGAGTTCCTGATGTCGCCGGCGCGCCAGGAAGAGTTGTCCGAATTGCTGCTAAAAGCCTTCGCGCTGCCACCGGTGCAGAGCCTGGAGCCTGACCGCCGGCTGCTGCGTATGCATTACGACTGGCTGGCCGCGGGCGAATCGGCCCAGCGCACGGTGGCGCGTTTGTCCGAGCAGTTGCGTCGCTACCTGGACGACCAGGCCTGGCTGGAGGACCGTCGCATCATGCAGCTGCTTCGCCAGATCGAAACCCGCGCGCTGGGACTGCGCGATGCGCTGCCAACGGATGATCCGACCTGGCTCGACGAACCGGCGCCACGGCTCAATCTGGTGCTCGACCGGCCACTCTACAGTCCACCGGTAAAACCGAACATCCAGGCACAGATTCTGCTCGAGGGCGAGGCCTACGCCGCAGAAGCCGACGCGCTGTTCCGGCAGAACCCGGTCGACAAGGTGCGGTTGCAGGCACAGATTCGCCAGGCCCTGCGCGGCCAGCCGCGGGTCAGCCTCGGCGATTTGCTGCAAGAATTCCCGCTGGAGCAGGGCCTGGCCGAACTGGTCGCCTACCTCGAACTTGCCGCGGCCGATGCGCACGCAGTGTTCGATGACGACCAGCCGCAACTGATCCGCTGGCACGACGGCAATGGACGCAAGCGCCGGGCTAGCATACCGCTGGTTCTTTTCAACCGTTGAGGCCATCGATGAACGACGCCGAACAATCACTGCTGCTGATCGCCCTGCTCAAGGGCGTGGCCTACCGCGAAGATGACGCGGCGTGCTGGCAGCGACTGCTCGACCGGCAGATCGCGGTGCGCGACTACATGGCGATGATCGGCCTGGAGCTGCTGGTCGACGAGGCCGAGGGCTACGCCTACCTGACCCAGCACCCGAGTGAGCAGGCCGAGACGCTGCCGCGGCTGATTCCGCGCCGACAGCTCAGCTATCCGGTGAGCCTGCTGCTGGCACTGCTGCGCAAGCGCCTGGCGGAAACCGACGCCAGCGGTGGCGAGCGGCTGATCCTGTCTCGCGAGCAGTTGGCCGACCTGCTGCGCCTGTTCCTGCCCGAAGGCAGCAACGAGGCGCGCCTGGTGGACCGCATCGACGCACATATCGCCCGGGTGGTCGAACTCGGCTTTTTGCGCCGGCTGCGCGGCAACGAGGATGGGCTCTACGAGGTGCGGCGAATCCTTAAAGCATTCGTCGATGCCCAGTGGCTCAACGAATTCGACCAGCGGCTGAAGGAATACGCCGGCCAGCCGGACGGAGGCGAGACATGACCACCCCCGAGTCGCTGTCGCTGCTCGACTTCGTCGACTGCGACGAACGCGCCGGTTTTCGCCTGCACGGTTTCGAGGTCTACAACTGGGGCACCTTTCACGAGCGTGTCTGGCGCTTCCCGCTGGCGGGCGAGAATGCCTTGCTTACCGGCGATATCGGCTCGGGCAAGTCGACGCTGGTCGATGCGGTCACCACCTTGCTCGTCCCGGCGCAGAAAATCGCCTACAACAAGGCCGCCGGCGCGGAGGCCAAGGAGCGCTCGCTACGCTCCTACGTGCTCGGCTTCTATAAGTCCGAGCGCGGTGACGCGGGTCTCAACGCCAAGCCGGTGGCCCTGCGCGACCACAACAGCTACTCGGTGATTCTTGGCCACTTCTATAATGAAGGCTTCGACCAGCATGTCACCCTGGCGCAGGTTTTCTATATCACCGACACGCGCGGGCAACCCGAGCGTTTCTACGTGGTGGCCGACCGCCCGCTGTCGATTACCGAGCATTTCGCCAGTTTCGGCAGCGACCTGAACGCGCTGCGCAAGCGGCTGCGCGCGCTCCCGCATGTCGAGCTGGAAACCACCTTCGCGCAATACGGCGCCGCCTTTCGTCGACGCCTGGGCATTGCCGACGAGCAGGCGCTGGAGCTGTTCAGCCAGACGGTATCGATGAAGTCTGTCGGCAACCTCACCGATTTCGTGCGCGAGCACATGCTGGAACAGTTTGCGGTCGAGGAACGCATCCAGGCGCTGATCCGTCATTTCGATGACCTCAATCGTGCCCACGAGGCAGTGCTCAAGGCCAAGCGCCAGATCCAGTTGTTGCAACCGCTGGTGGATAACTGCGAGCGCCATGCGCAGGAGCGCGCCGAGGCCGGTGCGCTGGTCGCCTGCCGCGACGCGCTGGTGCCCTGGTTCGCGGGGCTCAAGGCCGAGCTGCTGGACAAGCGGCTGGATAACCTGGCCCAGGAGCTTGCCCGCCATCGCGAGCACGTTCGCGCCCTGCAGGATCGGCAGCAACAGGGCCAGGCCAGGCGCGACGAGCTTAATCGCGCCATCGCCCAGAACGGCGGCGACCGATTGGCGATGATCGACACCGAGTGTGCGCGACTCGAAGGGGAGCGGCAGCGGCGCCAGCGCAACGCCGAGCAGTATGACGGCCTTGCGGCCAAGCTGGACTTGCCACTGGCCACGGAGGCCGGGCCTTTCCTCGCCAACCGCCAGGCGCTGCCTGGAATGCAGGAGCAGTGCCGCGCGCAGCGCGACATGGCGCAGAACGGCCAGACCGAACATGCCGTCGCCCTGCACGAATTGCGTCGCCAGCACGAGCACCTCGAGTCTGAGCTGGCATCGCTGCGTGGGCGGCGCTCGAACCTGCCGGCGCGCATCCTCGATATTCGCCTGCGCCTGTGCAAGGCGTTGCAGATCGAGGAAAGCGAGCTGCCGTTCGTCGGCGAGTTGCTCCAGGTGCGTGAGCAAGAGCGCGACTGGGAAGGCGTCGCCGAGCGGCTGCTGCGCAATTTCGGCCTGTCGCTGTTGGTGCCCGATGCGCTCTACGCGCCGGTGGCGCAATGGGTCGAGCGGACCCACCTGGGCGAGCGGCTGGTGTATTTCCGCGTGCGCGAGCGCCGCCCGCAGGCGCCGCCCTCGTTGCAGGCCGACTCGTTGGTGCGCAAGCTGCAGATCAAGCCGGACACGTCCTTCTACAACTGGCTCGAAGGCGAGCTGGCGCGGCGTTTCGACTACGCCTGCTGCGCCTCGCTGGAGCAGTTCCGCCGCGAGGAGCGCGCGGTCACCCGGGCCGGCCAGGTCAAGGCCGGTCAGGAGCGTCACGAGAAGGACGATCGTCGTCGGCTCGGCGACCGCACCCAGTACGTTCTCGGCTGGAGTAACGAACAGAAGATCGCTGCGCTGGAAAAGCAGGCCGGCGACCTGCAGCAGCGCATCGGGGAACTGGCTGCGGAATTGGCCGAGCTGCAGAAGCAGCAGCGCGCGCTCGACGATCGGCTGAATCTGATCGCACAGTTGTCAGTGTTCGACCACTTCGAGGAATTGGACTGGAAGCCACTGCACGCGCAGATCCACGCGCTGGAGCAGGAGCGTCGAACGCTGGAGGCCGAGTCCGACAAGTTACGCACGCTTCAGCAGCAGTTGCGGGCATTGGAGACCGAGCTGCGCCGGCTGCGCGACGAGCTGGACGACAAGCACCGCGAGCAGGCCAGGACCGAGCAGAAGCAGGAGGACGCCCAAGCGCTGCGTGACGCGGCACGGACTCAGCACGGCGCAGCAACGCAAGAGCAGCAGGCCCGCTTCGAGCAGCTTGCGCAACTGCGCGGCGAGGCGCTGGGTGAGCACAGCCTGACGGTTGAGGCGTGTGCCAACCGCGAGCAGGACATGCGCCAGTGGCTGCAGGCGCGCATCGATGCGGTGAACAAGCGTATCGATCGGTTGACCGAGAGCATCATCGCGGGGATGAGCGGCTACCGCGATGAGTTCCCGCTGGAAACCCGCGAGGTGGACGCCAGCCTGGCGGCAGCGGACGACTACCGGACCATGCTCGAGGCGCTGCGGCAAGACGGTCTGCCGCAGTTCGAGCAGCGCTTCAAGGCCATGCTCAACGAGAACGTCATCAACGAGATCGCCAACTTCCACAGCCACCTGCGCCGCGAGGAACACGACATCCGCGAGCGCATTGAAGAGATCAACCGTTCGCTGCGCGAGATCGACTACAACCCCGGCCGGCTGATCCAGCTCGAGGCGCAGAGCACCGGCGACGGGGAAATCATCGCGTTCCGCCAGGATCTGCGCGCCTGCACCGAGGGCAGCCTGTCCGGCAGCGGCGACGAGCACTATGCCGAAAGCAAATTCCTGCAGGTGCGGCAGATCATCGAGCGCTTTCGAGGGCGGGAAGGTTCGAGCGATGCCGACTGCCGTTGGACCCGCAAGGTCTGCGACGTGCGCAACTGGTTCAGCTTTTCCGCCTCGGAACGCTGGCGCGAGGATGGCAGCGAGCACGAGCACTACAGCGACTCGGGCGGCAAGTCCGGCGGGCAGAAGGAAAAGCTGGCTTACACCGTGCTGGCGGCAAGCCTGGCGTACCGCTTCGGTCTGGAGTGGGGCGCCACCCGGTCACGCTCCTTCCGGTTCGTGGTCATTGACGAGGCGTTCGGCCGCGGCTCGGACGAATCGGCCCGCTACGGGCTGGAACTGTTCCGCAAGATGAACCTGCAGTTGCTCATCGTCACGCCGCTGCAGAAGATCCACATCATCGAGCCCTATGTCGCCAACGTCGGCTTCGTGCACAACGATCAGGGGCGCGAGTCAATGCTGCGCAGCCTGACGATCGAGCAATACCGCGAGCAGAAGCAAGCCCGAGCGGCGGAGCATTCCGATGAGGGGAGCGTTGAGGATGGCGAGCCGACATGACCTGGACCACGCCCGCCGACCTCACCGCGCAACTGCAGCGCCTGTGGGAGCAGGGCGTACTGCTGCGTGCCGCGCTCGGAGGCGAGGCGGTATTCCCCTTGCGGCTGCGCCTGAAGAAGCCGGGCAGCACCGATCTGACCGGGAAGTTCGACGTCGTGCGCCAGTGGATTCGCCAGTTGCAGGAAGGCGAAGGCGACTACCGGTTGGTGTGGAAGCCGCTCAACCATCGCCAACTCGGGCGCAACCTGCTGCCTGACGAGGTCTGGGTCGATGACCTTGATGCTGCGCTGCGCCGACTGGGCAAACGCCGCGAAACCCAGCGTTGCCGTGAGCTGAGCGAGACCACGCTGGCAGCGTTTCCCGAGCTGCGCGAATGGCTGCTGCGCCAACCGCTGCGCTTGCTGGAGCACGCCGATGACTGGGCAAAGGCGCTCACCGTGCTGCGCTGGTTCCGCGCACGGCCCGAAAGCGGCTTATACCTGCGTCAGCTGGACATCCCCGGCGTTGACAGTAAATTCATCGAGCAACGCCGAGGCCTGCTGAGTGAGCTGCTCGACCTGGTGCTGGCCGAGGCCGTCAACGACCACGAGGCACGCGGAGCGCGCGGTTTCAACCGTCGCTATGGATTGCGTGACAAGCCCGTGCGCGCACGCCTGCGCCTGCTTGATCCAGTGCTGCGTCTTGCCGGGCTGAGCGATGTGGAGGCGCCGGTCGGACAACTCGCGGCGCTGCGTTTGCCGTTGCGCAGAGTCTTCGTCACCGAAAACGAAATCAACTTCCTGGCCTTTCCCGAGCAGTCCGGTAGCGCCGTGCTGTTCGGCCAGGGCTACGCGCTCGATCGACTCGCCGAGATTTCCTGGCTGCATGACCGCTCGTTGTATTACTGGGGCGACCTCGACACTCACGGCTTCGCCATCCTCGACCGGCTGCGCGCTCATCTGCCCGAGGCGCGCTCGTTCCTGATGGATCGCGACACGCTGTTGGCGCACCGCGCGCTGTGGGGAACCGAACCGGCGGACAAGCGCAGCCTGTCGCCGCTGTCGCGGCTGGATGACGCCGAAGCGCTGCTCTATGACGACCTTCGACACGACCGCGTCGCGGATGACGTGGCCTGCGTTCGCCTGGAGCAAGAGCATGTCCGGTTCAGCTGGCTGGAAGCGCGACTGGCTGACCTGGATCGGTAACGGAACGTCAAAAATCCACTAGGTTGGCGTCAAGTCGTTTGGAGCAGCCTTGGTTGCGAGGCCGGTCCCAATGCGCCTCTAGACTTGAACTTACCACTATGCCTCCATCGTCTTTTTCCATCAGGCGAACGGGTGTAATCCTGCTCTGCCTGCGAACACCGTTAAGGTTCCCGCTTACTCGGTTCTGAAAAGCCAGCCCTGACCCATACGCTCAGCCTAAGTAGCACCGCAACGAGTGCAGGCCCTTTGAAAAAGATGGCTGCATCTAAAAACAAAAGGCTTATCACGGCGAAGAACAACTCTTCACGACTATAGGGATACGGACTCAGCACTAAACCTACAAAACAGCCAAGCGCTATGAGAACCAGCGGCAACGACAACACTACGCGCAGGATCTGCAAGACTCGCCACCATCCTTCAGAAATGCCCTGAGGCTTTTCGCCGGCCAGTTCGTTGAACTGCTTCATCTATCACCATCGTCGTGGGAAATGAATGTAAGGGTTTGAAAAATCAAGGCAGAACGCCATCATTCCAAGCGAAACAGTATTGTCGCGCTTGCACCAGTACAGGCAAGCGGTCGGCCTGACACTGTGCCAGCAGCAGCTCGCGGTAGAGTTCTTCGTCCTTATTGCCGTCGAGCTTCAGCTCGGTAATCAGTTGTTTATCGAGGCCCGGCAGTTCGACCTCTAAACAACTTCGAGGATTTGCGGGAATGCCCGCGCTGCCATCGGCGGCGCTGAGCACCCGGCGGCCGTGGTCGAGGTAGTCCTGCAGTTCCATATAGCGGATGGCGCACAGGCGGTTGAACCAGCTGTAGGCAGCCTGCTCCATAGCCTGGGCAAAGCTCAGTTGCTCGACCTTTATCGCCAATGCGGCGCGCGGGCGAATGACGCTGGCCGGAAACGCGCGGTCGCCGATCAGGGCCACATCGCCCTTTTGCTCCACAGGCGAAATGCGCATGGCCGGGATGCTGGATCGCGAATGCCAAACAGCGCCGCGCGCTTGGTCATTGCGGCGATAAAGGCAGTACGGGCCTTGGGGGCGTAGCTTTTGATGTGGCTGGTGTTCATGGGGTGTCCTTGTTCCACAGCTGGTCCATGGGAACAGCAAAAGCATTGGGTAGGTCTGCCAGCGGCAGGGTGCTGGTGCCGGTGTAAAGCAGGATGCCGCCCTGCCAGCTGGGCCCGGCCTGCTCGGCCAGGCGTGCCAAGCCGCGGCCGTCCTTGCTCTGCACGGAAGCGGCCTTTTTCACTTCCACGCCCCACAGGCGGTCGTCCTGTTCGATGACAAGATCCACTTCGAGCTGGTCCTTGTCGCGGTAGTGGGAGAAGCGCAGTTCGTTGTCGACCCAGCCGGCCTGGCAGATCAGTTGCTGCACGACGAAGCTCTCCAGCATGCCGCCAAAGGCATTGTCGGGCCGGGGCCAGTCGGCGGCTTGCAGGTTGGCCAGGGCGCAGCCCAGTCCGGAATCGACGATGTGGATTTTCGGTGCCTTGATCAGACGCTTGGCGGCGTTGCGATGCCAGGCGGGCAGCGTGCGAATCAGGAACAGGCGTTCCAGTACCGTCAGGTAGCGGCCGATGGTGTCGCGCTGCAGGCTGATGTCCTGTGCCAGGTTGCTGACGTTGACCAGGTTGCCGGTACGCAGCGCGATGAGCTGCAGCAGGCGCAGCAGCTCATCACCGTCACGGATGTTGGCGATGTCTTGCACGTCGCGCTGGATAATGGCGTTGAGGTACTGACGGAACCACTGCCGGGCACGGGACTCTGTCCGCGTGTTGGGCTCTGGATAACCGCCCCTCACCACAGCCTCGGCCACTCCGGCAACGGGCGGTTGCAGGCCGCTGATTGCCGGCCTGAGCTGGCCGGACAGCAGGGATTCGAGCAGGGAGTGGCGGCTGTGGTGCTTTTCCTGTTCGGACAGCGGGTTGAGGTAGATCACTTCCATCCGACCAGCCAATGACTCCTGCACGCCGGGCAACAGCAGCAGGTTGGCCGAGCCGGTGAGGATGAAGCGCCCGGGGCGCCGGTCGTTGTCTACCGACAGTTTGATGACGGGCAACAGCTCGGGCACCCGCTGCACCTCATCGAGGATCACCTGTTCTGGGAGACCGGCGACAAAGCCCACCGGGTCATAGCGGGCGGCCGCAAGCAGCGTGGCGTCGTCGAAGGAGACATAGGTACGCTCCGGCTGCAGCAGGCGGGCCAAGGTGGTCTTGCCGACCTGTCGCGGCCCAAGGATGCAGACGACCGGGGTGTCGTTCAAGGCATCCAATACCTGCTGCCGCAGGTATCGCGGGTGATGTGGGGTGGTCACGGGGCTACCTGGTGGGGATAATGAGTTGAGGGCCGGCAGAGCGCTGCCCCCTCCGTCCAACTGCATCATAACCTACCGACCAATTGCCTGATAGATATCCGTCTATTTGCATGATATGGCTCCGTCCAATTTCATGCTGGTCGAGCGCATCAGCGGATGCGGATGCGTTTCTCCTGCTGGATAGCTGCCTCCAGCTCGGCCTTCAGCGCGGCGACGAAGCGTTCCACATCGCCCTGGCTTTCCAGGTAGAGGCCATTTCCCAGCTTGTTGAAGATGCTGGTGGCCGCGATTTCGACCACTGGCCTTGGCGGGGCGACAGGCTTGAGTGGTACGGGAGCCGGCGCACGCTCTTCCTTGACCTGGCTGCCACCCTGAGCAGCCTGCTCGACCGCCTTAACAGCGCAGCTAGACGCGTTCACGAGCCCGGTTCGCCCATTGGCTGTTTCCGCTCGTCTTGCCTGGCTCGCCTGCTTTTTTCAACGGCCTGATCGCCTGACATGGCTTCTCTGGACCGATCCCTCCTGCGCATCCGGCCCTAGCTGAACGCAGCCCGCAGCGCTGGCAGGGTCGCGTAGTAGTAGGCCGGCGACTCGGCCATCAGCTCGGCGTGGCTGCCGAAGCCGTAGCCCACGCCGACCGCCTGCAAGCCGTTGCGGTGTGCGCCGATCAGGTCGTGCTTGCGGTCGCCGATCATCAGCGTGTGCTCGGGATCGAGCCGTTCTTCGGCGATCAGGTGGGCAATCAGCTCGATCTTGTTGGTGCGGGTACCATCCAGCTCACTGCCGTAGATGACCTTGAAATGATGATCGAAGGCAAAATGCCGGGCGATCTCGCGGGCGAATACCGAGGGTTTCGAGGTCGCGACATAGAGCGTCCGACCCTGGCCTCGCAAATGTTCGAGCATCTCCAGCACACCGTCGAACAGCAGGTTTTCGTACAGGCCGAGCGTCTTGAACCGCTCGCGGTAATGCCCCACCGCCTCCCAGGCCCGCGCTTCGTCAAAGCCGTAGAACTCCATGAAGGCTTGCAGCAGCGGCGGCCCGATGAAGGGCTCGAGCTTGGTCAGATCCGGCTCATCGATGCCGAGCTGGGCCAGCGCATGCTGGATCGAGCGGGTGATCCCCTCGCGCGGGTCGGTGAGGGTGCCGTCGAGGTCGAAGAGAATGGTGGAGTGGTGCATGGACGTCTTCGGTTGCGTATCGAAGTCGGTACTTTAGCAAAGCACGTGGTATGGGACTTGCTCGAAGATTTCGCTATATCTCCACCGGGCCGCACATGTCGGCCACGCTCTAGAGGCAACTGATGGCTACATCTGTTGAATCGCGCTTGTTGAACCGGGTATCGAATTGCCCCTTTTTCCAAACCACAGGCCAGCTACCTTTCCTGCCGTGGTTATGGTGATCTGGTTTACCTGGCAGGCCAAACGAGCTCATTGGAGGGCGTGCCCGTATACACCGGGCCGATGCAGCATGCCGAGGACGTCCCTCGCGGTGACCAGGCAGCCCGGCTGTGTGGCCTGAATCTGCTCGCTGCACTTTCAGCTGCCTGCGGGGGCGAACTGGATCGGGTGGCGGCTGCCTGAACCCAATGGCTAGGTGTTCGCCGCACCCGGCTTCGATGCCGTACCCTCGGTGGTCAATGGTGCGTCAGACCTGCCCACAGAGGTGTTCGGCGAGACAGGCCAGCATGCGCGAACCGCAGTTGGCGTTGCGGTGTGGGCGCCTTTAACCAGTGTCGAAGTGGAAGGCATCTTCGTCCTTGAACGGTGAGCACAAGCCTGCTGTCGCCCGACCAGGCTATAGCGGTTGTTAGCCATATGCGTTGCACGGTTATGCTCCACTGGCTGCCTTCATGGGCTGCGCGCGTTTCGTAACGTCCTAGAGCAGGCTCGATGAATCCAACGGATAACGCTGAAAAATCGATTGATGGACCCGCGGATGCCGCGGATCCGCTCTTCAACCAGTCGTTGGCGAAGGGACTCCTGGTTCTGCACGCCTTCGATCTGGCCCATAGGACATTGACGCTGGGCGAGGTGGCTCGGCTTACGGACATGAGCAAGGGCTCCGCTCAGCGCGCCGTGCATACCCTGGAAATTCTGGGATATATCGGCCGTGACGAGCGCAGCCGACGCTTCCGTCTGCTACCCAAGGTGGTCGAACTCGGCTTCAACTATCTGGCGTCCCACGCGTTGGTGCGCCTGGCACATCCCTATCTGGCGCAACTGGCGCAGGCCAGCGGGGAAACGGCCAGCCTTACCGAGCCTGTGGGCCATCACATGCTGTATGTAGCGCAGATCCTGACCACACAGTCGATTCCGGTCCTGACGCCGGTGGGCATGCGCATTCCCATGTATTGCACCAGTTCGGGGCGCGCCTACCTGGGCTGTCTGGGCGACAACGAGGCCCGACGAATCCTCGAAGCTTCGGCAAGGGAACCGCGTACCCCGACAACGCTGACCCGAGTCGAGGACATCCTGCACAGCCTGCAGACCAGCCGGCGGCTGGGCTACGCAGTGAATTGCGAGGAACTGTTCCTTGGCGACATGGGCATCGCCGCGCCGATTATCGATCGTTTCGGCCAGGCGGTGGGTGCCGTGCACCTGTCACCGCCAACCAGCCGCTGGAGCCTGGAAGAGGCAACCTCGCGGCTTGCCCCGTTGGTGCTGGAATGCGCCCGGAGCATTTCCGAGTCGCTGGCGCACTGATAAAGCGCGTCGTGTCTGCCATGCGAGCCACGACGAAACCCGTTTTCTACTGGCTTGGTAGTGGCACGTCTGCGACTCATTCGAAAGACGGGCCGCATAAAACAGTTTTTGAATCGGTTATCGATACATAAAAATCGATTGGCACATCCGTTGCTATCCATCCCTCATGATCAGTCCTGCTTGATGAGGTCTTCCGATGAGCACGCATATATCGAAGCATCCGCTGGCCACGTTCACCCGCCTGGCCTTGGCATTGTCATTGGTGTTTGGTGGCTCGGCTGCGCTGGCCGAGGAAAAGGTTCTGCGCATTGGCATGACCGCAGGCGACATTCCGCGCACGCTGGGTCAACCGGATCAGGGCTACGAGGGCAATCGCTTCACCGGCATTACCCTGTACGACTCGCTGACCCAATGGGATCTGAGCTCCAGCGAGAAGGCGAGTGAACTGATCCCCGGGCTGGCCGAGTCCTGGTCGGTGGATGCCGAGGACCAGACCAAATGGCGCTTCAAGCTGCGCCCCGGGGTGACGTTTCACGACGGCTCGCCGTTCACCGCCGAGGCAGTGGTATGGAACGTCGACAAGGTGCTGAACAAGGATGCGCCGCAATACGACCCTTCACAGATCGGCGCTACCGCCTCGCGTATGCCAACGCTGCGTTCGGCGCGTGTCATCGATAAGCTCACCGTGGAGCTGACCACCTCCGAGCCGGACTCCTTTCTCCCCTACAACCTGACCAACTTGTTCATGGCCTCGCCGACCCATTGGCAGGCCAAGGCGGATGCCGTGCCAAGCTCAGTGACCGATCCAGCCGAGCGCAGCCAGCAAGCCTGGGCAGCCTTCGCCGCCGATGCCTCCGGCACCGGCCCGTTCGAGCTGGACAGGTTCGTGCCCCGCGAACGTCTGGAGCTCGTCGCCAACGGTGACTACTGGGACGAGAAACGTCGGCCGCAGATCAACCGGGTGGTACTGCTGCCGTTGCCGGAAGCCAGTGCCCGCACCGCGGCGCTGATGTCCGGGCAGGTGGACTGGATCGAGGCGCCGGCACCCGACTCGGTGGACGCCATCAAGGCCCGCGGCTACATCCTCTATACCAACCTTCAGCCGCACCTCTGGCCCTGGCAGTTCTCGCTGCTGGAGGATTCCCCGTTCAAGGACAAGGCGGTTCGCCAGGCGGCCAACCTCTGCGTCAACCGCGAGGAGCTCAAGGCGCTGCTCAACGGCATGATGGAGCCGGCCACCGGCGTGGTCGAGCCGGGCGATCCCTGGCGCGGCAACCCGAGCTTCCAGGTCCGCTACGACGTAGCCGCCGGGCAGAAGCTGATGGAGCAGGCCGGCTATTCGGCATCCAATCCGGCCAGGGTGAAGGTGCAGACCTCCGCTTCCGGCTCCGGTCAGATGCAGCCGCTGCCGATGAACGAGTACATCCAGCAGAACCTCAAGGCCTGCCACTTCGACGTCGAGTTCGATGTGCTGGAATGGAACACCCTGTTCTCCAGCTGGCGTCTCGGCGCCAAGGACCCGGCTGCCCACGGCGCTCATGCGACCAACGTCAGTGCCGCGGTCATGGACCCGTTCTTCGCCATGGTGCGCTTCGTCAGCAGCAAGGCGCTGCCGCCGGTCTCCAACAACTGGGGCTATTACACCAGCGAGAAGACCGACGCACTGGTCGAGCAGGCCCGCACCACCTTCGACGAGCAGGCCCGCAACCAGGCCCTGAGCGAGCTGCACGCCAATATCGTCGACGAAGCGCCGTTCCTGTTCGTGGCTCATGATGTCGGCCCGCGCGCGCTGTCGCCGAAGATCACCAACGTGGTGCAGCCCAAGAGCTGGTTCATCGACATCGCCACCATGAAGATGGAATGAACCCGCCCGGCTGATCCTTCGCTTCACGGCGCGGCGGTTCTGTCCCGCGCCCCTGTCAGAGGTCTTTGCGATGCTTGGCTATCTGTTTCGCCGGCTGGGCTATGCCTTGCCTATCATGCTCGGCGTGTCCTTCCTCTGCTTCATGCTGGTCCACATCGCGCCGGGCGATCCGCTGGTGTCGATCCTGCCGGCGGACGCCTCGGCCGACCTGCAGCAGCAGATGATGCAGCTTTATGGCTTCGACCGGCCGCTGCCCGAGCAATTCGCGCACTGGCTGTGGCGCGCCCTGCACGGTGACCTGGGCAACTCGATCGCCACCAGCCGACCGGTGGTCGACGAGGTGTTCAAGGCGGTGGGCAACACCCTGATGATCGCTCTGCTGGCGACCCTGATCGGCTTTACCTTCGGCTCGCTGTTCGGCTTCGTGGCGGGCTATTTCCGCAATTCATGGGCCGACCGCCTGGCCTCGTTCGTCTCGGTGGTCGGTGTCAGCCTGCCGAATTACTGGTTGGGGATGGTGCTGGTGATCGTCTTCTCCGCGCAGCTGATGTGGCTGCCGGCCACCGGTGCCGGCCCCGGCGGCTCCGGCGACTGGCACTGGGACTGGGCGCACATGCAGTACCTGATCCTGCCCGGGCTGACCATGTCCTTCATTCCCATGGGCATCGTCGCCCGCACCGTGAGGGCGCTGGTAGCAGACATCCTGTCCCAGGAGTTCGTCGTCGGCCTGCGCGCCCGCGGGCTCGGCGAGTGGGGCGTGTTCAAGCATGTGGTGAAGAACTGCGCGCCGACTGCACTGGCGGTGATGGGGCTGCAGCTGGGCTACCTGTTGGGCGGCTCGATCCTCATCGAGACGGTGTTCTCCTGGCCGGGGACCGGCTTCTTGCTCAATCAGGCGATCTTCCAGCGCGACCTGCCGCTGCTGCAGGGGACCATCCTGGTCCTGGCGCTGTTCTTCGTGGCGCTCAACCTGCTGGTGGACGTGCTGCAAACCGTCTTCGATCCACGCATCGAAAGGGGCTGATCATGACCGCTGCCATGCTTCCCGATTCCACCGGCGAGCGTCTCGACAGGCCGGCGGTGGTGCGCTCCCGCGGACACGGCGCCAACGTGCTGCGCCGGCTGCTGCGCAACCCGGTGGCGATGATCGCCGCCGCCATCATCCTGCTGCTGATCCTGGTCGCGATGTTCGCGCCCTGGCTGATGCCGGCCGATCCCTACGCCACCTCGATGCTCAAACGCCTCAAGCCGATCGGCAGCGAGGGCATGCCGCTGGGCTCCGACGAGCTGGGCCGCGACCTGCTCTCGCGGTTGATGCTCGGCGCGCGGCTGTCGCTGTTCATGGGCATCGCCCCGGTGGTCATGGCCTTCGTCATCGGCGGCAGCATCGGCATTCTCGCCGGCTATGCCGGGGGCTGGCTCAATACCGCGGTGATGCGCTGCGTCGACGTGCTGTATGCCTTCCCCTCGGTGCTGCTGGCGATCGCCCTGTCCGGCGCGCTGGGCGCCGGCATCAGCAACTCGCTGGTGTCGCTGACGGTGGTGTTCGTGCCGCAGATTGCGCGGATCGCCGAAAGCGTGACCACCGGCGTTCGGCGCAGCGACTACGTCGACGCGGCCCGGGCCTCGGGCGCCTCGTCGCTGTTGATCGTACGCAAGCACGTGCTCGGCAACGTGATCGGGCCGATCTTCGTCTACGCCACCAGCCTGATCTCGGTGTCGATGATTCTCGCCTCCGGGCTGTCCTTCCTCGGCCTCGGCGTCAAGCCGCCGCAGCCGGAGTGGGGGCTGATGCTCAACACCTTGCGCACCGCCATCTACACCCAGCCCTGGATCGCGGCGCTGCCGGGACTGCTGATCTTCATCACCTCGGTGTCGTTCAACATGTTGGCCGACGGGTTGCGCTCGGCGATGGAGGTCAAGCAATGAGTCCTTCACATCATCCGCTACCAAACGAACTGCGTGATGTCGGCGGGGCGCGTCAGCCATTGCTGATCGTGCGCGGGCTGAAAAAGCATTTCCCGCTGAAGAAGACCGGCTTCGGGCTGCGCCGCGAGCGCCTGGCGGTGCGCGCGGTGGACGGGGTCAGCTTCGATATTCTCAAGGGCGAAACGCTCGGCGTGGTCGGCGAGTCCGGCTGCGGCAAATCCACGACCGCGCGGCTGCTGATGCAATTGACCGCGCAGGACAGCGGTGAGCTGATCTTCGATGGCCAGACCCTGGGCAACCAAGGGTTGCCACTGCGCGAATACCGTCGGCAGACCCAGATGGTGTTTCAGGACAGCTACTCCTCGCTCAACCCGCGGATGACCGTCGAGGACTCGATCGCTTTCGGCCCGACAGTGCATGGCGTGTCGAAACAGGAGGCACTGGAACGCGCCCATGACCTGCTGGTGCGGGTCGGACTGGAGCCTGCGCGCTTTGCCGGTCGCTACCCGCACGAACTGTCCGGCGGCCAGCGCCAGCGGGTCAACATCGCCCGAGCGCTGGCGCTGGAGCCACGGCTGATCATCCTCGACGAATCGGTCTCGGCGCTGGACAAGTCGGTGGAAGCCCAGGTGCTCAACCTGCTGCAGGATCTCAAGCAGGCGTTCGGGCTTACCTATCTGTTCATCAGTCACGATCTCAACGTGGTGCGATACCTCTGCGACCGGGTACTGGTGATGTATCTCGGCGAAGTGGTGGAGGTGGGGCCGGCCGATGCGCTGTTCGAAACCCCGCTGCACCCCTATACCGCGGCCCTGCTGCGCTCGATGCCCACCACAGATCCGCTGCAGCGGACCGAGGAGGCGCCACTGGCCGGTGACCCGCCGAACCCGATCAATCCCCCGAGCGGCTGCCGCTTTCATACGCGCTGCCAGGACGCGCAGGCGGTGTGTGCCAGCGTGGCGCCGACCTATCATGAGGCCGCACCGGGGCGTCGCGTGGCCTGCCTGAAATACGAAGCGGATTCGGGTTACGAAGCCCCGCGAATCCCGCTGCGAGAGGTGGCCCATGCCTGAAGCGAACAGCATGATCCGTCTGCATGATTTGCAGGTGGAATTCCATCAGCCAGGCAAGCGCATCCAGGCCGTCAACGGTGTCGATCTCGACGTCGGTGAAGGCGAGGTGGTCGCGCTGATCGGCGAGTCCGGCTCCGGCAAGAGCGTCACCCTGCGGGCGATGATGCGCCTGCATTCGGATCGAACGACTCGCTACGGCGGCAGCCTGGAAGTGGCCGGGCAGGACGTGCTCGGCATGGGTTCGAAACACCTGGCGCGGCTGCGCGGCAAGACCATCGCAATGATCTTTCAGGAGCCCTTGTTGGCGCTGGACCCGGTGTACACGCTGGGCCAGCAGATCGTCGAGACGATCCGCCGCCACGAGCCGGTGAGCAAGGCCGAGGCGCGTGCCCGTGCCTTGCAACTGTTCGAGCGCGTGCGCATCCCGAGCCCGGAGCGGCGCCTGGACACTTACCCCCACGAGATGTCAGGCGGCATGCGCCAGCGGGCCATGATCGCCCTGGCACTGGCCTGTCGACCACAGGTATTGCTGGCCGACGAGCCGACCACGGCGCTGGACGCCACGGTGCAGATCCAGATCCTCCTGCTGCTGCGCGAACTGCAGCGCGAGCTGGGTCTGTCGATTGTCTTTGTCACCCACGACATCGGCGCGGCGGCGGAGGTCGCCGACCGTATGGCGGTGATGTATGCGGGACGGATCGTCGAGCAAGGCCCGGCCGCCGAGCTGCTGACCCGACCGCGTCATCCCTACACCCGCGCGCTGCTCAAGAGCCGTGCCGAAGGCGCCATGCAGAAGGGCCGGCGACTTGAAACCATCGGCGGCGCACCGCCCGACCTGTCGAAACTGCCCAGCGGCTGCGCCTTCGCCGAGCGCTGCGCGCATGCCAGCGACGTCTGCCTTGGCGCGCCACCGCCGGACACCCGGGTCGGGCCCGGCCATGACGCGCGTTGCTGGCAGCTGGACCAAATCGCCAGCCCCGACCCCGCCGGCTGCAGCGCCGGCTAGCAACCAGAGCATTCCCGCAGGCGCGGGCTTGCGCCTGCGCCGAGACAACACTGCATGCCCGAGAGATCGCCCATGACCCCTGACGCTTACTGCTACATGCCCTATCCCAACGTGCCAGTCGCTTCCGGAGACGGCCCCCTGTCGGACCTTGTTTTCGCCGTGAAAGACATCTTCGACCTGGCCGGCTACCCCACCAGCTGCGGCAACCCGCACGCCCTGGCCCGGTCCGGCATCAAGACCAGTACCGCACCGGTGGTACAGACCCTGCTCGACAGTGGCGCCCACTTCACCGGCAAGACGCTGACCGACGAGCTGGCCTTTTCCATGAACGGCAAGAACGCCCACTTCGGCACGCCGCGCAACGGTGGCGCGCCTGATCGGATTTGCGGTGGCTCCAGCTCCGGCTCGGCTTCGGCGGTCTCCAACGGCCTCTGTGACTTTGCCCTGGGTACCGACACCGGCGGCTCGGTGCGCGCGCCGGCCAGCCATTGCGGGCTGATCGGCATCCGCCCCACCCATGGCCGCATCAGCCTGGAAGGCTGCATGCCGCTGGCCCCGAGTTTCGACACCTGCGGCTGGTTCGCCCGCGACGTCAATATATTCGTCCGGGTCGGGGAGGTGCTGCTCGGCGCGGACAGTGCAGCGCTGCCGACGTCTCCGCGACTGCTGCTGGCGACCGATGTCATGGGTCAAGTCACTGCCGACACCCGTGCGGCCAGCACCGCTGTGCTCGGCCAACTGAAGAAGACGTTCCGCACGGAGCTCGAGCCGGTCGACGCCGCGCTGCTGCCGGTGGATGAACTGTACTGGGCTTTTCGGCACATCCAGGGGCTGGAGGCTTGGCGCAGTCAGGGTGAATTTCTACGTCGCTATGACGTGCAACTCGGCCCTGGCGTGAAGGAACGCTTCGCCTGGTCCAGCCAGCTCAGCGAGGCGCAGGTCACGCCGTACCAGGAGATGCGCACCGAATTCAGCCGCCGCTTCGACGCGCTGCTCGGCAGCGACGGCGTGCTGGTGATGCCCACTATGCCCGACTGCGCGCCGCTGCTCGTCAGTGACGAGCAGGGGCTGGAAACCTACCGCAACCAGTCGATCCGGATGCTTTGCCTGGCCGGGCTTGCCGGCTGCCCGCAGATATCCCTGCCGCTTATGCAGATCGGCAGCGCACCGCTGGGCCTTTCGCTGATCGGCCCGCGCGGTTCGGACCAGTCGCTGATTGACCTGGCTCGTCGCCTGCTGGCCTGACCCTTTTCCGTTTCGAGGATCCTCCATGACTTTGAGCATCGACTCCGACCGCCTCTGGCAATCGCTGATGGACCTCGCCGGGATCGGCGGCACCGCCAAAGGCGGTGTATGCCGCCTGGCGCTGACTGACCTGGACCGCCAGGGCCGCGACCTCTTCGTCAGCTGGTGCCGCGCCGCCGGGCTGTCAGTCCGCATCGACGCCATCGGCAACATCTTCGCCCGCCGCGCCGGCACCGATCCGTCACGCCGTGCCATCGCCATGGGCAGCCACATCGACACTCAACCCACCGGCGGCAAGTTCGACGGCAACTTTGGGGTGCTCGCCGGTCTGGAAGTGCTGCGCACGCTGAACGACCGGAATATCGTGACTGCCGCGCCAATCGAGGTGGTGGCCTGGACCAACGAAGAAGGCTCGCGCTTCGTGCCGGTGATGATGGGATCCGGCGTGTTCACCGGCGCCTTCGGTCTGGAGCATGCGCTGGCCCAGCAGGACACCGAGGGCCTGAGCGTTGGCGACGAGCTGGCGCGCATTGGCTATGCCGGCGAGCAGCCGCCGGGCGAGGTACCTGGCGGCATGTTCGGTGCCTATTTCGAGGCGCATATCGAACAGGGGCCGGTGCTGGAGGCTCACGACCTCCCCATTGGCGTGGTGCCGGGAGCGCTTGGGCAGCGCTGGTTCGATGTCAGCGTGACCGGCATGGAGGGACATGCCGGGCCGACACCGATGGACCGGCGCCACGACGCCCTGCTGGCCGCCGCACGGCTGGTCGAGCAGGTCAACCGCATTGCCTTGAATCATGCGCCCCATGGCCGGGGCACGGTCGGCTTCATGCAGGTCTCGCCCAACTCGCGCAATACCATCGCTGGCACGGTGCGGTTGTCCGTCGATTTCCGCGCGCTGGAAGACGCTGACCTCGTCGCCATGGAGGCTGAACTGCGCGACGCCTGCGCGACGCTCGCGGCTGGCGACGCGCGGCTGACGATCGCCATGGAGCAGGTGGTGTATTTCCCGCCGAGCCATTTCGACCCGGCCTGTGTGGCCAGCGTCCGCGACGCGGCGCAGAAATTGGGATTGTCGTGCATGGAAGTGGTCAGCGGCGCCGGCCATGATGCGGTCTACATGGCCGATGTCACGCCCACCGCGATGATCTTCGTGCCCTGCAAGGACGGCATCAGCCATAACGAGATCGAAGAGGCCGACCCGGTGCATATTGCGGCGGGAACCAACGTATTGCTCCATGCGGTGCTGAAACATGCGCAATAGGCGCGTCTAGCGTCGCCGATAGCGCGGCGTTGGTGCGCTCGGCACGCTGTCAGGGACGGCTAGCATCATCCATCCATCTGGCAAGGCTTCGGCAACGGAGCCGCGACCCCACCTGACGGATAGGGAAGCGATAGGGGCGTTGGCCCAGCTGGTCGGCCGACAGCACATTGCGGCATTGTCATAGCTCAAGGCTGTGGGGCTCAAAGCCCTTCAGCCAGGTGCTGATCCTTCAGCTTCACGTAATTGCCGGCGCTGTAGCTGAAAAAGCTGCGCTCCTTGTCGGTCAGCGGGCGAGCCTGCCTGGCCGGGCTGCCAACGTAGAGGAAACCGCTTTCGAGGGTCTTGCCCGGCGGCACCAGGCTTCCGGCGCCGATGATCACCTCGTCTTCGACCACCGCACCGTCCATGACGATCGAACCCATGCCCACCAGGATGCGGCTGCCCAGGGTGCAGCCGTGCAGGGTGACCTTGTGGCCGACGGTCACCTCGTCGCCGACGGTCAGCGCAAAGCCGTCCGGGTTGAACGGGCCGGCGTGGGTGATGTGCAGCACGCTGCCGTCCTGGATGCTGCTGCGTGCGCCGATGCGGATGCGGTGCATGTCGCCGCGGATCACGGTGAGCGGCCAGACCGAGCTGTCCGCGCCGATTTCGATATCACCGATGAGTACGGCGCTGGGATCGACGAAGACCCGCTCGCCCAATGAGGGCGTGTGGCCCTGGTACGTTCGTATGCTCATGAATTGCTCCT
>NZ_JAMOIE010000079.1 GCF_024448935.1 Stutzerimonas stutzeri
CCACATCGACCTGAATGACCGATGCGCGGTTTCCGAGTGTCCTGGCCAGCGTATCGAGCCGCTCACGTCGCCGTGCGGCCAGTATTACATGGGCACCCTCATCCACCAAAAGGCGTGCAGCAGCCTCGCCAATCCCGCTCGAGGCTCCGGTAATGAGTGCGACTTTTCCAGTAAGGTCCTGCATTTTCATCGGAAAGCTTCCCGTATCGAAAGAGCATGATTGAGCAAATGAGCCGTCCCCTGAAGTAAGGAATGGACCCGTAAAGTCATGCCGCTAATATTCTTGCTGAGTGGGCCGGAATAGGATTTCGTTGATATCGACGTCGTCTGGCTGACTGATGGCATAGGCGACGGCGCGGGCGAATGAGTCGGCGGGAATGGCTATCTCATAAAATTTGCGTACGTTGTCAGCGATATCCGGCTCGGTGATGCTATCTGGCAATTCAGTCGCAACGGCGCCCGGGGAGATGATCGTGGAGCGAATGCCATAGGGTTTCACCTCTTGGCGAAGCCCTTCGGATATAATCCGGACTGCATGTTTGGTGGCCGAATAGACCGTGCTGCCGGTACGAACCTTGTGTCCCGCAACCGAGGACACATTGATGATGTGCCCTGATTTTTGCTGAGTCATATAGGGCAACACCGCTGCGATGCCATACAAAACCCCCTTGATGTTCACATCGATCATGCGGTTCCAGTCATCTATCTTCAGGCGCTCCAGCGGCGAGTGTGGCATCAAGCCTGCGTTGTTCACCATGACATCGACCCGGCCATAAGTCTGGATGGTTTTTTCAACGAGTGCCTTGACCTGCTCGCTGTCGGTGACATCCGTTTGCATGGCGAACGCTTTGCTTTCCTTGCCTGCCAGTTCACTGGCCAATGCCTGGATACGCTCAAGACGTCTGGCGCCCAGGACCACAATGGCGCCCTGTGCGGCCAGGTGGCGCGCCGTGGCTTCACCCAGGCCGCTGCTCGCGCCAGTGATGACGATAACCTTGCCTTCGATGTTATTGCTCATGTCGTGTCTCCATATGCACCGCTGGCTTTCGATAAGAACAGTCAGTCGCTGCATGGCATTGCTGAATCAGGGTAAAACGATGACAGGCTGCATCGGCAGGCTGTCACGGCCTGTAATCGATCCTGCTCAGGCGGCGATCGTGGTGTCCTGCTTCAGCGAAGCCATATCAATCACGAAGCGGTACTTGACGTCGCCCTTGAGCATGCGCTCATAGGCTTCATTGATGGTTTGCATATCGATCATCTCGATGTCGGAAACGATGTTGTGCTTGGCGCAGAAATCGAGCATTTCCTGGGTCTCGGCAATACCGCCAATGAGCGAACCGGCAATGTGGCGGCGCTTGAAGATCAGGTTGAAAACTACTGGTGAAGGATGCGGCTTAGCCGGTGAACAGGCGCCCGCCATCGGATTCGGTGATCAAGCGGTTGCCGTTGGGCGGTGTTTTCGCAGCGCTGCGAACGTAGCTTTCGAAGGGGGCTCATCGTTTCCTTCGTAACTCCAGACCACCTCACGGGTGGTCGGGTTCACTTCCAGCACCCGGGAAATATTCGCTTCCCGATAGTTGGCCGCATTGTCGAAGAGGGTCATATTGCCGTTTGGCAGCAGTCGGGAGTCATGCTGGACCAGCCAAGGCCCGGTGGTGGCCCAGGTTACGGCGCCCAGCGCCGGATCGACCAGCGCGATGGTGCTGAGGTTGCGGAACGAGACGAGCACCTGCCCGGGCGGGCCCTTGGCCGGAGCGAAGGCGGCGGTTTGCTGGCCGTCGGGAAAATGCACGCTGTTGGCGTGCAGCGGATCGCCCGTGGCGTAGCTGGGCGCCTGTAAAGCGGTTCGGCGAAGCGCGACTTGATAAAGGCCTGAGACAGCGAGACCTTGTTCAACTCTTCACCGCTTTCCTGGTCCAGCGCCACCAGGAAATCATCCAGCCAGGGGCGTTCGAGAGCCTGCAGGCCCGGAATATCTTCCTCGCTGAGATCGTGGGTGAGGGTGACCAGCCGGCCGTCCGGCGTCAGGTGCAGGTCATGGTGGGCGGCGCCGTGGTAAGCCCAGATCAGGTTGGAATTGCGATCGATGCGGATCAGGCCATAACCCCAAGGCGTGTCGTTATCGGCAGTGATCACCGCCAACAGGTCGCCGTTGGGCAGGAGACGGACCTTGTCCCAGCAGGATTCTGTCTTCGGGCCTGGGCTTACGACTGGCCGGGCTTTGCTTCCAGATCTTGTGATAGGGCAGCGCCCAGCGGTGGACGACCTTGCCCTGCATATCCATCAGGTTGGCGTAACTGCCGGCGCCCGAGGTGTAGAGCGTCAGCCCCTCGAACGCGCCCGGTGCATCATGAATGGTTACGCCCCGTTCCAGGCGCCGCGCTTGTCGCCGCAGATGCGACTCGGTGTAGAGATCGGTTTCGGTGAGCTGGGGCAGCGCCGCATGAGCCGCCTTGTAGGCGTCGTTCAGATAGCGGTAAGGAAAGCTCTGCGAAAGCGTGACTAACGCGCCACCGACAAAGGCGATGAATGCAAAGGCAAGGGTGAATACGACGAAATCGGCACGATCTGCCTTGTCCATGCCCACCCCTGGTGGGCATGATTTTGATCTCGCGGTTGGCTGCTCTGCTAACGAAACGGTAAACGATGCGTGTTGAGACTCGAATTCACGGGCCTGGGTTCTTCAATGGGTCGTTGGGGACATTGGCGGGAGAATCGAGAGGGGCAGCTCGAGGCCGTGCACACCAGGGAGGCGCGCCGAGCAGTTGGCTGCGATTCATGCCGTTCGGTGTAAGAAACCGAGATATCGCTGAAGGCCTTGAGTTGTGACGCTTAGATTGTGCTCGCACGCTGGTTTTTTAAAGAGCCAGACACTTTGGTGCGTCCGGGACTGGCTAGCCAATGCGAGGGCTTGTATAAACGGCGCATTTCCTGGCGACTGCAGAGGGGGGACTGTCATGGAAGAGGTTATCGAGCAACTGCGTGAACTCAACGAGCCGGTGCCGGTGCCGCTGGAGCTGCCAGACGAGGATCGACTGGTCGAAATCGAGGAGGAATTGCTGATCAACTTGCCGTTCGGCCTGCGTGAATTCCTGCTGACGGTCAGTGATGTCGTCTATGGCCGGCTGGAGCCGGTCACCGCCGCCGATCCGCAATCGCATACCTATCTGCCGGAAGTGGCCGCCAATGCCTGGGACGCCGGCGTGGCGCGCGATCTGCTGCCGATCTGCCAGGATGGGCCTGACTACTACGTGGTCGACCTGGAAGGCGAGGTCATGCTGTTCGACGGTGACGAGCATGAGCTTACCGACGAGAGCTGGGAGTCGGTATGGCACTGGGCGCGCGACGTCTGGCTGGAAAGTTGAGCGGCCTGGTCAGGGTCGCCTGTCGACCTGTGCCGGCGTCACTGCGCCATTGTGCATCAGTCGCTGCGGTCCGCGGCGGGGCGCAGCGCTCATGGTAACGCTCGGCAATCTATTCATCTTTCTGCTGCTGTTGACGGCAGCCGCCTGGCTTTGGCATTCCCATGGCATTCGCGAGCGGGCGCTGGTATCGGTGCGCCGGCACTGCCAGAAAATGGACGTCGAGCTGCTCGACGGCAACGTCGCGTTTCGCCGGCTGGGGCTGATCCGCGACGTTCGCGGACAGCGTCGTTTCGCACGGGTTTATGGGTTCGAGTTCACCGTGACCGGCGAGCAGCGTCATCAGGGCGCCATCGTGATGTTCGGTGCACGTCCAGGGCCAATCGAAATGGAAGCACATCCCTTCCGCGCCCCACCTGACTCGGGGCGGGTCATCCAGATCGACGATTGGCGGCGTCGCGACGACTGAGTGATCGATTACAGGCGGCAGGCACGCATTCGTTCGTTCAACTGTTCTTCGCTCTGTGGTTCATCGAAGATCAGTTCGAGCCTCGAATCCTTTCGCCATTCGCTGGGTTTGAACAGCAGCGCCTCGCCAGCCACGGCATTGGCCGAGCGCCAGCCCTGGGCTCCGTGCATTACCAGCTTTGCTCGGCGCCAGTTCAGGCGGCCGAGCCATTGTGCAAGCTGTTGCAGATCGAAGCGCTGACTGGGATGCCAGCGCCAGCCAATGCTCCAACCGTCCGCGCTGCCCTGGCTCTGACAGAAGGGTTGTTGTGGATCCAGCCAGGCACCACCGATTACCGCTTTAGCGTCGGGCAGCGGAATCCGGGCAATTTCGCCCTGTCCGGCATGTTGGCCGATGCCAGGCAGCTCGGTGAGTGGCAGGTGGCCCTGATGGGTCCAGCGCAGGGGCTGTGCGGACAACAGAGCGCTGAGGCGCTGGCGCTCCGCCTGGTCCAGCTTTTCGCTTTTGTTCAGCAACAACAAACCACTGCGCGCCAGGACGTGCTGCACGCTCGGCGGCAGTGACTCGCCGCGTGCAAGGGCTGCTGCATCGATCACGGTGACACATGGCTGCAGCGCGAGCACGTCCTGCCATGGCGGCGCGCCGAGTTGCGCCAGCAATTCAGCCGGATGGCCGAGACCGGAGGGCTCGATCAGAAGCCGATCCGGTTTCGCTTTGCGCAACAAGCGGCTCAAGCCGATTTGAAACGGCACACCATTGACGCAACACAGGCAACCGCCGGCGACTTCCGCCAGGCTGACGCCCGCTTCGTCGGTAGCCAGCAGGGCCGCGTCCACGCCGATCTGACCGTACTCGTTGATCAGCACCGCCCAGCGCTCGTTTTCCGGCTTCTGGGCCAGCAGCGACCGGATCAGGCTGGTCTTGCCGGCGCCAAGTGAGCCGCCGATCAGATGGGTAGGGATGTGGGTCAGCATAGGGCCTTGGCCTGAGTCGGTGGCTGGGTTGGGAGCGATTTCGAGGCATGCATGCTAGAGTCCGCAGCGGATGGTTCAAGGGTGGCGTTCGATGCGTTCAATCTGTTGTTTGCTGCTGTCGCTCGGGATTGCCGGTCAGGCCTGGGGTGAGGGCTGCGTCATTCACAGCCAGGATGAACGGATCGAGGTGAAACTCTGCCAGCAGAACCGCACGATTCCCGCCGAGCTGTTCCGTTCGGGCTTCTGCCAGCCCCAGCTCAAGGACCAGAAGGTAGATGTGACCTTCGTTGAACAGTGCCCCACCGGCGCCTTTGGCGTCTGTCGCAACGCCCAGGTGTCCAACATGCCCTATCGCCAGGACATCCACTATTACGGTGTCGCCAGTGACGCGCGTTTCCTTCAGCCGGCCTGCGAACAGACCAGTGACGGGGAATGGGTCGTCGAATAGCGGCCGCTGGGCCAGTATTGATGGGCGTTCCACGTGAAACGTCGCGCTAGTTCCTCGGTTTGAGCGCTCCGCAATCCGCGCTCAACCATTTCCCGTGCGATTGCATGCGACTGCTGCCTTGCTGCGTGCCGACCTGATAATCGCTTTCGATCATGCTAGCCACCTCACGCTCGCTGATCAGTCGGGTCTCGCCCTTGCCCTTGGCGTCAGGGCATTGGAAGGTGAACGCCCACAAGCTATCGGTCTGCTCGGTGATTTCCTGGCTACATCCGGGTTCGTCCTGGAAGGGTAGCTTCCGTGACTTTACCTGCGCTTCGCTCAAGCAGATGCGCATGCCCCTGGCGCCCAATTGCACGCCCTGTGCCGCAAGCATCTCTTCCATCACCCCTCGCTCATCGGGTGGCAGGTTTTTCATCTGCTCGACCATTTCTTCGACGCCCGGCATTTGCATGCCGTCCACCTCGATGTCGTCGCTGGCGAACTCCCATAGCCCAGGTAACATTTCTTCCGCTTGGACCGCCAATGCGGCTAGCAGCAGCGCCGCAGCACTCAGCCTTACGATGTGTTTCATGTGCAGCCTCCGAAAAACCGTCTTGAGATGAGCCTAGCCGAGACCAGGCAAAAAGCCGAAGGGAAAGCCCGATAAACGGATCAAAGCGTCGCTGGGAATGGCTTGCGGTGTTGAGAATCGTTAGCATGACGTGCTCTCAGCTAAGGGCAACAATCATGGCGACCGAGGGTATGCTCCGGCAACAACTGATGCATCGGCTGTATGTCGCCCATCAGGGCTGGTTGAACGGCCGGTTGCGCCGTCAGCTCGGCTGTAGCCAGAAGGCGGCCGATCTGCTGCAGGATACCGACGGATCAGTGGATAACCTCCACCTCGACGGTCAGAAGCTGCTCGGCGACAGTGGTACCTACAGCAGCTTGCAGCCGACCCCTGTTCGAGCGTATCGACATTCTCAAGGGACTTCGTCGGTGCTCTATGGACGCAGCCTGCCCGGCGGTCTGGTGGATCACACTTCACCGATTCACCAGGCGGTGTGTGCATCCCGGACGCGGCAAGGCCCTGCCCGGAACAGGCTGCACAATTCAAAATTAGATGGAGCCGTCCGCCTGCACGGCACAACTCCAGAGTTCCAGCGCGGGCTGGTCCGCTTTTGGCGGACCGAGCCATTCGCTCAAGGCGTGACAACGCCGGTCGAAACACAGTTGGTAATCCCCTGCTTCGGGGGTTCGCCCCACACGCAGCGGTTGTAACGGTGGCATCTGACGCTGGTAGTGCCAGGCCCCGTCACGCAGTTCGGCGCCATCGGGAATTTCCATTCCGGCACCAGAACCCTTGACCCGCGCTTCGCCGAGCAGCAGCCCATCCGGCGTCACGCGGTAATCTTCTTCCCAGCGGATCTTTTCGATCGTATGGGTCCAGGCCAGGGTGACATCGGTGGTGGGCACCTGTGCCCACATCACCCCGGCCAAGCCCAGGCAGAGTCCGATCATGCCAGCGCCGGTCCGGCGCGGCGGGCCCGCACGATGTGCTGTGCCAGCAGCAGAATGCCGATGGCGAAGCCAATCTCATCGGTGATGGGCATGGCCATGATCAGCGTCGCACCCGCGGCGAACCCGAGCGCGCGTTCCCACCAAGCCAACGGCCGCTGCAGATAACCGATCGAGGCGATGCCCCAGAGACCAATGGCGAAGCTTGCCTTGATGACCATGTACGCGGTCATCCGAAGGCTATCGCCCTGCAGCATCAGCGCCGGGTTGTAGACCGCCATGAAGGGCACCACGAACCCGGCCATAGCGATCCGTATGGCCCACATGCTGATCTTCAGCCCGGTCTCCTTGGCAATCGGCGCGGCCGCGAAGCAGGCCAGTGCCACCGGTGGCGTGAGATCGGCGAGGATGCCGAAGTAGAAGACGAACATGTGCGAGACGACCAGTGGCACGCCAAGGTCGAGCAATGCCGGCGCCGCGATCGAGCTGGTGATGATGTAGTTGGGTATCGTCGGGATTCCCATGCCGAGCACCAGACAGGTCAGCATCGTCAGCAGCAGGGAGAGGAACAGGTTGTCCTGGCCCACCGCCAGGATGTAGCCGGCGAAGGTCGAGGCCACACCGGTCAGGGACACCACGCCGATGATCACGCCCACCAGCGCGCAGGCGATACCCACCGGTACCGCGTGGCGGGCACCTTCGACCAGCGCATGCAGGCAGATCACCAAGGTATCGCGGCCACCCTTGATGAACCAGCAGACCGCCACCAGTGCCCCGATGACGGCAAAGATCACCCCGATTCCCAGCTGGAAGAAGGCTGCGCAGAGCAGCCCCAGGGCGATCCAGAAGGCAATGCGCAAGCCGAACGAGGAAACCTTCAGAATGATCGCCGAGCCGAGGATCACGATGGCGGTCAGCGCCAGGCCGATGATCCCGGCGAACATCGGCGTGCGGCCGGAGAACAGCAGCCAGACCAGCACCAGCAGTGGGATCAGCAGGTACCAGCGTTCTTTCACGGCCTTCATGGCGCTGGGGCACTGCTCTTTCGGCAGGCCCTTGAGGTCGGCGCGCTTGGCTTCCAGGTGAACCATCCAGAATGTCGAGCCGAAATACAGCAGCGCCGGGATCAGCGCGGCCTTGGCCACCTCGACGAAGGGCACGTTGATCGTCTCGGCCATGATGAAGGCGACTGCACCCATCACGGGCGGCATCATCTGACTGCCCATGCTCGCCGTCGCCTCGACGCCGCCGGCAAAGGCCGCGCGATAGCCAAAGCGCTTCATCAGCGGAATGGTGAACTGGCCGGTGGTGACCACGTTGGCGACGCCCGAGCCGGTGATGGTGCCCATCAGCGCCGAGGACACCACCGACACCTTGGCCGGGCCGCCGAGCTTGTGGCCGAACAGGCCCATGGCGAAGTCGGTGAACAGCTTGATCATCCCCGCCTGCTCGAGGAACGAGCCGAACAGGATGAACAGGAAGATATAGGTGGCCGACACGTAGGTCGGGGTGCCGTACAGGCCTTCGGTGCCGAAGGCGAGCTGGTTGATCAGTTGGTCCAGACCGTAGCCCCGATGCGCCAGATCACCGGGCAGGTACTGGCCGAGCAGCCCGTAGGCAAGGAATGTGGCGCAGATGATCGGCAAGGCAATGCCCATGACCCGGCGCGCGGCCTCGAAGACCATGACGATGAGGACCACCCCGACAACGAAGTCGAGGGTCGTCAGATCACCGGAACGCTGGATCAGGTCGCCTTCGAAATACCACTGGTAAAATGCCGTACCCATGCCAGCCAGCGCGAGTACCCAGGCCAGAGGTTGCCAGGGACGGCCTTTGCCGTGGGCAGGGAAACTCAGGAAGACGATCATCAGCAAGAAACCGACGTGCCCCGCCCGCAGTACCTGACTCGACACCGGATGAAACGCCGCCATGGTGATCTGGTAGATGGAAAACAGCAGGGCGACATAGAACAGCGCCTTGGGCCACTCGGCAGGGCTGCCGCCCAGGCCTTGTTCTTGTTGTAATTCGCTCATGAAATGCCTCGAGCTGATAAAGCGTGGTCGCGTAGAGCCGCTAACAAAGCCTGCCGTGAATACACGCTGGTTTTACTAGCACCTCTGCAAGAGCGTTTGGGATGCCGACGGTGAGCGCGAGCTGCACTCGCCAGCCGCAGTCGGAGCGGCGCTTGCCGCTCCTGGGCATGCTCAGAGTACGCCGGCTTCCTTGTAGTAACGCTCGGCACCCGGATGCAGCGGGATCGGCAGCGCCTTGGTGGCGTTTTCCAGCTTGATGTCCTTGGCTGCCGAATGGGCCTTGCTCAGCTGGTCGAGGTTCTCGAACAGCAGCTTGGTCATCTGGTATGCCACGTCATCGGATACGCCTTCATGGGTCACCAGAATGTTGGTGATGGCCACGGTCGGCACGTCAGCATCCTGGCCGTCATAGGTGCCCGCCGGGATGGTGGCCGCCTGGTACGCCGGGTTGTTGATCCTGGTGACGACATCCCGCGGAATTTCCACGTAGTTCAGCGCCATGGTCGACGACAGGTCGCGGATCGCCGCCATGCCCAGGCCGGCCGACTGCAGGGTAGCATCGAGCTGACGGTTCTTGACCAGTTCCACGGATTCTGCGAACGGCAGGTACTCGACCTTGCCCATGTCCTCATAGCTCAGGCCTGCGGCCTTGAGGATGGCGCGCGCGTTGAGCTCGGTACCGGACTTCGGTGCGCCGACGGACAGCGATTTGCCCTTGAGGTCGGCCAGCGTCTTGATGCCGGATTCCTTGCTGGCGACGATCTGAATGTAGTTCGGGTAAGCACCGCCGATGGCACGCAGTTTCTTCAGGGGTGCCTTGAAGCCGGCTTCCTCGACGCCATTCCAGCCGTCAGCGACAGAGTCACCGAGGGCAAAGCCCAGCTCGCCACGACCGGATTGCAGCAGATTGAGGTTTTCCACCGAAGCCTTGGTCGCCTGCACGGAGGTTTTCGCGCCGTCGATGCCTTTGCTGTACAGCTGGGAGATGCCCACCCCGATTGGGTAGTACACCCCGCTGGTGCCGCCCGTGAGGATGTTGATGAAGGTCGGGGCAGCCACTGCGGCGGTGCTGGCGGTGAAGGCCGCTGCGGCCGCGAGCAAACTGAAGCGTTTGGTCAATCTCATGGTGTATCTCCGTTTCGTTGTTGTTGGTTTTGCAGAGCTGACGATAGACGATCAGCTACAGCGCCAGGGCTGCATGCAACGACAAGAGAAGGAGAGACGGCGTCGGACGTGCTTTCACGGAGGGAAGCAGGAACGCTCGCTGTGCGGCTTTTCTTGTCGTTGGTCGTCGCATCGGGCAGTTAAGACATAGCACGAGCTGTGCCATAACACCGAAGGCTCTGTTTCAGTGGGTCAAGGCCGCCTCATAGACGCCGTTGGCAAGATTTCGCTCATGGGTGACGCAGCGATAGGCGGAATTCTGCCTATCACCACGCAAAAGCCGATGCGAACCCTGACCCGCCGTTGGCGTCGCAACAGAGGAATCCACCGCGAGCGAGACACAGCAATGGCCAGCGAAATCAGCGCGAAAGAACTCGGGATCGATATCAGTCAGGGCGAAGGCGAACTGTTCAAATGGTTCATCGCCAGCTTCCTGTTCGGCAAGCGCATCCAGCAGGACATCGCCGCCGACGCCTATCGTGTCATCGTCGAAAAGCACAAACGCGACACGCCGAGAAAGATCGGCAACTGCAGCTGGCAAGAGCTGGTGGACATGCTGGGGGAGGGTCACTATGTGCGCTATGACGAATCGACCGCCGAACGGCTGCTCAAGCTCTGCGACAAACTCAATAACGAATACGGCGGCAAGCTCGGCAACATTCGCCAGCAAAGCAAGGACCGCAAGGAGCTGGAAAGAAGGCTGGGCGAGTTCGAAGGAGTCGGGCCGAAAACGGTGGAGATTTTCATGCGCGAGGCGCAAAAGGTCTGGTCCTAGCCGTCGCTGCGATCAGCTGTACTTGCGCTATGGATCGATCCGGCTAAAGTGGCGCCAGTTCCCTATCGAAGCCCGATCATGCGCGCCTGCCTTCTCGCGTTCAGCCTGTTTCTCCCGCTGCTGGCCACTGCCGGTCCCGCGCCTTATTACCAGTGGCAAAGCAAGGCCGACGGCACCGTGATTTGCCGGCAGACGCCGCCCGGGCACGGCTGGGAGCTGCTCAACGGGCAACCGTTTCGTGACCTGAACTGCACGCAACCGGCCGGGCACGTCGAACGTCCCAGCGCGGTGCCAGGCTTTCGCCCCCAGCCGGGGCGTTGACGACGGGCCGTTTCATCGGCGTTGAGCAGCGGCTGCATTAGCCCGCTCGGCGCGATCATCCATAATGCCAGCAGACACCATGCTCGACCTGTCCGCCTACTTCGGCCTGTTCGGTGCTGCCTTCGCCGCGGCCACGCTGGTACCTGCGCAGTCCGAAACCGTGCTGGTAGGGCTGTTGCTGCACGGCGGCTACTCGGCCACGGGGCTGCTGCTGGTTGCCACCTTGGGCAACGTGCTGGGCTCGCTGGTCAACTGGCTGCTGGGTCGCTCGGTCGAGCGGCTGCGCCACAAGCGCTGGTTTCCGGTCAGCGATCGACAGCTCGAACGCGCGCAGCGTCGCTATCACCGCTACGGCCGTTGGTCATTGCTGCTGAGCTGGGTGCCGATCATCGGCGACCCGCTGACAGTGGTGGCTGGCACGCTGCGTGAACCGCTGTGGAGTTTCCTCTTGTTGGTAACCCTGGCCAAGGGCGGCCGCTACGTGCTGCTCGCCAGCGTGACGCTCGGTTGGCTGTGAGCCCGTCCAGCGCCATCGTTAACCTCAGCGTAACGAAACGACTCTGCGCTTGATTGATGACCCGCCGGTCATCTCCCTACTGTGCGCTCCACAAAGCGGAAAACTGTGGAGTCGCCATGACAACAACAATCTCCCCACCGCCGCAGTGGTCGCGCCGTCGCGCTGAAAAAGCCCGTCGTCTCGATCAGGTGCGCAGCCTCGCCGATGGCGTGGTACTGCCCAGCGAGCGGATCGTCGAGGCCCTGGAACTGCTGATCGCCCCTGGCGACCGGGTGGTGCTCGAGGGCAACAACCAGAAGCAGGCGGACTTCCTCTCCCGCTCCCTGGCCCAGGCCGACCCCGGTAAGCTGCATGACCTGCACATGATCATGCCGAGCGTCAGCCGCGCCGAGCACCTGGATCTGTTCGAGCGGCAGATCGCCCGCAAGCTCGACTTCTCCTTTGCCGGCCCGCAGAGCCTGCGCATCAGCCAGCTGCTCGAAGACGGCCTGCTGGAAGTCGGCGCCATCCACACCTACATCGAACTCTACTCGCGCCTCCTGGTGGACCTGATCCCCAATGTCGCGCTGGTGGCCGGCTTCCAGGCCGACCGCCACGGCAACATCTATACAGGTCCCAGCACCGAGGACACCCCGGCACTGGTCGAGCCCACCGCGTTCAGCGACGGCATCGTCATCTTCCAGGTCAACGAGATCGTCGACGAGTTGCCGCGCGTGGACATTCCGGCGAGCTGGGTGGATTTCGTCGTGGTCGCCGACAAGCCGTTCTACATCGAGCCGCTGTTCACCCGCGACCCGCGCCACATCAAGCCGGTGCACGTCTTGATGGCGATGATGGCGATCCGCGGCATCTACGAAAAACACAACGTGCAGTCGCTCAACCACGGCATCGGCTTCAATACCGCCGCCATCGAGCTGATCCTGCCGACCTACGGCGAATCCCTCGGCCTGAAGGGCAAGATCTGCCGCAACTGGACGCTCAACCCGCACCCGACGCTGATCCCGGCGATCGAGACCGGCTGGGTCGAGAGCGTGCATTGCTTCGGCACCGAGCTGGGCATGGAGAACTACATCGCCCAGCGTCCGGACGTGTTCTTCACCGGTCGTGACGGCTCGATGCGCTCCAACCGCATGATGTGCCAGCTGGCCGGGCAATACGCCGTGGACCTGTTTATCGGCGCCACCCTGCAAGTCGATGGCGACGGCCATTCCTCCACCGTCACCCGTGGGCGTCTGGCCGGTTTCGGCGGCGCGCCGAACATGGGCCACGACCCACGCGGCCGCCGCCATCCGACCCCGGCCTGGCTGGACATGGCCATGCCCGGCGGCGAGGCACCGGTGACCATGCTCGAGCGCGGCAAGAAGCTCGTGGTGCAGATGGTCGAGACCTTCCAGGAAGGCGGCAAACCCACCTTCGTCGAGCAGCTCGACGCGGTCGAGGTGGCGAAGAAGAGCGGCATGCCGCTGGCACCGATCATGATCTACGGCGACGACGTCACCCACCTGCTCACCGAGGAAGGTATCGCCTACCTCTACAAGGCGCGCTCGCTGGAAGAGCGCCAAGCGATGATCGCCGCGGTCGCCGGTGTCACCAGCATCGGCCTGCGCCACAACCCGAAAGACACCGAGCGCATGCGCCGCGAAGGGCTGATCGCGCTGCCGGAAGACCTCGGCATCCGCCGCAACGATGCCACCCGCGAGCTGCTCGCTGCCAAGAGCATCGCCGAGCTGGTCGATTGGTCCGGCGGCCTCTACAACCCGCCTGCCAAGTTCAGGAGCTGGTGATGAGCGCACTCATTGCAAGACAGGCGCAGCAGACGCTGGCTGAGCGCCTGGCAGACCTGGCGGTGCAGGCGCTGGTCGACGAGGCGGACCTGTCGCCCAAGCCGGGGCTGGTCGATCGACGCGGCAACGGCGCGCATGACGACCTGCACCTGGGCTTGATGCACGCCTCGGCTCATGCGCTGTGGCCTACGTTCAAGGCGATGGCCGAAGCGGCGCAGCAGCTTGGCGAAGTCGGCCAGCCCTTGCGCGAAACCCTCGGCCAGCTCGGCCGCGACGGCGAAGCCGACATGCTTCGCGTCACGGGTGGCGTGAACACCCACCGCGGGGCGATCTGGGCGCTGGGGCTGCTCAGCGCGGCGGCGGCGCTGCAAATTGACGCGCCTGACGCCCGAGGCGTTGCGGCAACGGCCGCGGCACTGGCCCGTTTGAGCGACCCGGCCGTACTGGTCACTTCCGACAGCCACGGCGCGCGAGTCTGCCGTACCTATGGTGTGCTCGGTGCACGGGAACAGGCGCAGCACGGTTTTCCTGCCGTCATCGAACAGGGCTTGCCGCAACTGCTGGTGAGCCGCCGCGGCGGGGCCGGCGAGCAGAACGCCCGGCTCGATGCGCTGCTGGCGATCATGACCGAGCTCAGCGACACCTGCGTGCTGCACCGCGCCGGCCTCGATGGCCTGACCCGCATGCAGCAGGGCGCTCGCGCCGTGCTGGCTGCTGGCGGTTGCGCCAGCCTCGCCGGGCGCCGCCAGCTGCGCGCACTGGAAGGCGAGATGTTGTCGCTGCGTGCCTCGCCGGGCGGTGCCGCCGACCTGCTTGCCGCCACCTTATTCCTCGACCGTCTGGCGCCCGCTGCGTCGGCGCTGACTGGGAGCAACTGAACATGGAAACCCTGTCTTTCGAATTCGCCGCCGGGCAACCCGCCCGCGGCAAGGCCCTGGTCGGCGTGGTCGGCTCGGGCGATCTGGAAGTGCTGCTGGAACCCGGCCAGGCCGGCAAGCTGGCGATCCAGGTGGTCACCTCGGTCAATGGTGCCGAGCAGCGCTGGAAGAGCCTGTTCGAGCGGATGTTCCGCGAGCAGAACCTGCCGGCACTGAACATCGATATTCACGATTTTGGGGCCACGCCCGGCGTAGTGCGTCTGCGCCTGGAGCAGGGACTGGAGGAGGTCGGCCATGACTGATGTGTCCGCTAACACCGTGGCCCGTCTACTCGCGTCGCGCAGCTTCGTCGAACTCGGCGCCCGCCAGCGTGCCCGCGCACTGCTGGACGCGGGCAGCTTCCGCGAACTGCTTGATCCGTTCGATCGCGTCACCTCGCCCTGGCTGCCGAAGCAGGGCATCGTCACCCAGGCCGACGACGGCGTGGTGGTCGCCAAGGGCACCATTGACGGCCAGCCGGCGGTGATCGCCGCCATCGAAGGCGCCTTCCAGGGCGGTAGCATGGGCGAGGTCGGCGGCGCGAAGATCGCCGGCTTGCTGGAACTGGCTGCCGAAGACAACCGCAACGGCATCCCGACCCGTGCCGTGCTCCTGCTGGAAACCGGCGGCGTGCGCCTGCAGGAAGCCAACCTGGGCCTGGCCGCCATCGCCGAGATCCAGGCAGCCATCGTCGAGCTGCGCGACCACCAGCCGGTGATCGGCGTGGTCGCCGGTTCCGTCGGCTGCTTCGGTGGCATGTCCATCGCCGCCGGCCTGTGCAGCTATCTGGTTGCCACCCGTGAGGCCCGCGTCGGCCTCAACGGCCCGCAGGTGATCGAACAGGAGGCCGGGCTCGACGAGTACGACTCGCGTGACCGCCCCTTCATCTGGAGCCTGACCGGCGGCGAGCAGCGCTACGCCTCGGGTCTGGTCGACGCCTACGTCGCCGACGACACCGACGCCATCCGCGAGCAGCTGCATGAGCTGTTCGCCCTCGGCAAGCCGCTGCAGCCGCGCAGTCGCCGCCACGCCTGGTTCCTCCAGCGCCTGGCCGACGTCGACACCCGCACGCAGCTCGATGCCGCCGCCGTGCGTGCCCTCTACGAAGGAGATGCCCAATGAGCCGTGGACTGAACTGGTTGCAAGCCCTGGCCGGCGGTCAGGTACTCGCGGGCTATCCGGCCTCGGTAAAGGTGGTCGACGGCACGCTCGGTGAGCGCGCGGCCCGCTATATCGCCGTGGTGCCGGATGCCGAGAATCCCTTCCCGCGCGCGCGCAACGGCGAGGTTGGCCTGCTTGAAGGCTGGGCGCTGGGTCAGGCGCTGGATGAGGTGATCGAGGCGGATCGCGACAAGGCGGACAAGCGCGTGGTGGTCGCCATCGTCGACGTGCCGAGTCAGGCCTATGGCCGTCGCGAGGAGGCGCTGGGCATCCATCAGGCGCTGGCCGGTGCGGTGGACGGTTATGCCCGTGCGCGCCTGGCTGGGCATCCGGTGGTCTCGTTGCTGGTGGGCAAGGCGATGTCCGGTGCCTTTCTGGCCCACGGTTACCAGGCCCAGCGAATCATCGCCCTGCGCGATCCGGGCGTGATGGTGCATGCCATGGGCAAGGCCGCTGCCGCCCGCATCACCCTGCGCAGCGTCGAAGAGCTGGAAGCGCTGGCCGAATCGGTGCCGCCAATGGCCTACGACATCGACAACTACGCGACCCTCGGCCTGCTCTGGGAAACCCTCTCGGTGGACAGCATCGAGCAGCCCTCGGCCGATGATCTGGCGCGTGTACGTGACTGCCTGAACAAGGCTGTGGCGGACATCGGCGGTAGCTGCGATCTGCGTGGTCGTCTCGGCGCGCCGAACCGCGAGGCGTCGTCGCGGGTGCGCGAGCTGCTGCGCGCGCAGTGGTAGCGAACACCTGACGCGGCCCTATTCGCCACACCGATCAGCGACTCGACAACAACAATCACGAGGAGGCTGTAGATGCACGACACTCCACGCCCCCACGACCTGCTCTGGGGCATGACTCCAGCACAGCTGCCGGCCGATGCGCCCGCCTGGGCGGTCGCTGTGCTCGCTGCTGGCCAGCCGGTGGTGGTGCGGCGTGCGCGTGTGGCTGCCGGCCTGGTTGCGGTCGGGTTGCGGGGGGCGACGCGTGATCAACGCCTGGCCGCGTTGATGCCGGTCGCGGCGATCGCTCAGCGGTTGGCCCCGGAAGATCTGCTCGGTCGTCAGGCCCGTGAGGATCTGCCGGTGTTCCGCGTGCTGGCCGAGCTACGCCCCTTGCTCGATGCGCTGGGCCACGCCTGGGGCGTCACCGGCTCTGCCGGTTTTCAACTCGCCACCGGGCTGCCGACGGCGCACCCGGACAGCGATCTCGATCTGCTGCTCAGAGCCGAACGGCCGCTGCCACGCAGCGAGGCGCGCCCGCTGTTGCAGCTGCTGGAAGGCCGTGCCTGCCGCGTCGACCTGCAGCTGGAAACCCCGCTGGGCGGTGTGGCGCTCAGGGAATGGGCCGGTGGCGCCGCGCGGGTGCTGGTCAAGACAACAGATGGCCCGCGGCTGGTCGGCAATCCTTGGGATCAAGCGGAGTTGGCAGCATGAGCAGCCTATTCGCTTTTCCCGGGCAGGGCGCGCAGAAGCCCGGAATGTTGCAGCGGCTGCCCGAGGCGCCGGAAGTCGCCGCTACTCTGGCCGAGGCCGGTGCCGTGCTAGGCGAGGATGCGCTGCTGCTCGATTCGGCCGAGGCGCTGGCTTCCACCCGTGCCGTGCAGCTCTGCCTGCTGATCGCCGGGGTCGCCGGAGCGCGGCTGCTGATGCGCGATGGCCAGCGCCCGGACTACGTCGCCGGGCTGTCCATCGGTGCCTACGCCGCGGCGGTGGTCGCTGGCGCGCTGGACTATCGCGACGCGGTGCGGCTGGTTGCGCTGCGTGGCGAGCTGATGCAGCGGGCCTACCCGCATGGCTACGGCATGACCGCCATCCTCGGCCTGTCGCTGGGCACGGTGGAGTCGCTGTTGGCCGAGGCCGAGGGCCCGGTCCACCTGGGCAACATCAACGCCGACAACCAGCTCGTCATTGCCGGCAGCGACGCAGCCATGGCCGCGGTCGCCGCCCGCGCCAAGGCCCTCGGTGCCTCCTGCGCGCGGCGTCTGGCGATGAGCGTGCCGTCGCACTGCGCGTTGCTCGAGCAGCCGGCACGGCAGCTGGCCGAAGCCTTCGCCGACGTCAGCCTGCGTGCTCCGCAAATTCGCTACCTGAGCAGCTCGTCCGCACGCCCGATATTCGATACCGAGCGCCTGCGCGACGACCTGGCCTTCAACATGTGCCGCGTCGTCGACTGGCACGGCACCCTGCGCACCGCCTACGAACGCGGTGTGCGCTTGCATATCGAACTGCCCCCGGGCTCGGTGCTGACCGGCCTGGCACGGCGGGTTTTCGAGCAGGGTACGCTGGCCGCCTTCGACGGCGCCCGGCTCGACACACTGGACGCCTTGCTGCGTCAGGAGGGCAGCCAGAGCCGATAGACCGCGTGCACATTCAGCGCGAGCAAGCCTTACTCGCGGCTGATCGATGGATAAAAACAACTACCTCGACAACACGCGCCAAGCCCTCTGCAGGCGGCGCAACCACAAAGGACAAGAACAATGATCATCTTTGGTGTGGCCTTCCTGGCCTTGTGTACCCTCACCGGCATTTTCGCCGGCGAGCTGCTGGGCAAGCTGCTGGGCGTACCGGCAAACGTCGGCGGCGTGGGTATCGCCATGGTCCTGCTGATCCTGCTCGGCAGCTACCTGAAGAAGCGCGGCCTGTTCAACATGGAAACCGAACAGGGGGTGAAATTCTGGAGTGCGGTGTACATCCCGATCGTGGTCGCGATGGCTGCGCAACAGAACGTCTACGGCGCCCTCAGCGGCGGCCCGATGGCCATTCTCGCCGGTGTGGCGGCTGTCGCCGTGGCCTTCGCGCTGGTGCCGGTGCTCGACCGGATCGGCCGAAAAAAGCTTGAAGCCGATGAAGCCAAGCCACTGACCACGGAGGGTTGATCCATGTACGAATCCCTACTCAAGGTCGTCTCCGGCTACGGCCTGATCAGCGGCTTCGCCATCATCGGCGCGACCATGTGGATCTCCTACTGGCTGTCGGACAAGCTCACCAAGGGACGCCTGCACGGCTCGGCGGTGGCCATCCTCATCGGTCTGTTGCTGTCGTACATCGGCGGCGTGGTGACCGGCGGCCAGAAGGGCCTGGTGGATATCGCGCTGTTCTCCGGCATCGGCCTGCTCGGCGGCGCCATGCTGCGTGACTTCGCCATCGTCGCCACCGGCTTCGGTGTCAGCGTCGAAGAGCTCAAGCGCGCCGGTCTGGTGGGTGTGCTGGCGCTGTTCGTCGGCGTGCTCTCCTCCTTCATCGCCGGCGTCGCGGTGGCCATGGCGTTTGGCTACACCGACGCGGTCAGCCTGACCACCATCGGCACGGGCGCTGTGACCTACATCGTCGGCCCGGTCACCGGCGCGGCGATTGGTGCGAGCTCCGAGGTCATGGCGCTGTCCATCGCCGCAGGCCTGGTCAAGGCAATCGTGGTGATGGTGGCGACGCCCTTCGTCGCGCCTTACATCGGGCTGAACAACCCGCGCTCGGCAGTGATCTTCGGCGGCCTGATCGGCACCTCCAGCGGTGTGGCCGGCGGCCTGGCGGCCACCGATGCCCGCCTGGTGCCCTACGGCTGCCTGACTGCGGCGTTCTACACCGCACTCGGTTGCCTGCTTGGCCCGTCGCTGCTGTTCTTCATCATGCGCGGATTGCTCGGCTGAATTGCCTCGAGGTGGACAAGGCGTTGCCATTGTCCACCTTGCGGTGCGTCAACTCGGATTCCTAAGGCTGTACATGCGGCATTCGGCCAAAAGCGCGAGCAGGTTGGGATCGCGCTCCTTGGCCTTCAGAAACACCACGCCGATGTGCTGTTGCAGGTGATACCGCGCCTGCAACGGCACCAACTTGACCCGCGCCTCGTAGACCATCCCCACCCGACCGGGCAATAGCGCATAGCCCACCCCCGAATTGACCATGCTCATCAAGGTGAAGATGTCATTGACCTGCATGGCCACCTTGGGCTCGAAGCCTGCCTGCTGGAATACCCGCGTGCCGTCCTGATGGGTGGCGAAGCCTTGTGTCAGCGTAATAAAGGTGGCGTCGCGCAGATCGCTCAAGTCGACTTCCGCCTGTTGCGCGAACGGCGAATCAGCCGGCGCGGCGAGAAAGATGTCGTCGGCGAACAGGGGCAGCTGTGCACAGTCCGGGTCGTGGCTGACACTGTCGTTGAGCGACACCAGAATTGCGTCCAGCTCCATGTTCTTCAGTTTGTAGAACAGGTCCACGTTGGAGCCGAGGATCAGGTCGATGTTGAGCTCGCTACGGCGCAGCTTCAGCCCCATGATCAGTTGCGGCACGGTTTTCACCGTCAGCGAATAGAGCGCCCCGAGCTTGAAGCGCTCGGCCGAGAACCCAGCCGCCTCCCGAGTCTGGCGCACCGTCTCGAGCACATCCTGGACCAGCTTCTGCGCCCGCTCTTCCAGTACGTAGGCGCTCTCCAACGGGATCAGGTTGCGCCCCTCGTGCTTGAACAGCGGGCAGCGCAGCGCGCTCTCCAGCGAGTGAATGGCGCGGTGCACGCTGACATTGCTGGTGTTCAGCTCGGCGGCCGCCTTGCTCAGATTGCCGCTGCGCATGAAGGCCAGAAACACCTCCAGCTTTTTCAGCGTGAGTTCTTCATCGATCTGCATGGTGTGGGCTCAAGGGCGGGCTACCCATTATGCCGAAAGGCCGGGTCTGGTCGTGTACCGCTGGCAAAGACACGTACTGTAGGTCTGGTCATTGTCCTGACTCCATTTTGTGACCTGCAGCACGGGCCCGGACATGCACATCGCAAGGGTATAGATGGCCAATCGTGCATGTTGCAACAGCTGCTGGCGCTCATGGGTCCTGCAAGTGATTGATATAAAAGTAAAATCTCGCTTTACGAGGTTGGCACGCGGGGTGCTGCAGTTGCGTGTCGCCAACAGGCATCGCAAAACAATTCGAACGCACGGCTGAGTGGGCGCGCAGCCTGGGATATGGAAAAGCATGGGTAACAGACTGAACGGCAAAACCGAAATATGGGCCGATGGCTATTCATTCATGGAAATGAGCGAGACGCTGCTGGTCGCGTTAGGTATTCGCTCGGAAGAAGCTAAACCGTCGGCGTTGTCTTCCCGCCCTGTCGAGGCAGCCTCTTCGCCGACTGAGAAAACCTGCCCTGTGGAGATCGACCGGCAACGGCAACCGGTTCATTGCGGCAGCCAGACTTAATTGCTCGATACCCATGCTACCCATGCTGGCGAGTCAGGGCGGGTGTGGGTTCGTGGTTGCCGGCCTACGCGTAACGACTTGAGCACCCTGCAGGTGCAGCACTACACTTCAAGCGGCAGCTACCACTCAGTTCAGAGCAGATGTTTGGCTATGTGTTTGGATATTTCGACGATCGAGGTCCTGCCGGTGAACTCGAACTTCACCTTCCCAAGCGACGAGAAATAGACCTCCAGCTCAGAGTCCAGATCGAAGGTCCCCGATGTCTCCACCGAATAGGCGACGATGTTGTTGTAGGGCAGGGAAGTGAAATCCTTCTTGCTGCCGGTGATGCCCTGCACGTTGACTGCGATGATGCGCTTGTTGGTAAACACCACGCCGTCACGCATGGACTTGTAAGAATCGATCACCTGCTCGTCGTCCAGCAGCAGCGACCTGACCCGCTCGGCGTATTCGTCGTTCTGCTTGAGCTTGAAGAAGCCCTTGTTGTCGAAGTCGATCATCGCTGCGTTCCTCGTCATGAGTCGTTGTTGGACAACCCCACCGGCCTGGCCATTCTTACCTGCTGAAGGACCCGAAGACCAACTTCCCGGAGCAGGAAGCCGATCCCGAGCAGCTGGGCGTCTGCGTCAGCATCATCCAGGAGCGGGTAGGGCTGTCCCAATCGACCGTCTCGAACTACCTCGCCGCGCTCCAGCGTGCGCAACTGGAGACCTCGCAACGCATCGGCCCCTGGACTTACTACAAGCGAAACGAGCAGAACATTGCTGTGCTGCTCGAGGCGCTCGAAAAACCCATTTGAGCAGATGGATGAGGTAGGCAGAGCCTATCGCCGGCCAGGGATGGCTAGCCGATGAAGTATCGCTTCCAGGTGTGCGGGAGGACTGGCAGAACCAATCCGGTCCGCCAGACATTGGCGGATCATCCACGGGCTCCAAAAGCCCAGCCGAATCGCAGCGAGCATCTTGTTCAGTTGCGTCCGGCGGTCACACCGCCATCGACTGGCAAAATGGCGCCAGTAATCCATGAGGCCTCGGCCGACGCCAAGAACAGAATGGCGGCAGCTACGTCCCCGGGTTGGCCGTTACGCCCCAACGGGTGGAAGGCATTGAAGGTCGGAAGCACTTCCTTGACCTGCTCAGCGTCCATGAAGGTACTGTATACCGGCGTTTCGACCACGGCTGGCGCCACGGTGTTGATGCGGATGTTCGACCCGGCCAGCTCGATGGCCAGGTTGCGCGTCAAGGCATGCACACCGGCGTTCGCTGCGGAATAGGCCGCGGAAGGTGTCGCGCCGATGGCCTGAATAGCCCACAGCGAGCCGGTTTGCACGATAACGCCGCCGCCGCGCTGGAGCATTGCTTTGGCAGCAGCCTGGGCCATGAAGAACTTGCCCTTGAGGATGGTATCGAGGAACCAGTCGTATTCCTCTGGGCTAACCTCGAGGAACGGCTTCGGATTGAAGACGCCAGCGTTGTTGATCAGTACGTCCACACCGCCGAACTCGCGCACCGCCAGGTCAACCAATGCCTGAGCAGTGGCGGGTTGGGCAATATCGCCAGCGAGTGCGAGTACCTGACGACCGCTGGCATCTATATCCAGAGCTGCCCGGGTTAGCTTGTCCGCGTCGCGACCGCCTATCACCACCGAGGCGCCAGCGTTGACCAGACGCTTGGCGACTTCCTTACCAATCCCGGAACTACCGCCGGTTACAATGGCTACTTTGTTAGAAAAACTATGCATGGGTTTAATCTCCACAAGTGCTGAGCGTAAGGTTGATGATCGCCGACAGCCTTCAGGTGGTGCAGACGGTGTCGGTCTGCGGGGCATCTGGCCGTCGTCCTGATGCAATTGTCGTTTCGCCCAGGCGCTGCCAACAACGCATAAAATCTTACGTAGCGAGATAGGAAACCTATCGATGGCCACCCCTGCCAACCTCAACGCTTTGCGCGCATTCGAAGCCGCAGCGCGGCATCAAAGTTTCTCTGCAGCCGCAGCTGAGTTGAACGTCACGCCAGCGGCCGTAGGGCAGCAGGTCCGCAACCTGGAATCGTGGCTCGGGGTCGCTTTATTCACTCGCGCCACAAGTGGTTCGGCGCGCCTTGAGTTGACTGACGCGGCGCGCTCGGCACTGCCTGATATTCGCGAGGGTTTCGAAAAATTGCGGCTGGGCTTGTCACGGCTTAAGGACGCGGGCGCAAATGTCGAGCTCACCGTTACCGTGAGCCCGGCCTTTGCCGCGAAATGGTTGCTGCCTCGCATCGAGCGCTTTCAGCAGGCTTATCCGGAGCTGGACGTGCTGCTAGACACCAGCTCGCGCTCGGCAGATTTTCAGGCTGAGCGTATTGATGTCGGTGTCCGCTACGGCTCCGGCAGCTGGCCTGGTCTCACTGCCGTTCGGCTGATGGATGAGGTCATATTTCCAGTCTGTTCGCCAGGCTATCTGCTAATGGAGGGCGGGCGCCTGCCAACAGAACGCTTACCGCACGCTACGTTGATCCACGACCTGTCGATGGCGACCTACGCAGACTACCCTACCTGGCGAATGTGGTTGGACGCCTCAGGCTTCAAACAGATAAACACCAGTCACGGCCTGCGTATCAATGACTCGGCGGCTGTGCTGCAGGCAGCAATGAGCGGGCAGGGGATAGCACTGGCGCGCAGTGTGATGGTGAAGGACGACCTGGATGCAGGTCGGCTGATCCGTCCCCTGGCCGACAGCGGCCTGGATTGCCCGCTAACCCAGGCGTACTACATAGTTTATCGTCCCGTGAGCGGCGACCTGCCCAAGGTGCAAGCCTTTCGCGACTGGTTGCTCGCTGAGGCACGCAAGGTCGCGTCCGAGGTTTAGAGCTTGCGCGAAATAACGGGAACACCACCGCAGGGCCTGGCCAAGCTGTTGCGAGCACTCTTCGTTCAGCTGTTTACAGCTTTTCAGTCGGAACCGGTCGGCTAATCGGGCCATTGACCACAACAGCGTGTTTATATAGTGCCGCCTCGGCTCGTCTGAGCAAATCGCGCAGGTTGGCCCTTCCTTTGAGCCACGACCACCTTGCGAACAGCAGATTTAGTTGAACTCGGGACGCACTGGACCAGTCGATTAATCAGAACGGCCGTCATGACTTGAGCTCTGTCGGGCTCGTCTCTAATCGCGATATATCGC